>JAKAQW010000197.1 GCA_021819525.1 Actinomycetes bacterium
GCTACCGACCCGTAGGACCGGGGCCGGACGAACGAGCTACCTGACTCAGGCAGCCATTGCCAGCTGAGGCTTGGCGTTTGTTTTTGGTTCCGGCTCTTTTACGTGGCTCCGGAGACCACGGCTCGCTTCTCCTGCATCGACGACCGAAGTCGAAACCGATCACCCCCTTGGTGGTGGGACACGGTGTCCCGTCGTCCAAGTCTAGCCGCCAGCTCGCAGTGGGCAGGCTGTCGGCTCGCAGTGACAGGGCACCCGGGCTGGGCCAGCGCCGGAGGGGGACCAGCTACCACGCAACCACGGAGCGTGGGGACATCTGGGCTCGCTGCTTCCTCGAGTGGGCGCAACACCATGTTGCGCTCGAGCATGGCCATGTCTCTGACCACCTCGCACCCGAGCCACCTGGGTCTCGTCGGCGGGGTTCCCGCGGGGCGCCCGGACGGTCCCCGGGTGCTCGACGACGTGGCCACCTCACGGGCCCTGCGAGCTCAGGCTTCGCCAGGGTTGGCTCCGGTGGCGTCGGTGTGTGAGCCTGCCGGACGCGGCCGGCTGCGTCGCCGAGCTTCCAGTGGCCTCAGGCCGGCGATCCTGCCGCAGGCCGGCGATCCTGCCGCAGGCCGGCGATCCTGCCTCAGGCGCCGTCGAGGTGGCGCGAGGAGCGACCCGCCGACCAGGCTGCCGCCCGGGCCATGTCTCGGGCTGCCTCCCGAGCCACGTCTCGTTCGGCGATGGCATGGCGCTTGTCGTAGGTGCGCCGGCCTCGGGCCAGTGCCAGCTCCACTTTGGCGCGGCCGTCCTTGAAGTACACCGACAGCGGCACCAAGGTGAGCGACTGCTGCTGGGTCCGCCCCATCAGCTCGTCGATCTGCCCCCGGTGCGCCAAGAGCTTCCGGCGACGGTCCGGGTCGTGTGCGCCGAACCCCGAGGCATGGTCGTAGGGCGCGATGTGGACACCGAGGAGCCACAGCTCACCGTCGTCGATCCGGGCGTAGGCGTCTTGCAGGGAGATCCGCCCCGCCCGCAGGCTCTTCACCTCGCTGCCCTGGAGGGCCAGCCCGCATTCGAGCGTCTCGAGGATGTCGTACTCGTGGCGGGCCCGGCGGTTGCGCGCCACCTGGCGGATGCGGTCGTCGTCGATCGCCCGGGTCCGGGGCCCGCGCCGACCCGGTCCCTTGGCTGCCATGGCCACGATGGTAGCGGTACCGTACCGGTTGCCATGACCGATGCCGCCAGTCATCCGCCCCGTGACCAGCTCGCCAGCGACCCTGCCGCCGCGCCGGCAGGTGCTTCTTCGACTGGTGTGCCGGCCGGTTCTGCGTCTGCCGGCCCTCCGCCGGTGGACGCCTCGGCTCCCATGCGGTGTCCAGGGGCAGAGGCGTTGCAGATCACCCCCGCCATCTGGTCTGCCATGGTGGCGCACTGCCTCGCGGCCTACCCCGACGAAGGGTGCGGTCTGCTCGGAGGCGACGGAGAACGAGGGGTGGCTCGGAGCTGCTACCCGACGACGAACGCGGCGGCTTCAGCGCGCATCTACACGGTGGCCCCCGTCGACCACCTGCGAGCCGATCGCAAGGCCGAAGCACGCGGCGAGTCGATCATCGGCGTCTTCCACTCCCACACCCACACCGATGCCCATCCGTCGCCCACCGACGTCGACCAAGCCCCCGATCCCAGCTGGCACTACGTGCTGGTGTCGCTTCGAGACACCCACCCGGTAGTCCGCTCGTACCGTATCGTGGCCGGCACGGTGGCCGAAGAGCCGGTGGTGGTGGTCGACGCGGTGGCCAGTGCGACGACCGGCGGTGGCCAATGAGGACGGTCCGCCGGATCGACCCGGTAGAATACTGACCTGGAACATCAACATTCGCATCTGCTACCGATCACACCGGTCACCGCCGCCCATGCCGCGATGTCCGCTCCAGGCCAGGGAGGGTTCTCGTGCCCGAAGTCCGCTTACCGACCGTCCTGCGCAGCGCCGCGGGGGGTAGCTCGTCTGTCACTGTGGAAGGTGCCACCATCGGTGACGTCTTGCGCCAGCTGGTGGCCAGCTACCCGGCCATGGCCGGCCAGGTGCTCACGGACGACGGCGAGCTGCATCGGTTCGTGAACGTCTATGTGAACGACGACGACGTCCGCTACCTCGACAAGCTCGACACCAAGGTGGCGCTGGACGACACGGTGTCGATCCTGCCTGCCGTGGCAGGCGGTTGAGCCGGCGTCGACGGCTCGTGCCGGTACGCCTCCTGCCCTTCATGGCGTCGTCTTCGACGAAGCCTTCGACACGAGGAGCCCGATCCCGTGACCTCTCTGATGACTGAAGCCAGCAGCTCCATCGGCCCGCAACTCCAGGCTCCGAGCGGCCTTGCCCGACGGCCGCCTCGAGGGCCTGTCGAACCCGATCGACCACAGTCCGGTGACGGCACGACCCTCGTCGGAGGGATCTGATGGCGATCTTCGGCAACGTGCTCGAGCTGGTCGGCAACACCCCCCTGGTGGAGGTGAGCGAGCTGAGCCCGAACCCACGCGTCCGGATACTGGTCAAGCTGGAGGGACAGAACCCCGGCGGGTCGGTCAAGGACCGGATCGCGCTCGCCATGGTCGAAGAAGCAGAGAAAGACGGCCAGCTCCGGGCGGGGGACACCTTGGTCGAGCCCTCGTCGGGGAACACCGGGATCGGCCTGGCTCTGGTGGCGCGGGTGAAGGGGTACCACTTGAAGGTGGTCCTGCCCGAGAACGTGTCGGTGGAACGTCGCCAGCTGCTCGGGGTGTGGGGCGCCGAGATCATCGAGTCGCCCGGCGCCGAGGGGTCCAACGGCGCGGTCCGCCTCGCGAACCGGATCCATGAGGAGCACCCGGAATGGGTGTACCTCTACCAGTACGCGAACCGGGCGAACCCGAAGGCGCACTACGAGGGGACCGGGCCCGAGCTGTGGCGGGACTGCCCCGAGGTGACACACTTCGTGGCTGGCCTGGGCACCTCGGGCACCCTGCTCGGCGTCGGTCGCTTTCTGAAGGAGCGCAACCCGAACGTGCAGGTGTGGGCGGTGGAGCCGCCGGCGGGGGAGCTGGTCGACGGGCTGAGGAGCCTCGACGACGGCTACATCCCCCCGATCTTCACCGAGCTGGGCGGCGAGCGGCTGTTGGACCGCAAGACGATGATCGAGCCCCGCCAGTCCATCGAGTGGACTCGGCGGCTGGCCGAGGTGGGGATATTTGCCGGGATCTCCACCGGCGCGGCCATGGCGGGTGCGGCGCGCTGCGCCGAGGCCATCGACAGCGGCGTGGTGGCCATCGTGTCTGCCGACGGCGGGTGGAAGTACCTGTCGACCGGCGCATGGACAGACGACCTCGACGTGGTGGTGGACCGGGCCAAGCGGACCATCTATTTTTGACCGTCGTGGCCGACACCAGCCGGAGCGTCGCCGCCTTCCGACCAGAGGCCGTCGAACGGTTCCGCTTCACCGATCTGCGGGTGGATGCCGAGTCTGGTGTCGTGGAGCTGTGCTACGCCCTCGACGACACCGTCTCGTTCTGCGAACGGGTGGAGCTCGGGTCGCGCCTGGTCGACGACGACCGTCTCGACGCAGGGTTCATCCGGGTGGCCCGCCTGCTGCACCTGGCAGCCGGTACCAGCTACTACAAGGCGGCGATGTGTCCCCGCCTGGTGGTGGAGACGGGTTCGCTCAGTGCCATCGAGCGCGAATTTTGCCTCGACCTGTACGACAAGGGGCTGCGGGAGCTGGCCTGGCACAACGGTCTGCCGCTGGAACGCCGGATCACGATCGACGCTCCCGAGCTGCTCCAGGGCTCGACCGAGGCCACGGCGCGATCCTCGATGGCGTTCCCTCCAGCCCGCCTCGGGGTGCCGATCGGGGGAGGCAAGGACTCCGCTGTAGTGGTCGAGGCGTTGCGCTCGCAGGATCCCGTGCTGGTGTCGGTGAACGGGCATCCCGCTGCCAGGCGAGTGGCCGAGGCCGCCGGGTTGGCGCTTACGGTGGTGCGTCGGAGGATCGACCCGGTGCTCTTCGAGCTGAACGCTGCAGGCGCGCGCAACGGCCACGTGCCGATCACGGCCATCGTGTCGCTCATCTCGGTGGCAGCCGGGTTCCGGGTCGGCTACGACACCACCGTCATGGCCCTCGAAGGATCTGCCGACGAGCCGACGCGCACCGTCGCCGGGGACGATCCCGGGGAGCCGGCGGTGACGGTGAACCACCAGTGGTCGAAGTCGAGCGAGTTCGAGGCGTCGCTGGCTCGGGTGCTGGCTGCCAGTGTCGGTACGGGCGTGCACTACCGCTCGGCGCTGCGCGGCGTGGGCGAGCTGGCCATCGCCCGCTGCTTCGCCGCCCTGCCCCAGTACCACCGGGCGTTCCTCAGCTGCAACCGGGCCTTCACCCGCTGCGGGAGCGATCGCTGGTGCGGGCAGTGCCCCAAGTGCCGCTTCGTGTTCCTGGCGTTGGCCACCGCTATGGATCCCGACCAGCTGGTGCCCATCTTCGGGCGTGATCTGCTGGGCGACCCCGAGCAGGTGGACGGGTTCCGAGACCTGTTGGAGGAAGATCGCAAGCCCTTCGAGTGCGTCGGCACCCGAGCCGAGTCGCTGGTGGCGTTCGATCGTCTGGCCCACCGTGGCCCGTGGCGCCACGCGGCGGTGGTCCAGGCCCTGGCGCCGGTCGTCACCCGCCTCCGCTCTCGGGCCGATCCAGGGGCCCCAGGTGGCGCGGCACCGGGCTCCACATCTGGAGGGGCCGGCGCGAGCCGGCGGGCACTCGCTGGTGCGGCGGACGAGCCAGACGAGCCAGACGAGCCAGACGACCCGGCCAGTCGGCTCCTCGACGAGGTGGACGCTCCAGAGGCTGCGGGTGACGAGGACGACCCGGCCAGTCGGCTCCTCGACGAGGTAAGAGCCACCGTGGGCTGTGACCTGCCCACCGAGGGTAGTCGTCGCGAAAAGATCGGGCCGGTCGCCGGCGCAGGCAGATGAGGCCGTTGCCCCGTCGAGGGGTGGCACGGCTCGCCGATGCCCGGGTCGCGGTGTGGGGCAGGGGGGCCGAGGGCACGGCGGCCGTCGCTCTGGCCAGGGCTCATGGTGCCGAGGTCACCGTGGTCGACGACCGGGCCGAAGGTGCTCGGACGGGGCAGCTCGAGGCGTCATTGCCAAGCGCCGTGCTGGCTCCCACCGTGGTGGCCGACGGGGACTTCGACGTGGTGCTGCACTCCCCGGGGGTGTCCCGGTACCGCCCCGAGCTCGCTGCCGCGGCGGCACGCGGCAGCTGGGTCACCACGATGACGGCGCTGTGGTTCGAGGACTTCGGCGACGAGCAGGTGGTGGCGATCACCGGGTCGAAAGGCAAGACCACCACGGCGCTGCTCGTCGCAGCCGCCCTCGAGGCGTCGGGGCGCCGGGTGGCGGTGGCGGGGAACATGGGCAGGCCGTTGGCCGAGCTCTATGCCCCCGACGCACTGCCGGTCGACGCCTACGTGGTGGAGGTGTCGAGCTATCAGGCCGCGGAGCTGACCGTGTCCCCCCCGGTCGGGGTCCTGACCTTGCTCGCCCCCGACCACCTGCAGTGGCACGGGAGCTACGAACGCTACGTGGCCGACAAGCTGAACCTCTTCGCCCACCGACCGGGCATGGTGGTGGCGGTGAATGCCACCGATCCGCCCTCGTGGGCGGCTACCGGCGCGCTGGCCGGACGGGTGGGCTACGGCGCGGCCTGCTCGCCGATCGGGCTGCTCCCAAGCGGTGATGGTGACGAGGGAGGGTCGGGGGCGGTGATGGTCGAGGGCATCGCCTACGGCGACGTCGAGATCCTGGCGCGTACGGGCTTCCAGCTGCGGGGCCGGCACAACCTGGTCAACTTGTGCGGAGCGCTCAGTGCCGCTCAGGCCGTCACCGGCGTGGTCCCACCGGCCGAGGCGTTGGCTCGAGTCCTCGCCACTGCGGCGCCGCTGCCGAGCCGGCTGCGCACGGTGGCGGTGGCCCGCGGCGTGGAGCTCGTCGACGACACCCTGGCTTCGAACCCCGCTGGCACGGTAGCAGCGCTGCAGACCTTCGCCGGTCGCCGCATCTGCCTGCTCGCCGGCGGAGCAGATCGCGGTGTGTCGTTCGAGGCGCTGGTGGCCGAGCTGGTGGCCTTGGCTTCGTCGGTGTCGGTGGTGGCGCTCGGACCGGCCGGCGCACGCCTGGCCGACGAGCTGGCGGCAGCGGCATCGCGAGGCACCAGGGTGCCGCGTGTGGTCATGGCGGTCACGGTCGAAGAGGCGGTCGAGCAGGCGGTGTCCTTGGTCGGCACGTGCGGGGTGGTGCTGTTCTCTCCCGGCGCTCCGACCCCGAGCGAGGAGGGCACGTACGTGGAGCGCTCCGCCGCGTTCGCCGAGGCGGTGTCCCGCGTCGTCGGCGAGGCCACCACCCCAACCACCCCAACCACCCCAACCACCCCAACCACCCCAACCACCCCAACCACCCCAACCACCCCGGCCGGTGGCGCGCCATGTTGACCCTGACCGTCTTGGGCTGCGACGGCAGCCACC
>JAKAQW010000198.1 GCA_021819525.1 Actinomycetes bacterium
TCAAGCGACGACTCCGGCAACCCGGAGACGGGCTCAGCTTCGCCTAGAGCCGCTGGCGGGCAACCGCCATCGGCAGCGGCGTAGTGCAAGGGGAACCCCCCGGCTTTAGCCGTGGGGAGGATGTCAGCGAGCCGTTTACCGTCTCGCTCTCGCCGGCTGAGCTGACCACCGCCTGAGCTGACCACCGGCGCGAGCCCGGTGGCGACGGAGGGAGCCTGGGGTGGGGATTGCACCCACGGCCTGCGCATTACGTAAATGGGCGACGCGGCATCCCCGCAACGCCAGCCGCTACACCTGCTCACGACCGGGGTGGACGAAAACTCCGGAACAGGTAGGCGAATACGCCGGAATAGTCGTCCAGGATGCCGAGGACCATGAAGCCCGGTGGGAGGCCATCATGGACGCCCTCTGCGCTCGCCGCCGCCGCTACAGAGCAACGGCGGGCCTTCACTCGGGCTCGGGCTCTAGTTGTACGCTGGAGGGATGGACGTCGCGGTCAGCGACCTCAGAGCACACTTGAGCGAGTGGTTGGCACGAGCCAGAGAAGGCGAGGAAGTGGTCGTCACCGAGCGTGGAGTTCCCGTCGCTCGCCTGTTGGGCGTCACCACGACCGCCACCCTCGAGCGCTTGGCCGCTGAGGGTGTGATCGCGCGCCCAGAGCGTGCGCAGCGAACACCTGTAACCGGTCGACGACGGCCACGTCCTCGCCACCCGGTCTCCGCCCTGGTCAGCCACCAGCGGCGCTAGCTGTGGCCCTCGTCTACTTCGACTCGAGCGCCTTGGTGAAGCTGGTCGTCGAAGAGAACGGCAGCGATCTGGTGGCCGCCATGTGGGATGGCTGTGACGCCGCCCTCTCGAGCCGCCTCGCCTATCCCGAGGTGTGCGCGGCCCTTGCGGGAGCCGGGCGCAACCACGATCTCGACAAGACCGACTTGGTCTCGGCCGAACGGGCGTGGGACGACCACTGGGCCGAGATGCGACCTGTCGAGTTGACGGCACCAGTCGAGCGTCGCGCAGGCGAACTTGCCCGCGCCCATGGACTTCGGGGCGCTGACGCCGTGCATCTCGCCAGCGCGCTCGTCGTCGGCGATCCCGATCTCGTCTTCGCTGTCTGGGACGGGCGGCTACACGCTGGAGCCAGGGCGGCACACCTCCGTGTCGCCCCGCTCGACCTCACCACGTGAGGCCTCTATCCGACGAGGTGGACACGTTGGCGCAATCGGCGTCCACTCAGTCATCGTACAATCGGCGAAGCAGATCGTATGGGCCTGGCCTCTCGGCCAGCCTCGACGAAAGCCAGCGACCTCCCCTCGCTCGGTTCGTGCAATGTCCCTCCTTTCCGGCGATCAGGGATGGTTCTTCCGGCGCGATGTTGGGGCGTGATGAAGGAGCATTCTGGGGCGTTCGTCTGTCCGGTCGGCGCCAGAGTCCTTGTCTATATGTAGCGCAGGAGTCTGTCTTCATGTAGCGCAGCCTGTCGTCCAGGTGTAGCCTTGGGGTGTGGATGGTCCTCCTCGACGATCTCATGGGCGCCCCCGCTCCTATCGACCGCGCGTCTTGGACATCGAGCTCGACCAGATCATGTCGGAGTTCGCCGCCGTGGCCATCGAGGGGCCCAAGGGTGTGGGCAAGACCGAGACAGCACGACGGCGGGCCAGCACCGAGCATCTCCTCGACGGCCCGGCCGGAGCGATCGCAGGTGCCGATCCCGCCGTCGTGCTCTCCGGTGCCCCGCCGGTCCTCATCGATGAGTGGCAGCGAGTCCCCGCTACGTGGGACGTCGTACGTCGAGCAGTCGACAGCGGGGTGCCACCGGGCGCCTATCTCCTGGCTGGCTCGGCAAGCCAGCGCGGTGCGCACTCGGGGGCAGGACGGATCATCAGCCTGCGCATGCGGCCGATGACCCTGCCCGAGCGGGGCGTCGCGGAGCCGACGGTCAGCCTGGGGGACCTCCTGAGGGGAAACCGGGCCCCACTGGCCGGCCACAGCGAGGTGGCCATGGAGCAGTACGCGCACGAGATCGTCGCTTCGGGGTTTCCGGCCGCAAGGAGTTTGAGCGTGCGCGGAGTCGCCGACTTCCTCGACAGCTACACGGCACGGATCGTCGAGCGCGACTTCGAGGAGCTGGGCCAACTCGTGCGCCGCCCCGAGACCCTGAGGCGCTGGATGACCGCTTACGCGGCGGCCACCGCCACCACGGCCACACTCGAGACAATCCGCGATGCCGCCACCGGAGACCAGGGGGACAAGCCAGCGAGGACAACAACCCAACCGTACCGAGACACCCTGGAGCGCCTGTTCGTGGTCGACCCGGTCCCCGCGTGGACTCCCACCCGTAACCCGATCTCCCGTCTAACCGGCCCACCCAAGCACCACCTCGCCGATCCAGCCCTCGCGGCCAGCCTGCTCGGCGTCGACGTCGGAGCGTTACTGTCGGCGACATCAGCGAGACCGCCGATCGTGCGTGACGGCACACTGCTGGGCGCCTTCTTCGAATCGCTCACCGTGCTCTCTGTGCGAGTCTTCGCGCAACTCGCCCGTGCTCGGGTGAGCCACCTGCGGACAAAGAACGGCGACCACGAGATCGACCTCATCGTGGAACGTCGAGATGGGCGAGTCATCGCCATCGAAGTGAAACTGGTCGGGGTCCCAAGCGATCGCGACGTACGCCATCTTCACTGGCTCGCAGAGCAGGTCGGTGATGACCTGATCGACTCCATCGTCATCACCGCGGGCTCCTATGCGTACCGCCGACCCGACGGCATCGGAGTGGTACCGCTAGCTCTCCTGACGTACTGACAGTCCCCAGCCTGCCAACAAATGAGCTGACCAGATTGCGGCCCACCTGTTGAGCGACGTTCCCGGTGCGCCCCCAGTCGCTGTCCCCGGCCCCCAGGACCCGGCCTCCGGCGCAAAAACCTGTCTAGCTGGATGTTTGTCGGAGCCTGGGGTGGGGATTGAACCCACGGCCTGCGCATTACGAGTGCGCTGCTCTACCACTGAGCTACCCAGGCGTGGCCCAGCACTGTACCTGCTCCCCGGGCGCTGTCGCAGCCTCGGGCCACCATGGACGCCCCGATGGCCCTGGCTTGGCGCCGCTCCCCGCCCGCCGCCAAGCTGGGCGGCGGTTGAAGCATCTGCAGAGCGCGTCGCTCGTGGGCGCCCGCCGCCGCGGGCAACAGGTCCCCAGGCCCAGGTGCCCAGGAGCCGAGGTGCCCGGGTGCTCCGCGGCTCACGCCGGGCGCCCGAGGCGCACCAGCAGCGCCTGGAGCAGCAGCGCCTCGTTCGGGTTGCGGACCAAGACCCTGGCGGCCTCTTCCACCAGGGCCATGGCCGCCTGCGCCCGGCGGGCGGCCGACAGCGCGCCGGGGGTGTCCGCCCGGGCCGCTACCACCTGGTCCCGGTAGGCGGCGGCCAGCACCCCGAGACCGCCTCGCAGCTCCTCGGTCCGCCAGCGGCGCTGCTGGCGGCGGTGGGTGTCCGCCAGCGCCTTCGACGCGGGCGCGGCGCGCTCCCCCATGGCTTTGGCCTGGGTGCCGAGCGCCTCGGCCTCGGCCTGCTGCGCGGCCGCGAGGACTGCTACCGCTTCGTCCAGCGCGCCCAGCAGCTCGCCAGCGAGCGCCACAGCCGTCGCCCCGGTGCCGTCGAGGCGCGCCGGCACCGCCCGCCACGCCGCGCGTCGAGCCGAGAGCGCCGGGTCAGCTGCGAGCAGCCGAGCCCGGACCGGACGCCCGCCGGCCGCCCGAGCTGCCTCCGCGGCCACCTCGGGGGCGAACCCCAGCCCCTCGAGCCAGGCTGCCACCACCTCGTCGGGCACGCTTCGCAGCTCGATGCGGGCGCAGCGGCTCGCGAGGGTGGCGAGCCCCGGGGGCACGGTCTCTGCCACGAGCACCACCACGGTGGACGCAGGGGGCTCCTCCACGGTCTTGAGCAGCGTCGGCACCACGCCCAGGGCCTGGTCGACGTCGGGGACCACCAGCACCTGGCGCCGTGCCTCGAGAGGCCGGCGTGCCGCGGCAGCGACCACACCACGGGCCTCCTCCGCCCCGAGCGACACGCCTTGGTGGACCACTTCAACCAGGTCGGGGTGAGTGCCCTCGAGCGCCCGGCGACAGGTGTGGCACTCTGCGCACCCCCCCTCGGGGCACAGCAACGCGGCCGCGAAACCCCGGACCAGGTCGACGGCGCCGGTGTCGGCCGGGCCGACCACCAAGTAGGCGTGCACCGGGCGCCGCGCCGCCGCGCGCAGGGCCTCGATCGCGCCGTCCTGGCCGACCACGGATGCGAACAGCGAGCGCGCCGGGCGCGCCTCGCCGGGCGCGACGGGCGCCGGGGTCTCGTCAGCCCCACGAGCACCACGACCAGCGACCGAGGGCACCGCCGGATCGACGGGGTCGCTCGCCGTCGCCGGGTCCACGGCAGATCCGCCCACGGAGCCGCTCATCGCCGCCACCCCCCGGGCGGATCCCCGAGACGATCGGTCACCGCCTGGCGCACCGCCCGGGCCACCTGGTCGACCGGGCCAGCCCCGTCCACCACCACCCACCGGATCGGATCGGCGTCGGCCAAGGCGAGAAACCCCTGGCGCACCGCGCGACGGAAGCCGTCGTCGAGGCGGTCCATGCGATCCAGGCGCTCGGCACGGACCTGGGGCCGCCGCGGCCGCCCGGAGCCTGCTGCTGGAACCGCCGCGCCCGCCGGGCGGCGGTCGCTGGCCGGGGCCGGGGCCGGGGGCTGGGGGCGGTCGCCTCGCCCAGCCATCCGCTCGGTCGCCAGGGCCAGATCCACGTCGACGAGCACGTTCAGGTCGGCCTCGAGCCCCCCGGCCGCCCAGCTCACCAGCCACTCGAGCTCGCCGACGTCGAGGCCACGGCCGAAGCCCTGGTAGGCCAGCGTGGATCCGCTGTAGCGGTCGGTCACCACCCACTGCCCCGCCTCGAGCGCGGGGCCGAGCACCCGAGCCACGTGCTCGGCACGATCCGCCGCCATGAGCAGTGCCTCGGTTCTCGGCGACACCTCGGGCAGCGCCGGGTCGAGCAGCACCGTGCGCAGGGAGCGGCCCACGGGGGTGCCGCCGGGCTCTCCGGTGACCGGCACCCCGAGCGCCTGGGCCAGAAGGCGGGCTTGGGTGCTCTTGCCGCAGCCGTCGACACCCTCCAAGGCGATCAGCCGCCCGGTGCCCCGCGGCGCCCGTCTCACGCTCCGGGCTCGGCGCCGGGCGCCGTGGTGCCAGCCGGCTTCGTGGCGGCGGCCTTCGATGCATCAGCTGGCGTCGCCGGAGCCGCCTTCTTCGCAGCGGTCTTCCTGGTCCCAGCGGCTTTCGTCGCCGGGGACGCCTTCTTCGCCGCTGCGGCCGTTCTCGCCCCAGCCGCCTTCCTGGTCCCAGCCGCCTTCCTCGCCGGAGCCTTCCTGGTCCCAGCCGCCTTCCTCGCCGGCGCCGCCTTCCTCGCGGCGGCCTTCGCGGCGCCCGTCTTCTTCGTCACGGCTTTCTTCGTGGCGCGACCCCGCTTGGCCGGCGGTCCGGCCGCCCGGCGGTCCGCGAGCAGCTCGGCGGCGCGCTCGGCGCTCAGGGTGTCGGGGTCGTCGCCACGGCGCAGGGAGGCGTTCGTGGTGCCGTCGGTGACATAGGGCCCGAAGCGGCCTTCGCGAAGCACCATGGGCTCGCCGGTCACCGGGTCGGCCCCGAGATCTTTGAGCGGGGCAGCTGCGGCGCGGCCCCGGCGGGTCTTCGGCTGGGCGAAGACGGCCAGGGCCTCCTCGACGGTGATCGTGAGCAGCTGCTCCTCGCTGGCGAGGCTGCGGGTGTCGCTCCCTTTCTTCAGGTACGGCCCGAAGCGGCCGTTCGCGGCCACGATCTCGGTGCCGTCCGCGGGATCCACCCCCACCGCGCGCGGCAGCCTCAGCAGCTCGAGAGCCTGCTCCAAGGTGACGCTGTCGGGCGACATGGTCTTGAACAGCGAGGCGGTCCTCGGCTTCTCGGTGCCGTCGGTGACCTCACCGAGCTGGACGTAGGGGCCGTAGCGCCCGGCACGCACCAGCACCGCCAGGCCGCTATCGGGGTCGACCCCCACGGTGCGGTCCCCGCTGGGCGCGTCGAGCAGCTCGGTGGCCCGCTCGAGGGTGAGCTCGTCGGGGGCGATGTCGTCGGGGATCGACGCCCGGTCCTCGCCGCGCTGCAGGTACGGCCCGTAGCGGCCCACCCGGGCCACCACGTCCCGGCCCTGGTCGTCGGTGCCGATGGGGATGGAGTTCACCTCACGGGCGTCGATCCCCCCCAGGTGCTCGGCCACCAGCGCCTTGAGCCCCAGGCCGAGGCCGCCAGCCGGCCGCCTCGCGCCAGGCGCGCTGTCGCCGAAGCCCCGCGTGTCGCTGGCGGCGTCGCTGGCGCCCGGGCTCGTCGTTCCCCCGCCGGTCGTTCCCCCGCCGGTCGTTCCCCCGGCGTGCTCGCCCGGAGCCTCCTCGTCGCCGAAGTAGAAGCGTGTCAGCCAGGGAAGCGCCTCTCGGGCACCGGACGCGATGCCG
>JAKAQW010000199.1 GCA_021819525.1 Actinomycetes bacterium
GAGCTCGGCCAGGGTCATGTCGACCGACCGGAGCTTCTCGAAGACGTGGTACGTGAGCACGACCGGGAACCGGACGACCTTCTGGCGTGCCACGGAAGGCCCCCTCTGTTTGGGCGCTGTTCGGGTGCGTCTGCCCACTTTGGCTGCAGGCGGCGCGCCGAGCCATAGAACCCACTCTACGCAAAGGGAGCGGCCGTTCGAGAACCCCACGCTGATCGAAGGGAGGGTGTCGCTCACTCGTCTCCACGCACGCGAATGTGGAGAGTGAGCCTGTGCCCGTCCGGTCGGCCAAAAACACGACAGCGCGAACGCGTTCCAGCAGATCGGAGAAGCGTAGGCCAGGATCGGCCAAAACCAGTGCCCGGCCCGTGGCGAAGCGAGTCCATCCGCTGCCCACCTGGGACAAAGACCAGCGTGACAGGCGCTTCTGCTGTCCAGTAGACTCGGAGTGCTGCGCACCCGGCCCCATCGTCTAGTGGCCAAGGACACCACCCTCTCAAGGTGGAGACACGGGTTCGAATCCCGTTGGGGCTGCCAAGGAGGTCTTCCCACAAAAAGCCGCACACCGTTCCCACAAGAAGGTGCGGCGGGGGGATACCCCGGTAGCGCTACGCAGCATCGGCCTCATCCACCTGCTCGTCACGCCACTTGCGGTCGATCGCCGCTGCCTGCGCCCTGGGCTGGGCGAGCTTCGCCTGGGCGTCGAGGTAGGCGCGGGCGGCGTCCTGGTCATAGCCCGGCGCCGCGCACCCAGGCTGCTTGACGTCGAGGATCCGACCCGGCAGCATCAGTGTCGGCCGGCACGAACGGGGACGAGGTGGTCCCAGACTCGTGGCGGAAGGGTGGTCCCATGATGGTGGCGGGTGACACGCGCGACTTTCCGGGGTTGGAGGGCACGTGATGGTCGCGATAGCGGGGCGCTTTCGATGAGCGGTATGGGATAGTGCAGCCTGCCGAGTGCCACAGCGCCTCGTGGCAAAAGCGGAGGAGCTCGGGATCGCCAAGGCGATCAACCCGATCGCCGCCGCGCCTGGCAACACGAGTCATGACAGAGAGGGGGGCAGCATGGGACACCGGTCAGGCTGATTTGGCAGCCTCGTCCTTCGCGCCCAGCAGCGGGGTCTCGCGGCGGCCCTTCACGACGTTCACCCCGAGCTTTGCGCCGAGCGCCTCGACGTACTGTTCGAGTACCTCGATCGTCACGTTGTGCGAGCGTTCGATGGCGGCGACGCGTGGCTGGGAGACGCCCAGGCGCTTCGCGAGCTCGCGCTGGCTGACCCAGCGCCTTCACGCAACGCCGTGAGCCGGCTGGCGAGAAGGAGCTCCTGTTCGATCTCGGCCACTCGTTCCTCGGCGCCCTTGGCCGCAAGGACCCGCTTCTCCCAGTCTCGTGCACTCATCGTCTGCTCCTCCGGCTTCTTTCCCTCGGCTGGCCTTGCTCGGCGTTCAGCCCTCTGAGGTGGGCGTCGTAGCGCTCATCGGTGATCGGGACGTTCACCTCGTACCACTTCGACCACGCGTTCGACTTGTCGCCCCATAGGACGTGGTCGGCCGGTGACCGTCCGCGCACGGCGACTCGCAGCGCAGCTCCCCGCGGGCATCCTCAACACAGCGGCAAGGACCGCGGATCGGCCATCGAATGGCTGAAAGCCCAGGGCCACTCAGTGCCTGCGGCGCGGTCGATGAGCGCGAGCTGGCTCCGTCGGGTCATCGGTGAAGCGATCCCGGCTGCGTGTGCGCCGGCCTCGTAGCAGGTGTGCTACGTTTGGAACATGGTTGAGGTAGCCTCCCGCGCACTGCGCAACGACACCCGGGGCCTGCTGCGCCGGGTCGAAGCAGGAGAAGACGTGGTGATCACGGTCGATGGGCGACCGGTTGCCGTGCTGCGGCCGATCGGTCACCGTCAACGGTGGCTCTCACGCGGTGAGCTCGTGCACCGCTTTTCGGGCCGCCAAGCCGATCCCGCCCTGGCTGAAGAGCTCCGCGAGCTGGCGCCCGACACGACCGACGACGTGCGGTGAGCCGCGGCATAGCCGACACCAGCATTTTCGTCGCCCGTGAGTCCGGCCGCCCTTTGACCGAGTCCGGCCTGCCTGACGAGCTGGCGATCTCGGTGATAACCGTCGGCGAGCTGCGCGCCGGGGTACTGGCTGCGGTGGATGTCGAGACCCGTGAGCGCCGACTGGCAACGTTGAGCGAAGCACTGGCCCTCGATCCCCTGCCCGTAGACCAGACCGTCGCCGAGGCCTGGGCACTCCTACGCGTCCTGTTGCGGGACATGCAAAAGCGGATGCCAGTGAACGACTCTTGGATCGCCGCCACGGCTATGTCGCTAGGTGTGCCGGTCGTGACCCAAGACGAGGATTACGTCGAGGTGCCCGGGCTCGAGATCATTCGGGTCTGAGCTGTTGCTCGGACTCGCCCGGCGCGAAGGCTTCCGGGCTCTGTCGAGCGAGGAGGGACCGGATAGGCGCGCTCGGGTTGCGACCCAGGAGCCTCCGAGGTCACAGCCGCGCGGACTTCTCGTGGCCGTCCGTGGGGACTTCTCGTGGCCGCCAGTGGGGAAGTCGCCGCGGCCATTGACAGCGCGGCGAAGACGCACTCCCGGCTGTCCTGATCCAGCGGCTCTCCGTCGAGCCCGCCGGTCAGCTGAGAGCCCGCCGGCACCACCAGACAACTCGACCCGTCTTCGAGTTGCCGACCGACGGTCCCCCGACGAGTGCGCGACGGTCCCCCGACGAGTGCGACGGTCGTTGTTCCGGTGAAGGCTAGAAGATCGACTGTGGGAAGGCGCGCGACGGTGGAAGGCGAGCTACAGCGTGAGGCCCGGGCGCTCGGCGACCCGACGCGTCACCGCCTCTGTTCCGCTACATCGCTGAGGCGCCTGGCCCGGTAAGCGTGGCGGAGCTGACCGACTTCGCCACGTTGAACCACAATGCGGTGTGCCAGCTCCTCGCGTGTTGCAAGACGCCGGCTTGGTCGTAGATGAGGTCGAGCAGCGCTCTCGGCCGGGGCGGCCGCCCCCAACGGTTCTACTCGAGCGTCGCCTGGCGGGAAGCACCGTTATCCTCGAGGTTGTATGCGAACGGCGTTGTGCACCGACCACTACGAGCTCACGATGCTCGACGCTGCTCTTCGATCCGGTGTGGCTGGGCACCGCGCCTACTTCGAGGTCTTCGCGCGTGAGCTGCCCGAGGGGCGACGCTACGGTGTCGTCGCCGGCGTCGCACGCGTGGCCGAGGCGATCCGGCACTTTTCTTTCGGGCCCGACGAGCTCGATTTCCTCGCGGCGCGACGCGTCGTCTCCGAGGGAACGCTCCAATGGCTCGAGCGGTTCCGCTTCTCGGGCACGGTCGTCGCCTACCCCGAAGGCGAGCTCTACTTCCCTGGATCGCCGGTGCTCGGCGTGGAGGCACCCTTCGGAGAGGCCGTCTTGCTCGAGACCGTCGTACTGTCCATCCTCAACTTCGACTCCGCGGTCGCCGCCGCCGCCTCGCGGATGGTGCTCGCAGCCCGCGGTAGGCCGGTGATCGAGATGGGTGCGAGACGTACGCACGAGCAGGCGGCCGTCGACGCCGCGCGCGCTGCCTACCTCGCGGGTTTCGGCTCCACCTCGGACTTGGAGGCCGGCCGCCGCTACGGCATCCCGACCGCCGGGACTGTCGCGCACGCGTTCGTCCTCGCCCACGCCAGCGAAGGCGACGCCTTCGCAGCCCAGCTCGACACGCTGGGGCCAGGCACCACGCTGCTCGTAGACACCTACGATGTCGAAGCGGGGATCACCGAAGCCGTGCTGCGCGCCCGGCAGGTCGGTGTCGCCGGGCCGGGCGCGATCCGCCTCGACTCGGGCGACCTCCTCACCGGCTCGTTCGCCGCTCGTAAGCTCCTCGACGACCTCGGCGCACGCGACACTCGGATCGTGGCGACCTCGGACCTCGACGAGCATGCCATCGAACGTCTCGCGGAGGCTCCGATCGACGCGTTCGGCGTCGGTACCCGTCTGGTCACCGGCTCCGGTGCCCCGACCGCCGGTTTCATCTACAAGCTCGTGGCGATCGCCCGGGAGCCTTCGGCTGTCGCCCCGCTCGAGCCGGTGGCGAAACGGTCGATGCACAAAGAGACGCTGCCCGGCGCCAAGGGCGCCTGGCGTGTTCACGACGCCGATGGCCGGGCGCTCGCCGAGCTCGTCGTCTCCCTCCCCGGCTCGTCCGAGCCGACCGTGGACCAGCTCGGGCGGGCCGGCAGCGCGCTCGCCGCGGCCTGGACCGACCGGGGGAGCCAGCTTCGGGCGCTCCAGAAGCCGGTGCTCCTTGCCGGGCGCGAGGTCGAGCAGTGCACGCTCGACGCAGCCCGTGCATGGCACCGCGAGGCTCTTGCCGGGCTCGGACCGTCCGCAGCAGCGACGGCGCCGGGAAGACCGGCGCTGCACACGGTTTCCGCGTCGCTCGGCGCCCTTGACGACGCCGACGGCGCGCTGGCCATTGCCACGGAGGCCGCTGCGGCAGCCGACCGGGAGAGGTGGGAGATCCGCTGCAGGTGATCCTCCCAGGAGCACAGGGGCAGCGACGCAGGCTCGAGAAGCGAGAAGCGCCGGGAGGCGGCACCCGCGTCCTGCACCACCGTGCCGGCTGCGCCGGTGGCGACCATCTGCGCAGCCCACCTCGCTCGTCCCAGCAGGCACGGTGACGGCCTGGTCCCGGCGGAGCCGGTGGCGACCATCTGCGCAGCCAGCACCACGATGGCCGAGGTCACCCCAGGGCCACCGCCGTCAGGGCTCGAGCCCTCGAGAAGCCGGAGCGTCGACGGCACCGGGCGCGACAGGCGCATCCTCGCTGAGCCGCACTGGTCTCAGCAGGTGCACCGGGCGGATCGACAGGTTGGCCGCCGCCACGATGCCGGTGACGACGAGCAGCAGCCCAGCTACGGCCGTCGCCGCTGGAAGCGAGGCGCCAAGACCCACGCACAGCGCTGCTACGCCGGCAGTGGTGGTGGCGTAGGTGACGGCGGCCCAACGGTGGTCGTAGAGGTCGGCGAACATGAGCGGCTTGCCCGACGGGCCAGTGGCGACCCCCCGCGAGCGAAGGGCCGACCACACGATGAACGGCACGACCTTGTGGGCGTGGCCCACCAGCGCCTCGAGCAGCCAGCCGCCGAAGGCGGCCATGGCGGCCGCCACCAGCGCCACACCCAGGCCGTAGCGGTGCGGGAGGACCAGCGCGCCGGCGAGGGCGAGGCCCGCCCCGACGGGCAGCCAGGCCGCCGAGGTCATCACGAACACGAGGTGCAGGTCGGTCTTCCTTCGGCGATGCTGGACATGGGCCCACAGTGACGCCAGGTGGGCGCCGAGCCCGGCGGCGAGGACCCCTGCCCCGGCCCACGCCAAGCCGAGGATGCTCCATCCGAGCCCTCCGGCAAGCGCTGCCGCTCCGATCGGGATCGTCCACACCGCGACACGCCCCGCGCGACGTCCTGCGGGGAGATGGGCCAGCATGAACATCGGCCACAGCTTCTCGGCGACGCCGACGTAGGTGATCCCGAGCCAGCCGAACATCCCGATCACGCCCATCGCCATGTCGACATGACCGGGCAGCGCGAACCAATGTCCCTGACGGTCGCCGACGAAGGCGACGCCGAGGAAGGTGGTCAGCACCGCACCGGCCCCAGCGAAGCGTAGAGCGGTGACCGGCGCGCCTTTCCCGCGCGCTGAGAGCGGCGCTGTGAGGTCTGCCACCAGCAGCACGATTGCGACGCCCGCGAGCGCGCCGCTTGCCGCGGTCACGCCGAGCTGCTCGGTGGCGATCCCGATCGGCAGCATCCACGACGCCGCCAGCCAGGTCACGAACGTGGCCCGGGCCAAGCCCAGTGACCGCAGTGGTCTGCCGGTGATGACCGGAGTGAACTGGTGGGTAGCGCCGAGAAGCCCCATCGCCAAGGTGGCCAGCACCCCGAAGTGCACCGCTGCGACGACCTGGTCCGCGCCTGGGTCCACGGCAGCGGCGCTGCGAGCCCAGATCCACGCTACGCCGCAGGCCACCAGGCCGGCTGAGGCCGCAGCGAGGAACGCCAGAGGCACCGACGGTGGCGGCACTGCACCGGGCACCCCCGGCGGGCGGTTCCGCCAGGACCCGGTGGTCCTGGTCGGCGGGGCTCCGGTCTCAGCGGTCATCGCCCGCGCCTTCGAGCAGTATCGCCCGCGCCTTCGAGCAGGCAGGCCACGGTGCTCGCCGCGGCGTCCGAGCGCTCCACGGTGCTCGCCGCGGCGTCCAAGCGCTCCGACGCCCTCTTCGGCCGCCGACGACGGGATCCATCTCGGGCCCGTGGGCAAGCTGCAGTCCGCTCATGCAGTAAATTCTAGCACAGGACAGAATTATACGGGGATCCGACGCACGGTCCTCCGACGCACGGTCCTCCGACGCACGAGGCCTGGTCGGGCGACCCGAAAGTCCTAGTTTATCTAGCAATTGAGCGATATACTTGGAGG
>JAKAQW010000200.1 GCA_021819525.1 Actinomycetes bacterium
AGCTGAATGTCGGAGGCCTCCTCGTCGTCGACGAGCTCGAGTGGATCTCGACCGATCACCCCGTGCTCCAAGCTCACCTGCGCCTCGCCAGCTCGCTCGTCGCCACTACCGGTGCGCAGATGTGCGCCGGGCCGGTCCTCGCCGGCCTCGGAGATGTCCCCGGCCTCGAGTGCCGCCTCCGACGCGTGGTCGAGCTCCCTGTGGCGACCGTCGACGCAGCGGCGATGTTCGAGCTGAGCCTCCAGGCGTGGGGCGAGGGGATCGTCGCCGCAGGGCTCTGCGATCGAGGCGGGCTCTTCGAGCTCGCCCGTGCCCTGTCGGCGCTCCGGGACTCGCCGGCAACCGGTGAGATCACCTGGGGGCTCCACCAGGCAGTCTACGAGGTGCTGACCTCAAGCACCTGGGAGAGCCGGCGGTGTGCTTCGCCTCCGGCGACCAGGCAACCCGGTGCGAGAAGCGCCAAGGGAACCGAGAGCGACCCCGATGAGGGAGCAGGGGGAGCGCCGGTGGGGAGAAGTCGTGGACTATGAGCAGATGCTGGTGCTGCTCGAGGCCGACGGCACCAGCTTCGTGGTCCATCGCCACGCGCCGCTTCGCAGCGTGGCCGAGGCTTTCGCAGCCGGGCTCCCGATCGAGAAGGCTGCGAAGACCCTTGCCGTGATGGCGGGAGGCGATCTCGTGCTGGTCGTCATACCGGCAGTGACAAGCCTCGACCTCGTGGCGCTCGGGGCGGTGCTCGGGGCACCAGATGTCCGGCTCTGCTCGCGCGCGGAGCTCGCCCAGCTCGACGGTGAGCTCGGCGCGCTCTGCCCGTTCCCCGTCGGCGGAGCTGCGGTGGTGGTCGACCACGAGGTGGCCCGGAGCCGCCGGGTGCTCTGTGGGAGCGGGCGGAGGGACCGGTCACTCGAGCTCTCGGGGTCGGACCTGGTGCGCCTGAGCGGTGCCAGCGTGCAGCGCATCGCGACCCCCCGACCGCACCGGCGAGCAGGTGAAGCCCTGTGAAGGCGGGCCCGTTGGCCGCGGTGAGCAGCCGTGACGACCCGTCGACTACTGGCGTGGCGTGTGACCGCTCTCGGGATCGACTTCCGAGCGGAGGGTGTCAGCGAGGTCCGCGAGGACGGTGAAGGTGACTGAAACACCCTCGACGAACGGGGCGGGCTCCACCCGCCGGGTGATCATGAGCGGGAGCACTCTCCACGGCTTCGCCGGCGACGGGGCCGAGAGAAGCTTCGCTGCGGCGTCCGGATTGCCCGCTACCGCACGGGCCGAACAGGTGAGCTGGGCGACGTGGCCGTCCTTGGCGTCGAGGAACTTCTCGAGGGGTCTTCGCATCGTGACCGGGGAGACCGCAGCGTAGACGTCCTTCACCTCGCAGACCCACAGTCGGCCGCGACCTGGGTCGGCCACGAGCAGGTCGATCTCGCCGGGAAGCTCCAGCCCGAGCGCCGTGGCCTGGTGGGGTTCGATGTTGGCTCGATGCGGCATCCCGAGCGTGGCGGCGATGTCATTCGCTTCGCGTTCCAGCGCCTGGTTCGCGATCTTGCGGTAGTCGACAACGGCGTTGACGACCGGGTCGAGGGTGTCGGAGGGATGCCACGGGAGGCGGCCGTCGTCCAAGTACCCGGCGTGTGGTCGGTCATGGCTCACCCGATCGACCAGCCGGCGAGGCACAACGCGCTGCGTACGTGATGAGGAGGGCCGCCAGCGCGGCTGGCCCGTGAGGCACCTGCCCGAAACCGAGAGCGCCTTGCGGAGTCCGTCGATGAACGGCGGCGCGTGCGACGGGTCCGGCTGCTGACCGGCGTCTCCCTGCAGCAGCTGGGCGTAGACGAGCAGCCCGAGCGCTGCGACGCCGAACACCTGGTCGATCTGGCCGAAGAGCTGTCGTGTTGTGAGCCGCTGTCCTCAGATCTGCGCGGCTTCGATCTCTGCGCTGCTGCTCCTGACCCGGGCCGGATCTCATCTACGTACCTACGCGTCCCCAGCTCGGCGCGTGATAGACCCACGTGTCGGCCCCGGCGGGCGGAGGCGCGGAGCTGGGAAGGCTCGACCAAATGTCTCGATCCACGGCGCGACCGCTGGCGCGGCGAGCGACACCACGCCGGGACGTGCCGGTGACGGTGCCCGAAGGGCCCCGGGGTTGTCGTTGCGGGTGCAGCATTGGCAAATCAGGGCGTCCTTGCCGCTCGGACGGAGAGCTGGATGAGCGCCGCGACGACCAGGACGAGGGCGAAGTCGGCGGTGGCAGCCCAGGTCATGGCGACGGGGTAGCCAAAGGCGCCGTGCGCGGCGTGGATGGCGGTGAAGAACAGGGCGCCGACGGTCGCGACGCCGATGGCGCTGGCGAACTGTTGGGCGGTGTTCAACGCCCCGGCGGCGAGGCCGGATCGCTCGGGTGCGACGTCGACGAGGGCGGCGCCGATGAGGGAGGGCAGGACGATGCCGTTGCCGAGGCTGGCCAGAGCGGTGGGCGCGACGATCCAGGCGAGGGCGGTGTGGGTGCCACCGAGGTGGAGGCTGAGAGCGAGCAGCCCCAGGCTGGCTGCGGTGAGAGCGCTCCCGGCGAGCACGGCGCGCCGGCCATAGCGGGCGAGCAGGGGGCGTCCGGCGA
Organism: Actinomycetes bacterium; assembly: GCA_021819525.1. GTDB lineage: Bacteria > Actinomycetota > Acidimicrobiia > Acidimicrobiales > UBA8190 > JAKAQW01. The sequence goes on from JAKAQW010000200.1 coordinate 2,612, forward strand.
GCGCGCCGAGGGAGAACGTGACACCGGCGGGGGCGAAGACCAGGCCGGCGCCGAGGGCGTCAAGGCCGAGCCCGGCTTGGAGGAGCAGGGTGAGGGTGAACATGAAGCTGCCGAAGTAGCACATGAACGCGGCGTTGGCGGCCAGGCCGGACCGGAACGTGGGCGTGCGGAGCAGGGTCACATCCAGCAGGGGGGTGCCGCCGATCTCGGTCAGGTGCCGCTGCCAGGCCAAGGTGGCTGCGGCGAGCGGGATGGCGGCGGCCATGCAGACCCAGGTCCACGCCGGCCAGCCCTCGCTGCGCCCGACGGTGAGCGGCACGAGCACGGCGGCGACGGTCGCGGCGGCGCCGATGGCCCCGAGCGGGTCCAGGCCGGGTCGCTGCCGGCGCTGGGGATTGGGCAGCATCCGCCAGGCGAGGATGGCGGCGACCGCACCGACCGGCACGTTGACGAGGAAGATCGCCCGCCAGCCGAGACCGGCGAGATCCGCGGTGATGAGCGCGCCGCCGAGGACCTGGCCGGCGATCGCCCCGAGCCCGGAGGCGACGCCGTACCAGCCGATCGCACGGGGGCGGGACGGGGCCGGGACCGTGGCGGTGATCAACGCGAGCACCTGAGGCAGCATGGCCGCCGCGGTAAGACCCTGCGCGAGACGGGCAGCTACCAGCTGGCCGGGACTTGCCGCGAGGCTGCACGCCAGCGAACTGAGCGCGAAACCGGTCATGCCGGCGACGAACAGGCGGCGGTAACCGAACAAGTCGCCGAGGCGCCCGCCGGTGACCAGCCCGGCGGCATACGCGAACGCGTACCCGCCGACGATCAGCTGCAGGGCGCCGTCGCTTGCGTGCAGGTCGGCGCGAAGCGAAGGGGCGGCGACGTTGACCACGAAGAAGTCGAACTGGCCCATGAACATCGCGCTCAGCAGCACCGCGAGCACCCGGGCCGGCATCTCCGGAGCCACGACGTGCCCGCTTCGTGATGTGCCAGGTGCCGTCTGCGTCATCCACGCTCCTCTGCCGTCCTCCAAGTCGTGGATACTATACATCCACGTTAGAGACGGTAGTCTGGCGGCGTGAAGCTGTCCGAGGGGGTGGAGTGGGGGCTGCACTGCGCGCTCCTGCTGGCCGAGGCACCGGCGGGGGTGCCGCTGCCGCGCCGGGTGCTCGCCGAGCACTACGGGCTGCCCGAGGCCTACCTCGCCAAGCACCTCCAGGCACTGACTCGGGCCGGGCTGCTGCACGCGACGCCAGGACCGAGCGGCGGGTTTCGCTTGGCTCGACCCGCAGGCGAGATCACCGTCCTCGACGTCCTCGACGCCATCGAAGGCCCAGCCAGCCCATTCGTCTGCCAAGAGATCCGCCAGCAAGGCACCGGCGCGGCGCGACCCGAGGAGTGCACCCGGCCCTGCGCGATCGCTTCGGTCATGGTTCGAGCCCACCAAGCCTGGCGGGAGTCGCTGCGCGCCGTCACCCTCGACCAGCTCGTCAACCGAGTTCCGCAGGCGCTGCGCAAGCGCAACCGCGCCAAGCTCGGCACCGACGCTCCCTCGTGACGACGTAGGTCGCCTTCGTCGCCCGGCGTCGAGTGATCGGCCTCGCTCGAGTGGCGCGCCAGGAGCTGCTCGGTCCGGCCCCCTGGGGGCAGACCGCAGTATGGGGGACTCGGCCTGCGTGCAGTCGATCTGGGAACACTGAGGGTCGGCCCACTCAGTGGCGTAGCCGGCGACCTCTTCGGCGCTCACGAGGTGTGACCGGGCGACCTCGTCTTCTTCGGGAGCGGTCCCAATGACGTGTCGCACGTCGGGATCTACGCCGGTGTCCAGAACGGCCAGGCGGTCATGGTCGACGCCCCCCACACCGGCGCTGACGTCCGCGTCGAGCCGCTCCCGTCGACGATCTGGGCGAAGTGGGGCACAGAGACGTTCCTCGGCGCGTCGGCTCCATGACCCTTCCTGTAATGTCGTGACTCTTTGTGAGTGGCGGGAGTCGGTGCATCTACTCGGCATCGTCGACGATGTCGACGATCCCGCTCGGAGCTTCGAGGAGCGTGACGGTCCGGCGGGCCGCCTCGTCGACGTGGATGCGGGGCGGGCCCGGTGGCGTAATCGGGTAGTAGGTGCCGGGCCCGAAGAACTGTCCATAGCGGAGCACGACGCCGCCGTAGTCGACCACGGCCTGCTCCAAGGCTTCGGTCGGCGCGCCGCCCTCGCCAGGGATCAGCCAGGCGACACTCTGGGCGATCATCTTCTGGCAGCCCGCCGCTCGGGCCGCTGCGATGAGGTTGGCCGTTCCCTCCCGGCGGATTCGGCTGTTCGACGCTGCTGCTGCGGCGAGCTTGCTCGGATCGTCGGGCAGATCGGTGAGCTGATGCATGACCAGGTCGGGTCGGAAGGCCACCACTGCCTCGGTGAGGCGCTGCGCGTCGAACACGTCGCAGACCACAAGATCGGCACCGAGACCTGCCACGTGCGCTTCCTGAGCGGACGATCTACTCAGTGCAGCGACTTTGTGCCCGTCAGCCACGAGCAGTGACAGCAGCCGGATCCCGATCACACCGGTCCCGCCGGCAACAAGGATCCTCACGCACCCGATCCGTTGACGGTCCGAGCTGGCTGGGCACGCTGGCACAGGTCGTCGATGAGCGCACCCGCCAGGCGGAACGTCTCGGTCCACAGGCGGGGGCCGAGACTGATCCGGGCCGCGCCGAGCGCTGCCAGGCGGCTGATCGCATCCGCGTCGGGGTCCGCAATCATGTTGACGGGACCACGTGGGATTGATGGCCCCATTTGGCCCCACCGCGATGTGGGTCGTCATGCCGCTAATCCACGACAGCAAGGTGAATGCCTCGAGAGAGGGTGCCGGGTAGGACTGGTTGACATCGGGGGTCACCGCGACGTGGTCGGAGACCATGGCGAGGTCGAAGCCGGACGCTTCGGCTCGAACGACGGCGTCGCCGACGGTGCGGGCATCGCCCGGAAGCTCGAAGTTGACGACGTTCAGGCCAACGAAGATCATCAGTGGACGTTGTACTGGTCGTGGAGCGCAGCGAAGGCGTCTTGTTCGGACTCGCTCAGCGTGATGCCGGCTGCGCGGCGAGCCGCGTTGGCCGCGAAGTAGTCCTCACGGGCCACACCGGGGGTGAACAGGATGAGGAAGCGGACTTCGGACTCGGTGCTGTTGCGGAAGCCGTGCACCGACTCCTTGGGCACGTAGACGAGGTCACCGGGCCCAGCTTTGACCCAGTCCCCGCCGTTGAGGACGTCGAGCTCGCCGTCGAGTACGTAGAAGGTCTCGCTGAAGCCTCGATGGTAATGCGGGCTGGCCCCGGGGGTGGTTGGGGGCATGACGTAGTCGAAGAGCCCGAAGTCCCGCTCGGTTTGCTTCCCGAGGGCCACGTAGCGAGTCGTCGCCCTGGGCGAGTGAGTGACCGGCTGCTCGGCGAAGCGGCTGATCACGGCGCGTCCGCATGCGGTCATGCCCGGACTCAGACGTTAGGAGCGGTCGCGGGCTCGGCGCCGCCGGCCAGCTTGGCGGCTACCTGGGCCAGCCGGCGGCCCTGGTAGCGCGCGGCGGCGAGGACCGCTTCGTCGGGGGGCTCCCCGTCAGGGCCGGTGGCGTGCGAGGCGCCGTAGGGGTTGCCTCCCGCGGCGTAAAGCAGCGGGTCGGTGTAGCCGGGGGGGACGATGATCGAGCCCCAGTGGTAGAACACGTTGCTCAACGCCAGGATCGTCGACTCCTGGCCGCCGTGGCGGTTCATGGCGGCAGTGAACGCGGTGACCGGCTTGTCGGCGAGCACCCCGGCCGACCACAGCCCGCCGGTG
>JAKAQW010000201.1 GCA_021819525.1 Actinomycetes bacterium
GGCCGGATCGTCCGCCAGGTGTTCGACCTTCCACCGGTGGCACTGTTCTGCACCGAGCACCAGGCCGAGCGAAGGCTTTGTCGCTGCGGTGCCGAGACGACCGGGACGTTCCCCTCCGAGGCGAGCGCGCCTGCGTGCTATGGCCCGGCACTGCGGGCCTATGTGTGCTACCTGGTGACCCGCCAGCACATCCCTGTCGCCCGAGTCGCCGAGCTGTTGCGAGACACCTACGGGGCGCCAGTTGCGACCGGGACGATCGTCGCCATGGTGAAGGAGGGCGCGGCGATGCTCGAAGAGTTCCTCGCCCGTGTGAAGGAGCTGCTGATCGCTTCCGACGTCGCTCATGCAGACGAGACCGGCCTGCGGGTCGAAGCACACTTGCAATGGGTGCATGCGGTGTCGACCACCGATCTCACCTTGTACCACCTCGATACCGAGCGTGGGACTGAGGCCATGGACGCGATGGGCGTGATCGAGCACCTGCGCGGTGTGCTCGTCCACGATGGCTGGGCCTCCTACCGCACCTACGAGAACCTGATCCACGGACTGTGCAATGCGCACCACCTCCGAGAGCTCGATGCCGCGGGCAGCACCGACGGGCAGGGTTGGGCCAATGACATGGCCGGATTGCTCACCGACACGTGGCTCATGGTGCTCGAGGCGAAAGCAGCCGACAAGGACGCGCTCAGCAGCGCCCAGCTCACCGAGGTCCGAGCCACCTACGACGCGATCATCGCCGCCGGTCACGTCGCCAACCCGCCGGTCGCACCGACCGGCAGGCGGGGCCGACCGAAGCGGACCAAGGCCCACAACCTGTTGCTCCGCCTCGACAACTACGCCGACGACGTGCTCCGCTTCGCCACCGATTTCGCCGTCCCGTTCGACAACAACTTGAGTGAGAGAGACGTCCGGATGGTGAAGATCGCCCAGAAGGTCTCCGGCGGCTTCCGCAGCAACGAAGGCGCCCAGGCGTTCCTCGCGTTTCGAAGCTACCTGTCGACCGCCGCCAAGCAAGGCGTCAACCGCCTCGAAGCGATACGCCAGTTGTTCAACGGTGCTCCGTGGATGCCCGCAGCACCTGGCGCGGGACCCTGAGTCATCGGGCCCCCGGCCCACCCCTGGCACCGAATACCGGAGCACCGGAGGTGGTCTCCCCGGCGCGCGCACCTGAACAGTTACGACTTTTCGTTCCATTGTTCCCGACGGTCACCACACCTGTTGTCGCCGCTCGTGGCAACAAACGCGTGGACCTGGCCGTGAAGCGAGCCAGCAACTGCCCTGCGCACTGTTGGCCTGTTCGTTCTCGCGGTGAGGGCTGTGGCAGCAGCAAATAGCGAGTTTGCTGCCATGACGCTACCGTGGTCGACGCTTCTCACCCAACACCATCCCAGGGGAAGATGTCATGCCGACCCGGTTCCTGTCCGACGCCGAGGTGGAGCAAGACGGTTGGCGGCAGGTGGTGCAGCGCGGAAGCCACCGACAGTTCCGCCGCCCGACGAAGCCGGGCCGAGATCCGCTCACTCCCGTTCTGATCCTTGCCTTGCCGGGAGCGCCGGTTCACGCAGACACATGCAGAGGATGCCAGTGGGCGCCGCCGTCAGTGGTGCTGGCCAGGCCAGAACCGTTGTTCCAGGTGAGGCCGGCGGATGCGCTGAGAAACGCAATACCCGCCGGGGTGGCGCCATCGGAACCGAAGATGGACCGGCGAAATCTGGCGGCCACCGTCCATGGCCTACCGAGAGCACTCTGCACGGTCAGCAAGTCGGGCCCTGCTTGCAGGCCGGTAGCGATGTCGTAAGGGGCGACCAGGGCGAGAACCGGCCCGGTAGGGGTGGTGGCCAGGGATTCGACGACGCCGGGTTCATGGTCAGGCAATGGATTGAAGCGCTGCCAGGTTGCGGCGCCATTGGTGCTTTCCCAGATCCGGCCCGCTCCGGGGCTCGGCTGGGCAGAGTCGGGTTGGGCGGCCAGCACATACCCCGAGGGTCCGATCGCCTCTACGGCCATGCCGCCGTGGCCGGCGACAGTGAGGCCGGTGGGCTGCCACTGCCGACCAGCATCGTTGGTGGCATCCACAGCCACGCTCGAAGCGGCGCCATTGCCGGCAAAGATGGCGACGGCATCAGCCTGCGAGCCGGCGGCGATGACCGTCATCTCGGTCCCGTCGGTGGTGGTGCTCGGCTGCGCGGCAGGGACGAAGCCTCGCACGGGGTAGATAGCCTGCGGAGCGCTTCCCGTGGCGGGGACACCCGCTACGGAGATCATCCCGTTACCGGCAGGCGTGAGCGAGATCACCGCATGGAGCGCGCTGCGCGCTGGTTTGCCGAGCTGGGCGCTGGTGCAGGCGGGACATTGGTCTCCGATCGAGAAGCTCCGAGTGGCGCTCGTCCAGTGGGTACCGCCATCGGTGGTCGTGTCGATAATCGTCGCTACCGTATCTTGACGAGCAACGGCACCCGTCACCACCATGGCGTCGTCTGGACCCGAGAACCACGACGCCAGGATCGGATCGCTCGTGTTGGCCGGCTTTGGACCGTACTGGTGATCTCCGCGATTGCCGGTCGGCTGGTGCCGCCGTTCACCCCGTCGGTATCGACGTAGAGCTGACCGCTGCGGCTCACCGCGATGCCCGACGGCCTGAAGGTGCCGGTCAGGCCAGCCAGCGAGTTGCGCCCGAAGGTGGCGATGGAGGTGAGCTGGTTGCTCACGATCCTGTCCACGGCGAAATGGCCATAGTCCGCGACGAGCAGCGAGGCATCGGGAGCGGTGGCAAGGCCTGCTTGGGTGACGTAGATCGGCCAGCTGTGCAACACCTGTCCCGTAGGAGACAGCTCGATGAGCAGCTTCGGCGAGAAGTCGGCCACGTAGAGGTTGCCGGCGCGACCCACGGCGATGGCGCTCGGGAAGAAGGCGGTGGAGACGCCGTCGACGGTGAGCCGCCCCGGGCCCGCTGCGATCAGCGTGGTGAGCGCGCCGTTGGGCGCGATGACCTGGACCCCAGCGTTGTCGACGACGTAGAGGCGACCCTGGGTGCCGAGCGCGACAGCCACCGGCTGGCCCACCTCGGCGCTTACCGCGGGTCCTCCCACGCCCCGGGTGCCGAGTTGGCCGTTGCCCGCCACGGTCGTGATCGTGCCCGACGGCGAGATCGCACGTACCCGGTTGTTGCCGGGGTCGGCCACGTAGATCGTGCCGTCGAGTGCCACGGCGATGCCGCCCGGGTCGTCCAGCTCAGCTCTGCGTGCGGGCCCGCCATCGCCGCTGTATCCGGCCCTGCCAGTGCCCGCGACGACAGTGAGCTGACCGGCAGGCGTCCGGCGCAAGATCTGGTTCGTGCCCTGGTTGGCGATGAGGAGGTCACCGTTGGCCGCGATAGCAAGGGCCTCGGGGCGGTCCAGTGCTACCGCGGACGGGCCAGGCGGCAGAGGCGCCGACGAGGGCTCACCCTGAAGCGCTCGGGGTGCCGGCGCTCTGCTGGCGAAGCTCACGCCGAGGCCGACGGCGCTGCCGGCGAGCGCCAGGACAACGACGGCTGCGATCCACCGTTGCCGGCGTCGTTGGCGCCGACGGGCCTCCTCGATGAGCGCCTGCTCGTCGGTCACCTCGGAGGGCGGAAAATGATCGAGTGGGAGCGCGGAAGCTACGGTACCGTGCCCTGGTTCGGCGACCTTCGGCTGCTTCGGTTCGACTACCCAGGCGTCTTCGTCATGTCTCGTCGTCTTCACGCCTACCTCCAGGCTTTTCACATGCCCTCGCCCATCGTCGCAGCGGTCTCCGGTGCCGGAGAGGGCCGCACGTCACTGATGCTAGTATCGCTAGCACTATGTTCCGTGTCACCCTTGACCGGGCGGAACCAACGGCGCTCCACGAGCAGGTGGCAGCGGAGATCCGTCGTGCCATTGCCGACGGCGAGGCCCAGCCTGGAGAGCGGCTCCCGCCCGCCCGCGACTTGGCCGCGGTGCTGGGCGTGAACGCCAACACGGTCTTTCGCGCCCTGCGGCTCCTGCGCGAAGAGGGTCTGCTCGAGTTTCGTAGGGGCCGCGGTGTCACCGTGGCGGGCACCCCCGAGCGTGGAGCCGTCCTCGCGCGGGCGCGTGAGCTTGTCCAGTTCGCCCGGGAGCAGGGATTTCGGCGCGACGAGCTCGTGCGGATGATCGAGGGCCTGCCGTAGACAGACGGAGCGGCCGACGTCCCCGGTTGCGTGGGTCCCTGCGATACCGGAGCGTTCGTCCGGCTCGGCGCTCTGCCTGGCCGGGTGCCATCGCCGGTGACGGTGACGGTGACGGTGACGGTGACGGTGACCGAAGCAGTTTGTCGCCGATCGACATCCAAATTCGCCCCGAGTCCCGTTGTTCTTCCTATGGAGGCCAGTCACCGAATCGAAGGAGGCCCATGCGACACCACCGCCATGTTCCGGGTTGTGACCGATGCACCGCCACCCGCCGGTGCCGTTCCCATCGCCGAGGGAGCCCGCCGCATCAATACCGAGACCCGGGTGCGGATCGGAATACGACAAGGCTGGGAATCTCGCGGATCCCTGCCATGGCGATCCGCGAGGATCGGGGTGTGAGTAGCGCAGTGACGCAGGATCGAACGCTTACGTGCGTTTGTGTGCAGCTCACGAACCGTGTTCCACCAGTACCGAAGGTCGCTGCAGATTCGCCGAGCACCGGCCACGCACACCAGGGTTGGAGCTCAATCCTGCCTGGTTGCTACTCACCCCCCGAGACGTCGAGGAGCTCGAATGGACCAGGATGGTGACCGATGACGCCTCGCTCGACCTACGCCGCACCGCCACCATCCGACGGACCTGGTGACGCCGCCCTGCAGCGCCAGCAGGCGGAGTTCGAGCAGTTCGTGGGTTTCGCCCAGGCCATGGGCGTGAAGGGGCTGCGGGTCGCCGGTACGCGCATCGTCGACACGGGCGAGTCGCGCTCGGTGGAGGTGCTTTTCGGGCATGATGGCTTTGTCGGCGAGCTGTTCGGTTACCGGTGCATGGCGCCCGGGGACGATCCCCATGAGCGAGTGTGGCTGGCGGAGGAGCTGGCGACCGGCGCCTTGCACCGCCTCATGCGAGACGGGCGGGTTGATCGGGACGCCGACGGCGTGGTGTGGCTCCGGCTGAGGGGATCGGTGCTGGTGTCCGCATTGCCGGGATGACTGGGTGGAGGACGCACCACTCGTTCCGATGTTCCTCACGGCCCGCGGCCGACGAGCGTCGACACAGCAGACGGCGCCACACCTGTCACGCCGGAGCCTGCCACCACGTGCCCGACACGCAGATCTGCAGCAGAGATCACCGTTCCCGCCGGCATCGGCGTCGAGGCCACCACGATCCCCACCTGCTTCGTCGCCTGTGCGTAGGTGACGGCTGCCACCGTCGCACAGACCACCACCACCGTCGCAGCCCCCGCCACCTGCCACTTCGACCGGCGCCGACCAACGTGCAGCTGTGCTACCGACGACCGTGCCTCCACGGGCCGCTGCGACAGCATCGGTGTCACCGTGGGATCTTCACGAGGCCGGTAGGACACGTCGACGGCACGCACAGTCGGATCTCGATCTGGTCGACGTGCATCGGGAACGGTGCGCCAGGCGACGTGAGGTCCGGCATCGTGCCGGTCGACCCGGCCGCGCCGCTCCACGTGACCTGCCAGTGCACCACCGGCCTCACCGTGAAGTTCTGCGCCGGGATCGACGGCTCTGACGGCATCACCTGATACGCAAACGAACAGTTCGTCTTCTGGCTCGTCGAGTACACCTGGGTCAAGATGTGCACCACGCCCGGACCTGAGCACCCAACACCCGCATGGGCGTAAGACGGTATATCGGTAGGACCGAAGTACTGCGCGAGGCGCTGGCTGTCACCCATGTGCCACTCGACGTAGCGGGGAGTGGCTGTGGCGGTCACCGTCGTCGAGCCACCTGCGTTGGTGGCGGTGGCGGACACGGAGATCGGATGCCAGATCGAGGCGTCGATCCACAGCCACTCCGGGAAATTGACGACCGCGGAGCGTGTCGGCCAGTAGCCCGGTGTGGGTGTCGGCAAGTGCAGCTCGGCGGTCGCCTCGGCCGCAGCGACCGTCGGCGATGGTGGCGGGCCCACTACCGGGGGGGGTCGACCCGATGCCGAACCACTTGAACGTCGAGATTGCGTTCCGGGTGCCTGCCACCCCCGTGCACGACCACACATCCCACTGGTCCGCACCGCTGAAGCCAGGTGGCGCACCTCCTGTCTTCGCCGGGTCCGGCACCCACTGACACCTCGGCGGTGGGGGCGGCGCCGGCGTAGCGCCACCAGCTGTCGATACCCCAGCCGTCGGCGACCCAGTCGCAAACCAGCCCGGCTGGTAGGCTCCTTCGATCTTGACGCTGCTCTCGCCGGTCACGCTGCTCTCGCCG
>JAKAQW010000202.1 GCA_021819525.1 Actinomycetes bacterium
CTCGGCGCTCTCGCCTTCGCGGCACTGGGCGCCCTCCTGGTCCGGCTGGAGGTGGGCCGATGACCACCCAGCACACGACCACCGGCCCCCGCCTGGGCGTCCGGGTGGGCCACGCCCTCGCCCGGGTGGCCTGGGGACGCCGGCTGGAGTGTGGGCTGGCCCTCGTCGCGTTGGCGGCGAGGGCCACCCTCAACCGCCTGGCTGGCGCCCACGGCGCCGACATCATCCTGGCCTTCGGGACCGCCCTTCTCCTCTGGTCCCCGTCCGTGCGCACCTGGTTGGCGCGGACGGCCCACGACGAGCGGATCGAACGGACCGTGACCAAGGCCGTGGCCGCCTCGGGCGTGCTCGGTGGCCGGGACGTCGTCGTCGACGCCATCCGCCCCATACCGGCCGGGCACCAGCTCAACCTGTGGGTCCCGCCGGGCACATCTGTCTCCGAGCTGCAGAAGGGCGAGGAGCTCCTCGCCGTGGCTTTCGGCGCCCGCAGCGTCACCGTCGAGCGGGACCCGGCCCACGCCGGGCGCGCCGTTGTGACCGTGTCCTTCGTCGACCCGTTGGGCGGTCCGCCCCGGCCGTGGCCGTGGACGGGGGCCTCGAGGACCGACTTCTGGGCCGGGTTGCCCCTCGGGTACGACGAGGCCGGCGAGACGGTGTGGCTCAGCCTGATCGAGCGCCACCTGCTGATCGGAGGCGAGCCCGGCGGCGGCAAGTCCAATGCCCTCTCCTTGGTGACGGCGGCCGCCGCCCTCGACCCCTCCGCCGAGCTGTGGCTGTTCGACGGGAAGCTCGTCGAGCTGGCCGCCTGGCGGCTGGCGGCCACCCGGTTCGTGGGCGCCGACCTCCACGAGGCGACAGACGCCCTGGACGAGCTGCGGGCCGAGATGGTCCGTCGCTACGAGCTGCTGCTGGCCAACGAGCTGCGGAAGGTGGCCCCGGGCATGGGGCTCGGCCCGATCGTGGTGGTCGTCGACGAGCTCGCCCTCTACCTCCACGGCACCGGCAAGGCCGGCACGGGCTTCGCCGAGGCGCTCCGGGACTTGGTGGCCCGGGGCCGGGCCGCCGGCGTGGTGGTGGTGGCCGCCACCCAGAAGCCGGCCTCCGACGTCGTGCCCACCTCGCTCCGGGACCTGTTCGGCTACCGGCTCGCCATGCGGTGCGCCACCCGGGACGCATCGGACACCATCCTCGGCTCGGGCTGGGCGACCGCCGGCTACACCGCCTCCGACATCGACCCGACCACCAGGGGCACGGGACTGCTCCTCGCCGAAGGCGGCTTGCCCCGCCGGCTGCGGGCGTTCCACCTCGACGACGAGGGGCTCGCCCGCACGGCTGCCTGCGCCGCCCGCCTCCGCGACGGGGACGGTGCCCGATGAGGTCGGCCGGTCCCGACACCGGCGGCTCGCCGGTCGACGACGTGGTGGCCCGGCTGCGTGCCCCCGGCGGCTACGAGGCCTTCGCCGAACGGGTGCGGCAAGCGGGCTGCTGCCGTCGACCCGTGCGGCTGTCCGGTCGGGTGACCACCACCGGACCGACCGGGCAGCCGGTCGTCCTCTTCGACACCGCCGCGCTGCCCGACCGGGTCCTCCTCAAGGCGTGCGGCACCCGGCGTGAGACCCTCTGCCCACCATGTGCCGCCGTCTACCGGGGAGATGCCTTCGCCCTCGTCGTCGCCGGCCTGCGGGGCGGCAAGGGGATCCCCGACGACATCACGTCCCACCCAGCCGTGCTGACCACGTTCACGGCACCCAGCTTCGGCCCGGTGCACCGGCGGCGGTCGGACGGCACGTGCCACCCGACCGGGCTGCGGTGCCCACACGGGACGGCCCTCGTCTGCGGTCGGCGGCACGCCGACGGCGACCCGCTCGTCGGCCAGCCCCTGTGTCCCGACTGCTACGACTACGAGGGCGCCGTGCTGTTCAACGCCGGGGTGTCCGAGCTGTGGCGGCGCACGACCATCTACGCCCTGCGTGAGCTCGGCCGGCTGGCCGGCCTGAGCGTGCGCCAGGCCGAGCGGACCCTCCGGCTCTCCTACGTGAAGGTGGTCGAGTTCCAGCGGCGGGGATCGGTCCACGTGCACGCCGTCGTCCGGGTCGACCACCGGGGCGACGAGCACGGGACCCCGCCGGCGGTGTCCGGCGAGCTGCTCGCCGGCGCCCTGCTCGCTGCCGCCCGACGGGTCAGTGCCCCGCCACCCGAGCCCGGATCGGCTGCCCGGCTGCGCTGGGGCAGCCAGGCCGACGTGGCCGTCATCGGCGACAGCGACGACGGTCGGCGCCGGGCCGCCGCCTACACGGCCAAGTACGCGTGCAAGGGGTCCGACGCCGACGGCGTCCTCGACCACCGGTTCCGTGGCGGCGTCCCCCACCACCTCGAGCTGCCCGCCCACCTTCGTGCCCTCGCCGAGACGGCGTGGCGGCTCGGGGACCGCCCCGACCTCGGCCACCTCCGCCTCCACCTGTGGGCCCACACGTGCGGTCACCGGGGCCACTTCCTCACGAAGAGCCGCCGCTACTCGACCACCTTCGGCCAGCTCCGGGCCGACCGGCAGCGCTGGCGGGTCGAGCACGGGCACGCCGAAGGCGACCAGGTGTCCGAGTCCCCCGCCACCGGCCAGTGGCGCTTCGAGGGCGTCGGCTACCGGAGCACCGGCGACGCCTGGCTCGCTGCCGGCATCGCCGAGGCGGAGCGGCTCGGACGACAGGCAGCGTGGGAGGACCGCCAGTGGGCATCGGCGACGACTCCCGAGCCCGAGCCCGGGCCCAGCCCGGTCGAGGAGTCGTGATGGGGACGCCGGCGCCACGACCCCCGCTCGTCGACGTGGCCGGAGCGGCCGCCATGCTCGGCATCACCGTCCGACACGTCCGCCACCTGATCGCCGAGCGACGGATCCCCTACGTCAAGGTCGGCCACTACGTCCGCTTCGACCCGAGCGAGCTGGCCGCCTGGATCGACGAGCGACGGGTGCCGGTGGGCGGGGTCGCCCGGAGAGTCGGGCGGTAGGGTGGAGGTGCTTCACCGCTGCAGCCCCGGTCGCAGCGGGCTCGCGCCGGAAGCCTCGACGGGCAGGCGCCTCGATCCACCCCTGGCCGTGGTCGACCACGGCACCGGACGGTTGAGGTAGTGCGAGCATGGCGGGACGGCGACAGTTCGGCAGCGTGCGGAAGCTCCCTTCGGGCCGGTGGCAGGCCCGCTACTTCGCCCTCGACGGACGGCGGGTCATCGCCCCCCAGACGTTCCCGACCAAGACCGACGCCACCCTGTGGCTCGACTCGGTCCGCACCGAACAGGCCATGGGGCTGCGGGTCGACCCCGGTCGCTCCAGGATCCTCCTCGGCCACTACGCCAACGAGTGGTTGGCCGACCGGGTCGGTATCTCGCCGCGCACCCGCGAGATCTACGCCGCCCAGCTGAAGCTGAACATCCTGCCCCTCATCGACCCGTCGGTCCCCGCCCTCGGCGACCTGCCGCTCCTCGCCCTCACGCCCGAGCTCCTCCGCAAGTGGTATGCGGCGCTGGCCGAGCAGCGGAGCCCGTCGGTCGCCGCCAAGGCCTACGTCCGGCTCCGCCAGATCCTGGCCCGGGCCGTCGACGACGACCGGATCGCCAAGAACCCCTGCCGCATCGAACGGGGCGGAGTCGAACGTCACGCCGAACAGCGCTTCGCCACCATGGAGGAGCTGGCCACTTTGGCCGGTGCCGTCCCCGACCGGTATCGGGCCATGGTGCTGACCGCCGGGCTGGCCGGACTGCGCCTCGGGGAGCTCCTGGCCCTCCGCCGGTCCGAGCTCGACCTCGACAGGGGCGTCGTACGCGTGGTGCGCAAGCGCCTCCGCCTGGCCTCGGGCGAGACCATCGAGGACGCCCCCAAGACCCACGCCGGCATCCGTACCGTCGCCCTGCCCGGCCCCCTCGTCGACGAGCTTCGTGTCCACCTCGAGCGGTTCGTCGCATCGGAACCGGACGCCTACGTGTTCACCTCCACCGAAGGCACGCCCATCGAGCGGAACAACTTCCGCAACCGGATCTGGCTACCGGCCTGTGCCTCGGTCGGCATGGACGGCTTCCGGTTCCACGACCTCCGCCACACGGCCGGCACGCTGGCCGCCAGGACTGGCGCCACCACCAAGGAGCTCATGGCCCGGCTCGGCCACGCCAGCGCCAACGCAGCGATGATCTACCAGCACGCGTCAGACGATCGGGACCGGCGGATCGCCGACGTGTTGGGGGAGATGGCGCGGGAGGCGGGGTTGGGACACTTCGACCACCGAAACGGAGACCTCGAGATCTGACTTGCACCGGTTGAATCCGCCGCAGTGCAGATTGAGTCATCTAGCGCACTCGGCGGAGCCTGGATCGCAAGATCGCGCGACCCGCGAGGTCATTGGCTAGGCTTGGTACTGATGCCTGGCATGGACAGCGAACGCCTATCGCAGCGAGAGAAGCAGCCTGGCCACGACCAGAGTTATCGAGAGTCCGAGGTTCGATTCATTACGGTTGCCCGGGCCGCTCTCGATCGCGACCAATATGTCGTGACGTATCAACCCAGAGAGCTGCGCGATCTATTCGGACGCCCAGGGCTGGGGATTCAGCCTGAGGCATCAATCGTCTCGAAGGCGACGAATCGACGCTTCTTCGTAGAAGTGAAGAAGCAGGGTGATCGAGGCAACGCAGAAGAACGAGCCTGCAAACATCACACTGTCCAGTTCTACAGGACGCTACACGATCGGTTTGGATATGATTATCATCCGTATGTAACCGTATTTTGCGAAGCCTTAGCTGTAAACCCTCGGTATACTGACAAGTTCATTCACTTTTTTGAACCTGATCAGTATCTCCTATGGGTCGATTATGATCAGCAAATCTTGACCGACTTCTTGCGCGCCCGCTGTACAGCTTGGCTCGACGACTAGCAGACCCTAGAAGAGGGTTGCCTGACCTACGACAGCCTTATCGTTTCCGATGTAGGGCCTAGTCGCTTGGACGACATCGTCTTTAGATCCGGCAACAATGACATACTCCAGATTACGGAGATGCGAGACCTTCCCAACCTTGTCGCCGCTCGGGTTATAGATACCAATCTGTGCTCCAACATAGCGTTTTGAGTCGAATGCCAATGACTCGACATACTCGTGATGAGCGCACATTCGCTCAAGCTCTTCACGAGTTACCCACGCCTCATCATTGTAAGACAGTATGAGCACGCGGCAGCTAACAGACTGGACAACATCGCGCAACGCTTTTGGCATCTGCGGGCGCGAATTGAAGACGCTCTTCGTGGAGTCGTCTCTGGAGTCAATCCGCTTGCATGCAACTCCATAGTGATGCGGAGCATCCCACGCAACAAGTGTTTCCCAGATGTGGTAGTTGGTGAAGTAACGGTGCTGATTGTATGGAGGGTCAAGATAGGCGACGTCGAACTCACCTAGTGACCCAGCCAAGGCACAGGCATCCCCTCGAATAGCTCGGCCATTCCCCGGGAGCAGATCTGGGACTCTCAGATCAAGATCATTAAAGGAACGTGGAGCCCACTGCTTAACATAGGCCATCTGCACGCCGGTCGTGGAATCCACTCGGTCCGCAGCCTCGATCAGACTCGTCAGTAGAATTGGATAGATAGTTGTGTTGGCATATTCCGATTCAATGGCATTCCGGATGGCATCTATGCGCTCACCATTAAATGGCTGAAAAAAGCGCGATTGATTGCAGAATGTCTCAGTAAAGTATCCCGGCTCTCCCCGAAGGCTCGAGAGATGACGTAACGCATCATTCAATACTGACATGTCGACTTCACGAGCATCGGTCTCGATATATGTCTGAGCAAAGACCTCGGAATAGCGAGCTGTGTCGACGGCTGTAGTTATGTAGCCGCGCTTCTTCAATTCCTGGGCAACTCGGGTAGTCCCAGTGAAAAGGTCAAGCGCTGTCGTGCCGCCGATTGTGGCGACCAGGTCACCGAGGATAGGGACCAGGCGGCGCTTGGAACCGATGTACTTGATCATCGCCACGAACTTACTAGGGGCGGCCGAGGGTCGGGGTCCACGTGGCAAGGCGCTCGGCAAATTTGGGACGCAGGTGTCCAGGTCCAGGATTCGTAGAGACTATGGCGGTTGGGTCTCTCATGCCGCGGTAAGCGTGTCTCACAGGGCGTTCGGGACGAGCACGCAGGCGTCGAGGAGCGCGGAGTACACGGAAGACGCCCCGCTTACGCGAGCTTCTGCCTGGCTTCGGCGAGGGCGGCCTCGTAGTCCTCGACCGTTCCTTCGTA
>JAKAQW010000203.1 GCA_021819525.1 Actinomycetes bacterium
GGCCCGGACAACGTCGCATACGGGGCCACCAAGGCCGATCAGGCCCACCAGGTTCGGCTGCTGGCTGCCGAGCTCGGCAGCTACGGCATCCGGGTGAACGGGGTGAACCCCGACGGGGTGGTACGGGGCTCGGGGATATTTGCCGGCGGCTGGGGCGCGCAGCGAGCCGCGGTGTACGGCGTCGCCGAAGAGGATCTCGGTGCCTACTATGCGAAACGGACGTTGCTCGGCAGAGAGGTGCTTCCCGAGCACGTGGCGAACGCCGTGCTCGTGCTGACCGCCGGCGAGCTGTCGCACACCACGGGCCTGCACATCCCGGTCGACGCCGGGGTGGCTGCGGCCTTCCTGCGGTGACCAGCCCGCAGCTCGGCGCACCGGTCGGACAGCCGCGTTTCGCGTCCGTGGTGGTCTGGTGAGCAGCGCCGGATGCCTGGTGGCGGTGGATCTGGGGGCATCTGGTGGGCGGGTCGGGGTCGGCCAGCTGGCAGACGGCCAGCTCCGAGTCGACCAGGTGAGCCGCTTCGCGAACGGGGCGGTGGCGGTGGGCGAGCACCTGTACTGGGACATCCTGGGTCTGTGGCGCTCGATCGCCGAAGGGCTTGCCCAGGCGCAGCGCGTCGCCGGCGAGATCTGCTCGGTGGGCATCGACTCGTGGGCGGTGGACTACGGTCTGCTCGACGAGGCCGGCGAGCTGCTCGGCAACCCGGTGCACTACCGCGACCCACGCACCGACACCGCGCTCGACGTCGTGGCCCAGTCCGTATCGCTGCCCGAGCTCTACGCCCGCACGGGCATTGCGCCCCTGCGGATCATCACCGCCGCGCAGTTGGTGGCCGCAGCCGGTAGCCCGCAGCTGGCCATGGCTCGCCAGTTGCTGCTCGTTCCCGACCTGCTCGGGTTCTGGTTGACCGGAGAGCGGGTGGCCGAGATCACCAACGCCTCGACCACAGGGCTGCTCGCTGCAGACGGGCGGCGATGGGACATCGAGCTCATGACGTGGATCGGGATCGACCCCGGCCTGTTCGCGACTCTGGTGCCTCCAGGTCGTGTGATCGGCACCGTCAGCGCGACGGCCAGCGCCCAGACCGGGTTGGCAACCGGCGTGCCGCTCACCTCGGTCGGCTCCCACGACACGGCATCGGCGGTTGTGGCCGTACCGGCCTCCGAGCCGGCTTTCGCCTACATCTCTTCCGGTACGTGGTCGCTGGTGGGTGTGGAGCGCGACACGCCCCTGCGGAGCGAGGCAGCTCGGGTGGCCGGCTTCACCAACGAACGGGGTGTGGACGGGACTGTGCGGTTCCTGCGAAACGTGATGGGTCACTGGCTGCTGCAGGAGTCCATGAGGGCGTGGCAGCGCGCCGGGGAGCCCGTGGATCTGGCAGCGGTGCTCGAAGACGCCCGCCACCAGCCGCTCCTACGCAGGATCATCGATGTCGACGACCCGCTGCTCGTAGCCCCCGGGGACATGCCCGGTCGGATCGCCGAGCTGTGCCGTCGCGCCGGCGAGCCGGAGCCGCGCACACCAGGGGAGGTCGCTCGCTGTATCGTCGACAGCCTCGCTCTGGCCCATCGCCGGGCGGTTCACCACGCGCAGATCCTGACCGGCCTGGATCTCCACGTCGTGCACATCGTCGGGGGAGGCGCGCAGAACGAGCTGCTGTGCCAGCTCACCGCCGATGCCTGTGGCTTGCCGGTGATAGCTGGGCCGGTGGAGGCCACTGCGCTCGGCAACCTGCTGGTCCAGGCGCGCACCGCCGGTCTGATCGGCGGTGGGCTCGCCGAGCTGCGTGCGGTCAGCCGTGCGAGCACAGCCCTGTACCGTTACGCCCCGGGGTCCTCTGCGCCCTGGGCGAGAGCAGAGAGCCGCCTCGAGCGGGCCACCCTCGGTGGCGAGCCCGCTGTCGCCCGCTGAGCACCAGAGGATCCGGGCACCAGAGGATCCGGGCACCAGAGGATCCGGGCACCGAAGAGACCCTGCCTCCGCCTCGGCCCATGCCCGCGTTCAGCTGTTGTCTCGGTGTCGGGCACTGCCTGGGAAGCGGGAAACTGCAAACTGCTCAGACGGCTCGCCTGCATGAGGCCGCTGTACCTGGTGCCCTCTCTGTCGGTACGGGGGCTGGCGGCTGGCGCCCTGGCGCTCGCAGCTCGGCAGGTGCTCGCAGCCCGGCAGGTGCTCGCAGCCCGGCAGGTGCTCGCAGCCCGGCAGGTGCTCGCAGCTCGGCAGGTGCTCGCAGCTCGGCAGTAAGGTCGGCTGGTGATGGAGATGACGACGACGATGCACGTGGGGATGTTGACCGGCGGCGGGGACTGCCCCGGCTTGAACGGGGTGATCCGGGCGGTCGTCCGCAAGGGGGAGGCGCACTTCGGCGACCGGTTCGTCGGGTTCCGCGACGGATGGCGCGGCCTGATCGAGGACCGGACCATGGTCCTCGACGTGGAGCGCTGCCGGGGCATCCTGCCCAGGGGAGGCACCATCTTGGGAACGTCACGGACGAACCCCTACCGGATAGACGGTGGCGCCGAGCAGGCACTGGCCACCGTGCGCCGCCATGGCCTCGACGCGCTCGTGGCCATCGGCGGGGACGACACCTTGGGGGTGGCGCTGCGGCTCGGGGCTGCGGGGGTGCCGGTGGTGGGGGTGCCGAAGACCATCGACAACGACCTCTCGGCCACCGAGGTCACCTTCGGGTTCCATACCGCCGTGCAGATCGCTACCGACGCCATCGACAGGCTCCATACCACCGCCGAGTCCCACAACCGGGTGATCGTCTGCGAGGTGATGGGTCGTCACGCCGGCTGGATCGCCACCTACGCCGGGATCGCCGGTGGTGCCGCCGAGGTGCTGGTGCCAGAGGAGCCCTTCGACATCGAGGCGGTCTGCGACAGGCTCCGTGCCCGCCACGCCAAGGGCCGGTTCGCGTCGATCGTGGTCGTAGCCGAAGGTGCGATGCCGTCCTCGGGCACGCTTCAGGTGGCATCGGCAGAGCTCGACCAGTTCGGCCACCCTCGCCTCGGGGGGATCGCCAACTTCCTGGCGCCGGAGATCGAGCGGCGCACCGGGTTCGAGACCCGGGTGACCATCCTCGGCCACGTCCAGCGAGGTGGCACCCCCACCGCCTTCGACCGGGTGCTCGCCACCCGCTTCGGCGTGGCTGCCATCGACGCCGTCCACGACGGAGCCTTCGGGACGATGGTCGCCTTGCAGGCCGGGGACATCGTGCGGGTGCCTCTGGCCGATGCCGTGGCGGAGCCGAAGACCGTGGACCGGGGCCTGCTCCACGAGGTGGCCCAGTGGTGCTTGGGGTGAGGTGAACCTCGGCGTGTCTTCGCGCACCCTGCGGCGCTACACGGCGTCGGGCAAGCTTCCAGATCTGCGATCACCAGCACAGGCCTTGGCGGCGGAGTCGATCGCGCTCGAACGCGGTGTGCCCACCGAGAAGATCGCCGAAGCCGAAGCCATGGCGTTGCACGCCGGAGCGTTCAATGGCATTCCCGATCCGGTCTTCCATCTGACTGCTCGTGCCATGGGGGTCTTGACCGGCCTGGGCGCGCTCGAGCCCGACCCTCGCGCCGGCGATCGTGACGCCGTCTTGGACGCAGCGCTCGACGTGGTCACGGCACTGGTCAAGCTGCTCGGCTTTCGCGGCGACTGCGTCACTGCCGACAGCGCCGGCGAGCAGGCCCAGGCGATCGCCAAGCTGGCGCAGTGCGCGGTGGGTCTCACCAGAGCCGCCGAGGCGGTCACCGGCCTTGTCGACCTGGCGCGGATGACCTCCGCCTCTGGGCGCAGGGGAAGACAAGACCTCAACTGAGCGGGGCTCTGTGTGTCCGCTGACATGTGAGCGCCGGCGCTATCTGGACATGCGTCGCCCACCGGCTGGGCCATCACCGTCGGGTTGGCGGGTGGCGCCGACCTGCAACGTTGCGCCGGTGGGCAGCCGGCGGACCTGGGCGACGGCGGTGTCGTAGCGGCCGGCCAGGCGGGCCAGGCCATGGGACAGCTCGCGGGGCAGCGCGGCGGCGGTGTGCCGGGCCAGCACCCGGCTGACCCGCAGGCCGGCGGTGGTCTTCCACTCGAGCTCGTGCTCGCCGACCAGGCTGGCCGTGTTGGCCTCCTGCACCTGGGCGGCGAGCTCCCGGAGCGCCCGGCGCCGCTCGGGCTCTTCGAGGGGTGCGATGGCGTCGACCTTGGGGAAGGTCTCGCTCGCGATGGCGAAGTGGCGGGCGACAGTGTCATGGGTGGCGGCGTCGATGAGGCCCGCTTCGAGCTTGAGATCGTTCAGACCGGCACCGACCGCGTAGGTGGCCTCGACGATCTGGTCGCGGGTCATCCAGTCGGTCTCGTAGGCGAGCATCTCCCGCCACGTCGGCCCGAGGAGGGCCTGGCGGTGGTCCTCCAAGGTGCAGAAGCGACGGTGGTAGCCAAGGGAAGGGTCCTCGAAGGCCCGGCTGCCCGGGTCGAGGAACGGTCCGAGCGGCGCGGCGTAGAACTGCAGGCGCCGGTCCGCGCCGAAGCGCTCGACGAGGTGCCGGCAGTACTCGACACTCTGGAGCGCGATCGCCGGCGTCTGGCCCGAGAGCCCGACCATGAAGAACAGGTCCAGCTTGGCGCACCCCTCGTCGAGGGCAGCGGCCAGGGTCTCTTCGACCACCTCGTTGGGCACGGGGAACTTGCCGTTCACCTTGCGGATGGCGGGGTCGGGGGACTCGATGGTGATCTGCATGCTCCAGCGGGCAGTCGAGCGGCGCACCATGGCGAAGAAGTCCCTCTTCGCCGGGTAGAAGACCTCGATCACGAGCTCGTTGGGGACCCCTTCGGCCCCGTAGCGCTCGAAGAACCGTTCAGCCCTCGGGATGCCGCCGATGCGGGGGTCGTGGACCATGAAGATCGGTGCCCTGGAGAACGTGGCGATGCGCTTCGCGTCGGCGACCAGCTTCTCGGGGCTGCGCATCGCCGCGGCGGTCCGCCCGGCGACGATCCGGTAGCCCGTACGCGACCCGCCGCAGATGGCGCAGTCGTAGGTGCAGCCCCGCGAGTTGAGCAGCATGGTCGAGGGGTAGCGCAGCCACTCGAGGTAGGGCAGGAAGTCGGCGAGGCTGCGGTACTTGAACACGGCGTGGGTCATGAAGTCATACGCCGGGACGTCGACCCAGTCGAGGTCGGCCGGCACGAAGCTGAGCGGGTTCACGACCACCTGGCCGCCCCGGCGCTTCCAGGTCAGGTTCTCCACCGCCTCGAGGGGCGTGGCGTCTCGAAGAGCGGCGAGCAGCTGGCGACAGGGCTCCTCGGTCGAGTCCCCGCGCAGCACGAAGTCCACGGCCGGGTTGGCGATCACCTCCTCGTGGAACCACGTGGCTGACAGGCCGCCGATCAGCACCTTGGCCTCAGGGTGGACCTGCTTCACCAGCTCGGCGACCCCGAGCGCACCGTGGGCGTGGGGGAGCCAGTGCAGGTCGATCCCGAAGACCGGGGCGTCGAGCCTGGCCAGGTGCCGGGCCACGTCGAAGCGGGGGTTGCGCAGCATCCGGTAGGCGAGGTTGACGAGGCGGGTGTTGTAGTGGTTCTGCTCCAGGTAGGCGGCGATGGAAGTGAGGCCGATCGGGTACATCTCGAACTCGTCGGTGGAGGGGATCACGTCCGCCAGTGGCCCCTGGAGGATCACCTCCTTGCGGAAGTCCCACACCGAGGGGGCGTGGACCAGCACGAGGTCCAGGTCGAACACCCGCCGCCACGGCGCCCGCGACCGACCCGGGCCGGTGCTCACGGCGTCGCCATCCTGACCGCCGTGGTGTCGGAGCGGATGCTCGCAAGCAGGGGGGCTTCGAGGAGGTCGACGGCGACGGTGGCGGCGAGCACCGCGGCGAGGAGGACGCCGACGTCGACCAGGGGCACGGCAGCCATCAGGATCCCCAGCGTAGGGGCATCGGTGAGATAGCTGTCACCGGGAGACCGCCTGGGACGAGGCGCGGCACGACGGCACCTGCTCGCCGATCTCGGCCAAGAACTTCTCGAGCTCCGTGGCCCGGTAGCGGGCCTCGAGCGAACCGATCACCTTGCCCTCCGCGTTCTCCTCGAAGGAGGGTCGGTCGAGGTCGCAGTCGGTCACCGGTGAGAGCAGCAGCTGGGCGCCGATGGCCGGACCCGGCGGGCGCTCGGCGCGCGGCGCGCGGCGTGGAGCGGGGTCGCGGCGCGAGACCTCGGGCTTCGGGCAGAAGCTCGCAGGCTCCGGAGAAGCAAGCCGCGCCTCAGCGGCGGCGATGCTC
>JAKAQW010000035.1 GCA_021819525.1 Actinomycetes bacterium
GCCTCGAAGGGCGTGAAGCCCCCACCGCCGAGCTGTCGGCGCGTTGCATCCTCGACATGGGCGACCGCGGCGCCTACATGGCCGTCGACCCCGTCCGCCCACCACGAAACCGCATCCCGAGCGTCTCAGAGGGACGGCAGTGGCTCTACGCCAAGGAGGCCTTCGAGCGCGCCTATCTCTTCTCCGCACGGCGAGGACGGCGCATGCCGACCGCGCTCGGGTGGTGACCCGGTGCCCGGACGCGTGCCTCCCGGCGCCGTCCACGCCGGGGACGCCACCGTGAGCCGATCAGCCGGTCAGCTGCCCCAGGTGGGCGAGGTGCTGGCGGTCTGCGCCCATCCCGACGACGAGTCCTTCGGCCTCGGCGCCGTGCTCGGCGCGCTGAGCGACCAGGCGACGACGGCGCGGGTCTTGTGCTTCACCCACGGGGAGGCTTCCACCCTCGGCGAGACCGGTCGCTTCCTCGGCGAGGTCCGAGCCGACGAGCTCGCCGGCGCGGCGGCGGTCCTCGGGGTGAAGGAGGTGGCGCTCCTCGGCTACGCCGACGGCCATCTCGGCGAGGTCCCCCTCGAGGAACTGGCCCAGAAGGTGGACGAGGCGAGCGGAGCGGCGGAGATCCTGCTCGTCTTCGACGAGGGCGGCATCACCGGCCACCCCGACCACTGCGCAGCGACCGCCGCAGCGCTGCTCGCGGCCACACGCCGCCAGCTCCCGGTGCTCGCCTGGGCGGTGCCCGAAGAGGTCGCCAGCACGCTCAACGCCGAGCACGGCACGAGCTTTCTCGGACGCCGCGACGCCGAGGTGGACCTCGTCATCGCCGTCGACCGGCGCCGGCAACGACAGGCGATCGCCTGCCACACCAGCCAGTCCACCGACAACCCCGTGCTGTGGCGACGCCTCGAGCTATCAGGTGCCTTCGAGCCCCTGCGGTGGCTGCGGCCACCACCGGGCGCCGGGGAGACCCCGGAGCACACCGCCTGCGGCCCGGGCTTCGATGGCGGGGCGTGACACCGACGCCGAGAAGCCGCCGGGGCCGCCCCGAGCGGGCGAAGGGTCAGCTGGCGGGCGTCGCGGGGCTCGGCGGCCTGGCCTTCCTCATGGGCGGCCAGAGCAGCGGTGCCTCGTATCTCATGGCCGTCGGGTTCCTCGTGGCCGTCGGCGGCTACGTCGCCGAGGCCGTCACCGTGCGCTGATCGATGTCGCCGAGGCGGCCCGCGCGGCGAAGCCGTGGGGATGCCGAGCTCGCGGTGCGAAGGCGTTGACCGCCGCGCCGCCGGCGAGGAAGTTGGCCACCATCTGCGCCGTCACCTCTTGGGGCCACGGCGTCACGCCGCGAGCGTGGACGCCGTGGTCGGCCGCGAAGATCGCCACCGTGGCGGGCTCGGGCAGCGGCGGCGGGCAGGTGCCGGCGATGCCGGCGAGCTGCACGGCTACGTCCTCCAGCACACCGAGCGCACCCGACGGCTTGGTGAGCCGCTCTTGGTGGTCCCAGGCCGCCGCGACCGCGTTCTGGTCAGCAGGGCGGATGGCCGCCAGGGTCTCGTCGAGCAGCTTCATCGGATCTCCTCCTGGCTGGGCAACGCGAGGGTCCTGGCACGCTCCCGCTCGTCGAAGAAGCTGACCGAACCGACGCCGGGGCTTTGGGCGCGAGCGGCCAGCCACAGGTTCTCGACGGCGCAGGCAGTGGAGAAGGCGGCGGTCTGCACCTCGGTGCGCCGGCCGCGCATATGGCGCCCACCGCGGGCGGGACCGGAGGTGACCACGACGTCGAGCGGAGCGTCGAGGATCGCCTCGACCTCGATGTCCCCGAATCCCTTGACCCTTGCCGAGTGGAGGGAGGCGGCGAACGCCTCGCGTTGGCGCATCGAGAGTGCATGCATCGCCACGCGGGTCCCGCGGTCCTGCACGAGCAGGAAGTCCCAGGGCCGGGACCGCCCGGCGCCGGGCGCCAGGTGCGCCGTAGCCAGGATCCGAGCGAGGGCCGCATCGGGCACAGGGACATCGCGAACCCCGCGGCGCAGATCGCGCCTCGCGGTGACCACCGGGCAAAGCGCCGCCTTCTCGAGCTCAGGGACGGCGCGACCGGCCCATCTGCTGTGCCGGGTCACCGCACTCTGCCTGCGGCAGCCGCTGTCGTCGACACCCTCTGCTGCACCGTCGGGCGCCCGTCGGAAAGAAAAAGAAGTAGGTGAGCCCGACGGACGGCCCCGCCGTGGTCGTCGGTGTCGCAGCCGATCGGCATGCGCTGTTCCCGGCGCAGCGAGCGCGCCGCGGTCGCGGGCGTGCGGGTCATGGGTGCGCGACCGCGAACACGGTCGAGACCGCGGCGTCCCAGCCGTCGGCGAGGTAGGCGTGCTCGCGGCCATCGGCGATGAGGCGCAGCGCGAAACGCAGCTGTTCCTCGTAGAACCGGCAGTATGCGCCGCGTCGTGCCAGGTCACCGCGAAGCTCGTGGGCCTCGGCCGGGCACGGCGCGCCGCAGAAGTGGCGGATCGCGCAAGCCCGGCATCGCTCGATCGTCTCGACCCGGCGGGCGGTGACGGCACGGAAGGCATCGGTGTCGAAGCAGCCCTCCAGGCCGCCGGCAAAGAGGTTGCCCCCCTCGAAGCCTGAGAGCCCGATGAACTCGCTGCAGGGGAACAGATCCCCGTGGGCGTCCACGGCGAAGAAGCACCGCCCGGCGCCACAAGGGGAGATGTCGCACATGAGCCGGCGCGCCGTGGGCGCTACCACCGCCAGGAGGATGTTGGCGAAGTTGGCGACGACGAGCTTGCGCCCCGTCTCGCGGTAGAGGTCCTCGGTGCGTTCGAGCGCCGCCAGGTACGCGCCGGCAAGGTCGTCCTCTGGCGGCCGGACCGCCTGGCCGCCCGGAAGGGTGCAGCGCACAGGGTTCAGCATGCAGGTCGGCACCTCGAGCCCGTGGAGCAGCTCGACGACGCCGACGAGGTGCGCCAGGTTCTCGGTCGTCACGGTGCAGATCACCGCATGGTGCTCATAGCCGCGCAGCAATTCGAGCACCCCGAGCACGCGCTCATGGGTGCCGTGCCCGCCATGGGTGTGCCGGGTGCGATCGGTGATCTCGGCGAGCGGCCCATCGAGCGACAGGCCCACGCTGATCCGCCGGGAGGCGAGGAACTCGATCGCCTCGGGGTCGAGGAGCGTGCCGTTGGTCTGCACCCCGAAGACGATCTCATCGGCGAAATGGTCCATCGCCGCGAAGATCGCCCTGCGCTCGTGCATCGGCTCGGCGCCGTGGAAGATCACCTGCGGTCGGACCTCGTCGGGAAGGGCGTGGTGGAAGTGCTCGAGCAGGATCTCGAGTGCCTCGAAGAGGCGGGCCTCGCTCATGCGGACGCCGCGACGACGCGTCTTCTCGGGGAGATAGCAGTACGTGCAGTTGAGGTTGCATCGCTCGGTCGGGTTGAAGTACACGGCGGAGGCTACGAGCCCGAAGCGCAGCAGGTCCATCTCGGCGGCGAAGGCCTCACCGTGCTCGTGGACCTCGCCGGCGAAGACGGGGTCGGCGAGGACCTCGGCCAAGCGTGCCTTTCGGACGAGCGACCAGAAGGCTGTGTCTGGCTCCACGAGCGCCGTGTAGGTGTCGTGGCCGATGTCGATCGGGACGAGCGCCGGCCCGTCGCCGCTGTTCGCGTAGAGCGACGCGGCGGGCTCGCGCACCGTGTCCTTGCCGACGCCCGGGTGGCGGTCGTCGGGAGATGCGCGTTGGAAGTCGCCCGGCACGCCAGGTCCCCTCAGCACGGAGCGCCGGGTCACCGGTGTTCCATGTGCTGCGGTTCGTCGTCTCGTGGCGCGGCAGCGGTCGTGAGCAGGTAGTGCGACAGGCCGGTGCCATCTGGCCGGCACGCCTTTCGGTACGCGACCACGCCAAGCCGGGCGAGCCGAGCTCGCCTGGGATCACCTCCCTCCGAGCGCAGCGAGGGGGCTACCGAGGCCACCAACGTCTCGGCGTCACCCGTGGGGGCAGATGAAGGGACAGCAGGCTCACGCATCTGGCAAGTCTCCCGTTGCCAGGCTGCCGTACCACCGGCAACCGATGTCCTCACCGACGAGGCCGGTCTCCTGACTCACGGATCGTCACCCGCACCCGCCTTCCCAGGCGACCAGCGCCCAGTGGCAGTGAATGCGGGCTCCTCGCTCACAGTGGCGGGCCCGTGCCGGACTCACACCGGCTTCCCGATTCTCCCCCGAAGGGGCACCTCGCGGTCTTGACTGCACCCGCAGGCTATCCGCTCGGCCGACCGCCTCGCCACCTCGGCCATCGGTCGCTCGTCAGCCCCAACTGCTTCTCGCTCCCCGACTCGATCTCGGCCTGCGCTTTCATGGGCCCCGGCTGCGCCGCACGCTCCCAAGCGGCGAGCACGGCCACGCACCTCAAGCGCGTCCCGATCCCTGCCGATGGTTGACGTGGGAAGCTGGGTGCGCTGGCTCGAGGCGCGCGTGATGATGAGGTACAGCGATGGGACTACGAGAGATCGTCGCCGAGACGAGCGATCCGGCGAGCGTCATGGAACGGGTGGTGGCAGAGACCGTCACGCTCGTGCCCGACGCTGACGGCGCGGCCATCGCCGTGTGCCGCGACGACGGTCCCCTCTGCTTCACGGTAGCGGCCGGGAACCTCGAGGGCTTCGTCGGCACCGAGCTGCCTTTGGACGGGTCGCTCTCGGGGATCGCTGTGCGCAGCGGCGTCGTCCAGCACAGCAGCGATACGACCGCCGACCCACGCGTCGATTCGGCGGCATCCCGGGCCCTCGGGATCTCGTCGATGATCTGCGTGCCGCTACGGCGCGGCGACGAGCGCATCGGTGTGCTGAACGTCGCTTCCCGACGCCCAGGCGCGTTCGGACCGGCCGACGAGGCGAACCTGGACAAGCTGGCGGGTTTCGTCTCGACCGTGGTCGGCGCCGCGATCGACCTGGCGTCGGTCACGAGCCGGCTGCTCGGCGCCGACGAGCCGGTGGGCGCGGCCGACGATCCCAGTCCCCGTGGCCAGGTTGCGTACAGCGGTGCTCGCGGGGTCTTCGTGGCAAACGTCGTGCGCCCGGGGGCCGCTGTCGGCTCCGCGGCCCGGGACCGCATCGAGATGGTGCTCACCGGCACAGGACACGCCGTCGTCTTCCAGCCCATCGTCTCGCTCCACACCGGTGCCGTGCACGCAGTGGAGGCCCTCTCCCGCTTCGCCGGGCCGCCGGAGCAGACCCCGGACCGCTGGTTCGCCGAGGCGGCTGGCCTCGGGCTCGGCGGCCAGCTGGAGCTCTTCGCCGTCGAACGCGCCCTTGCCCTCCTCCCCGAGCTCCCCGAGCCGCTGCGCATGGGGGTGAACGTGGGGCCCGAGACCTTCTGCTCGGCGGAGCTGATCGACCTCGTCGTCACCTCCGACCCGCATCGGGTGATCGTCGAGCTGACCGAGCACACCGGCATCGAGGACTACCCGGGGCTGCGCCAGGCGCGCCAGGAGCTCCGGGCTCTTGGAGCCAAAGTGGCGATCGACGACACCGGGACCGGGTTCGCCAGCCTCTCTGTGGTGCTTCAGATCGCCCCCGACATCATCAAGCTCGATCGCGAGCTGACGAGTGGCATCGACCTCGACCCCGTGCGACGGGCGCTCGCCGGCTCCCTGGTCGGCTTCGGGGCCGAGACCGGGGCCGAGGTGGTCGCCGAGGGGATCGAGACAGCAGACGAGCTCCGCGTGCTGCGAGACATCGGCATCGCCTACGGCCAGGGGTACTACCTGGCCTGGCCTGGGACCCTCGAGGAGGTCGCCGCATTGCTCGCCGCGTCGCGGACGCCGACGCGTTCTCGAGCGGCCCGCAACGACCCGGGTCCGAAGCTCGCGAGGTGCCCTTTCGCCCGGTCCGTCGGCGATCGAGGCGGAACCTGTCAAGCGATTTGAGACACGTTCTTACGACGCCTTCTGTGCAGCTTCTTCTGGGGCGACGGGTTCGTTGATCCAGGCGATGGTGGGTTACAGCCAAGATAAGCCTGAAACCTGCAGGAGGTCTGGTGGGAACCCGTGCGGACGGCGCTACTCGTCAACAGGTCGAGGGCCCTGGCTCGGTCCTCGCCGGTGGGGCGAGTATAGGCCCACGGGGAACAAGGGAACGAAAAGTCACGGTAAGGGCCCGGGGCTTTCGCCGAGGAAAGCCTCTGGACGGCCTACTCCTTGCCCGCGCCGAAGCGCTCGGACTGGACGTCGTTGCTGAGGGACTGAGGGAGTCGAGACCGACACCCAAGCGGCCGAGCTTCGGCGCCTGGACTGCCCACACGCCCAGGGATACCTGTTCGGCCGGCCATGCCCAGCCGATCGGCTGGCGGGATCGGTGCTCTGTCCCGGGTTGCCCACCGACACTGGGAGCTGAGACGGGTCCGGAAGGTTCTGCTCAAGCAAGCCGTCGAGCACTCCGATAGATCCCAGTAGCGGTGGTCCCCGTGTGTGCCCGCGTCGCTGTGATGACGCCCTCGCCTGCGCCGAGCCATTGACTGGCAACCGACAAGAAAAGGTGAGGCAAATGGACAATGACAGGCGACTTTCAGGTAGGACGCGGCACCATCCCGGCACACGTCGCCGGCTTGGCAGGAAAGCGCTGGTGGGGGCGGGCGCTGTCCTCGTCGCCGCGCTCGTCCCAGCGGGAGCGGCGTTCGCGGCAACCGGGACTGCGACAGCGACGACCACCTCCGGGTCGCTGTCGATCGGGACCACGACCCCCCATACGATCTCGGTGCCCGTGGCCGGTACCGGCAACGGCATCTTGCCCTCGGCGGTGTGGGCGGACTCGACGGGCACCGGCGCCGGCTGGAACGGCACCGTCGCGGTGAGCGACCTCGCCTACACCGGGTCGTGGGTGGCCGGAGGATCAGCTACCGCCCTCACGACTGCAACTTCGGGCGCGTTCACCGGTACCCAAAACGGTGTGGAGTACACGGTCACCACCGGCACCATCACCTCCGGCGCCGGCTCGTACACCTGGACGTCGACCGACACCACCGACTCTGCCGGCGGTAGTGGCACCGCGGTGGCCTCTACGGCGAACGCCGTCGGCACCATGGGCATCACCGTCGACTTCGGGACGCAGTCGCTCACGAGCGGTTTCGTG
Organism: Actinomycetes bacterium; assembly: GCA_021819525.1. GTDB lineage: Bacteria > Actinomycetota > Acidimicrobiia > Acidimicrobiales > UBA8190 > JAKAQW01. The sequence goes on from JAKAQW010000035.1 coordinate 7,113, forward strand.
TACAAGATCGAGGCCGGCACCCAGGCCGCGAGCGCCTTCTCGCTCGACACGGCCGCTACCGGCGCTGGGATCACCGCGGTTTCGGGCACGACGAGCACTGCCCCGACCTTCGTCGGCAACTCGACCACCGTGTCCGGCGGCGGGGTCGGCTCGACCACCTACGGCACCGCGGTCAAGTTCGTCTCCGCAGCGCTCAACACCGGCATGGGCAGCTACACCGTCGACCCCGGCGCGCAGGTGAACGCGGACCCGAGCTCGTGGGCCGCCACCTACACCGCCGGTGTGCAGTACAGCATCGTCACCGGCCCGTGACCTGATGACACCGAGGCCCTCCTCGCCGCCTTCCCCTCAGGTGGTAGGGAGGGTCTCGGTGCGCATCGACCCACGCTCGGCGGTTCGGCTCTCGACAGCACCTGGCTCTCCTGCCCGTAGGCGGATCGTTCGAAGCTCCATCACCACCCTCACCAAGGTGGGCGTCGCGTGCGCCGCGGTGCTCACGATGATGCTCCTCTCGCCGGGGACGCCGGCGTGGGCGACCTCTTCGCCGGCTGCTCCGGCTGCTCCGGGCCTGTTCCCGGTGCATCCTGGCCCCCACGGGTACTTCGAGTACACGCTCTCGCCCGGTGCAGCCACCTCTGGGACCATCGTGGTCCACGACCTCACCGGGTCAGCCGCCCGCTACCTCATCTACGTCACGACGGCGACCACCTCCCCGACCGGCGGCGTCGCCTACGGCGAACCCGAAGCGCACCTGTCCAGCCCGGCCAGCTGGGTGCAGCTCCCGGTGGGCTCGGTACAGGTCCCGGCGCAAGGCGCCGTCATCGTCCACTTCGCCGTCGCTGTCCCCGGTGCCACGGCGCCGGGAGACTACGTGGCCGCTCTCGTGGGGCAAACCCCGACCCCGACCGCCTCGGCGCCGGCCAGCTCCACCAAGCGCGGTGTGCGCCTGCTCACCACGACCCGGGTGATCGTCGCGGTCGTGGTCCACGTCCCCGGACCGACAGCCCCAGCCGCCCGCTTCGGCGCTCCGAGCGTGGGCCTCCAACAGCACCGCCGCCAGGTGCTCACCATCCCCATCGCCGACACCGGCAACGTGTTGATGAAGCCGTACCTCGCCGGGGACCTGCGCCGGTGCTCGGGCGGAGCGCCGGTGCTGCGCCTGGCCCGCCAGCTCGACACCTTCGTGCCCCGCACCAGCATCGACTACCCCTGGTACCTGAACAACCAGGTGCTGGCCGCCGGGTGCTACAGGGCCGCTCTCGCTCTCGACCTCGGCGCCGGCGGCACGCAGCTTGCGAGTTACAGCGGGACCTTCCAGGTGGGTGTGGCGACGACCAAAGTGCAGCTCCCACCCGGACAGCATCAACCCATCGTCCACTCAGGCGTACCGGTCTGGCTGGTCCCGGCCGCCGGGGCAGCAGCACTACTGCTTCTGATCGCGACGCTCCTGCTCGTACGGTCACGAAAGGAGCGCCGCCGGCTCCTCGCACGACTCGCGGACAAAGACACCCCGGACAAGTCCCCAGCAGAGCCGTAGTCGGGGGATCCGCTGTTCGTAAAGGGCCGAGACCCCGCAAGGTGAGGCAACAGTGCCTCACCTTTAACCAGGGCTAACCACGATTCCTGTTCGCCTGCTGAGGGAACCCCTGGCTCGGGGCGCTGGGCAGGACGAGGATCGAGCGCCCAGCTCAGCGCGTCGGTGTCGACGACGACGTGGGTAGCTCGTCGCCGACCCGTCACCTCTCAGCGATGACGGTGTGGAAGGCATCCCACTCCTCGTCAGTCACCTCACCGAGCGCGAGCTCTTCATCGCTCGAGCGCGAACGAAACTCCCACAGGCGCGGGTCATCGACGGTGAACAGGTGCAGCGGGGGCTCTTCATCGCGCTGCTCGACCGTGGACATACCGTCATGTTACGTCGCCGCTCCGCCGCGGTGCCCCTGTGCTGTCCCGCAGGAATGCGGTGTGCCCCGGTAGCGGATCCCGCTACGGGCACCCGGGGTGTAAGGAGCAGCCAGGCAGGATTGAGCTCCAACCCTGGTCAGGGCCGGTGCTCGGCGGACCTGCAACGACCTTCGGTACTGGTGGAACAAGATTCGTGAGCTGCACGAGCACACGCACGCGTTCAATTCTGCGTCACTGCTACTCACACCCCGGTTCGGGGCGCCGGTGGCGTTCGGTTTTCCTCGGTCGCGCCGGCGCGAGGTGGTGTGCTGGTACGACCTCGAGGGTCCGCTCGCCCGGATGTGCGTGGCCATTGACACCGGAGCCAGCCGACGGTCAGCCATCACACCAAGGTTCCCGCCGGGGCCGGCATCTTCGTGGGGGAGAAGCGGGGCCGGTGGACGTGGTGGCGGCTCGCCTCGGGTCGTCGCACCTGACGCCGGTAGCGTGAGGAGCGAGATGGCTCCGACCACCACCACGGCGCGAGCAAGGACGCTCGACCCGGCGGCCACGACGAGGCAGATCTCGTCCGCGAGCTGCTCGCCGCGCGCGGCGGCACTCGAGGCGCTGCCCGACGAACTCCCTCCGGGACGACGGCACGGTGAAGACCCTGCCCTATGGCCGGCTGGCGCCCGGGTCTTTCTGCCCCGACACCGTGGCCCTGCGCCTGGCCGTGCTCAGCCGGGCCGCCCGCGTCATGGGCGTGGTCGAGCCGGGCCAGCCAGTCCAGGGTCGTGCGCTCGGTCCTCAAAGGGGCCCGGCGCGCCTTCGGCTCCAGGGCCCGGCCCTGCACCAGAAGGCGGCGGCCACCACGGAGGTGGTCAAAGCCATGTTGGCCGCCATCGCCACTCCCTGGCAGGTGGCGCGCGACCGGGCCCTGGTCGCCCGGCCCGAGAGAGGATGTCCCACCACAGGTAGAGGACCCTGCACTCATCGACACAGTGGCCACCATGGTGGTGGCAGGCCGCCCGACCAGTCATGCCCGCCAGACGATGCCGAGACGGGACGGGACGGTTCGCCTCCCGGGTCCGTTGCTGCGAGCGCCTTGACTATGCCAGGCCGAGGAACGCCGCCGCGCTCACCACCACGTCGTCGTCGACCACGAGCGCGTGCACGTCCTGCACCGTCACGGTGCTCAGGCTTCGGTCGAAGAGGGTGACGTTCAGCCAGCTGGCCTCGAGTGACGACCACCACCGCAGCCCGGCGGCGTCAGGATGGCGCTCGAAGAGCTCCACGGCGTACGCCTGGGAGACCGTACGGTGCCCTGTCGCCACGATCGACGGGCGCAGCGCTTCGGCCGCCAACACTCCTGGCTCGTCCAGGTCGACCAGCAGTGCTTCGGCGTCGAGCTCCAAGTGGGCGAGCCCGAGGGCGAGCCCGGAGCGAACGAGGAACTCCGGGCGCAGGTCACCGGTACCACGAAACGGCGCCAGGCTCTCTGCCACAGCGGAGACGGCTTCCTCGGCCAGGTACAAGCACCCGTAGCGATCCGGGGCGTCGTGGCGCCCTGTGCCCTGGAATGCTCGGGGTATCCACAAGGGGTCCCCGGGAGTGGCGCTCGGCGCTGACGGGTCCCACCCCATGACCCGCCACAGCCTCACGCGAAGCTGCCAGCGCGTTCGCTTGCGATCGCATCGAGCAGCTCACGGGCCTGACCACGACGAACGAGGTCGACAGGGCGGCGGTGCCCCAAGGTGGGGTTGGCGCCGAGCAGCCATCGCTTGGCCGCCTCCGGCTCGTAGAGGCGAAGCAGGTTCGCCATCACCAGCTCCAGCAAGTCCACCCGTGCGGCGTTCATGTCGTCTATCCCTTGGCCCCGCCGCCAGCGGGTGACCTGGGCCGGGCTGACCTCGAGCAGCTCGGCCAGCCGGCGCTGCGAGCCGAAGTCCCGGCTCAACGCGTCCACCTTCTCCTTGGTCGCCACGGGCATGCCCCGAGCATAGCGCAACAGATTTCGTTGCGGAACAGCAGGCGCCGCCCTGGCCGTCGGCGGACTGTCTCGTGCAGATCCTATAACGCCCTGTCCCGTGCAGATCCCGGAGCCAAGGCCAGTGGGCCATGCGACCACTGAAGCCGTTCGAGCGTCATGATCGAGATGATGTCGTCGCTGCGAACCCGAACCCACGACACCTGGGCGACGCCGTGCGCTCGAGAGGGACGGCAGCGCTGTGCGAGGAGGTGGGGGTGGCGCTCAGCGGTCGCAGTCCACGGCGACTTCGAGCGCCTCACAAAGCTGCCGCATCCTGACATCGGCAAGGCGCCCGATTCGTTCGGTGAGGACGCCGAGAGCGACACTCTCGATCGAGTCCACGTTGACCACGCAGTGCCGTGGTACAGGGTCGTCGCCTGGCTCGAGGACAACCTCACTGGGCAAGCCGCGGATGGTCGTCGTGCACGGAGCGATGACCGCCCGTCGAAGCCGAGGGATGGCGGCATCGCGAGACAGCACGACTACCGGCCTTCGGCCAATGTCGGGAAGCTCACACCACCAGACGTCACCCCGAGCGGGCGACGAGCTCATGACGCGGCCGACGCAGCCCGGAACGATGCGAGATCACCCCACTCGTCGTCTTCGTCAAGGGGGTGGCTGTCGTAGGAGGCATACGCTGCGTCGACCTCCGCGGCACGGTGTCGAGCAAGGAACGCTGCCAAGGCGTCATCGACCAGTGCTGAGTCCGGTACACCCGCCTTCACCGCGCGCGCCTGCTCGAGAAGTTGCTGGTCCACGGTAGTGCTGATCCTGACGCGGGTCATGCTATGACTATAGCATATTTATGCCACGGTCGAGCGGATGCCTGGCGGTTCCCTGACCCCGACCAACGCTGGCCTTCTCCGGCTGGACTCCCCCGAAACGCCAGCCCCGGGGGCGCACACAATGCCGCCCGCGGAGGTGCTCACAAGGCGCGCCGGGCTCGGTGGTGACGATGGTAACGATCACGGATCGACGGGTAACGCATGCAAACCTTCTCTGGTCGTCCACCCCAGCACGTCGGCCGATCGGGCCTTTGCCCTGAGCTCGGGACCTTGGACCCTGTCAAACTCGGGACCTTGGACCCTGTCAGTCGGCATCCGTTGTACGCGACAATCGTGGTGTCAGTATGCCACGAGGAACACGGAGGCAGATCATGGCCAAGACCCAGGTTGCGAGCGAGCGTCCAGAGCGATTGGCGTCGCCGGCTCTCGACGATCATCTGGCGGGCCTGCTGCCCGGACCCCTACGGCGAGAGCGGGAGCGCTGGTACACGCCCGACAGAACCGTCCGGAACATCCACTGGACGCGCTTTGCGTTGGTGCTGGTGGCACTGGTGGACGCGGCCGCCCACATCTTCGCGTCGCCTGCCAAGTCGCCCGAGGTGACGCTCTGGCTGGACGGGGAGGTCGTGCTCTACGTGCTCATCGCCATGGTCTACCTGCTCGGCCTGCGCATGTGGTACCTCCCGTCGTTGGCCTACAGCGCGCTCAACCTGGTGCTGTTCTTCGTATCGGGTTACGTGGCGATCCCGGGGATCACGACTGCGGCTCTGACCGGCCATCTCGCGTTCTCGCACTACTACTTCGGTCGGGGCTTCTCCCTCGGCGCATGGATCTTCCTGCTGGTGGTCGGCGCCGCGATGCTGAAGTTCGACAAGGGCTCGAAGCTGAACGCGCTGCTGCGGGACTCCTGAGGCACACAAGGCCCGCGCCGGGTTCTGCAGGAAGGGCTTGGACGACGGCTGCATCCCGGTCGGCTGCATCCCGGTCGGCTGCATCCCGGTCGGCTGCATCCCGGTCGGCTGCATCCCGGTCGGCTGCATCCCGGTCGGCTGCATCCCGGTCGGCTGGAGCGTGCTCGCAGCGCGGCGCCAGCTCCAACCCTCCGGTGATGGTGCGAACCCCGCCGGCCGTGTCCACCTCCACCAGGCTCACCGCGGACCACCTCGCGCGCCCGCGGTGCCCGCTGCGCCCGCCCGGGCGCGGTGGCGAGCGAGGCGGCGGCGCATGAGGGCACGGCGCTCCTGGAGCTCGCGGACGGTGAACCCACCGTCACCTTCGCCCAGACCCAGCGACGCGCGCAGCGGCCCCAGATCCACGAGCGGAGGCGCGTCGGGGTCAAGCCCCAGGTCGCGGGCGACCGCGGCACCATGGCGCTCGTGGAAGTAGGTGACCAGCCCCGCGATCTCGGCCAGGATGTCGAGGTCAGGTGCCATCACCGCCAGGGCTCCGTCGAGGAAGAGGAGGTCCTTCACGAACAAGATGAGAGCCTTCGGCAGACGCGCACCGTACTCGAGCAGCGCCGATGCCAGGGCTCGCACCTCGGCGGTGAGCTCCTCGATGCTGAGCGTGGTGGGATCGATCGGGGGGCGGTCGAGACCCAGGTCGGCGATGACCGCGTCGACGTCGACGTCGGCGGGCAGCGCTCCGAGGTCGCGCATGGCAGCCACCTGGGCCGGCACGTCGTTCGCCGTGGCCGCGACCACCATCCGCAGCAGCGCGACTCGCTGGGCCGGGGCAAGACGGCCGGTGATCCCGAAATCGAGCAGCACCACTCGGCTGTCGGGAGCGACCAGCAGGTTCCCGCCGTGCAGATCCCCGTGGAAGACGCCAGCGAGCACTGCCCCCTCGAGCAACGACACCAGCGCCGCTCGCAAGGCGTCGGCGGTGTCGATGCCAGCCGCGGCCATAGCCGCGGTGTCGCCCCAGGTGAACCCCGACAGCCGCTCCATGACCAGCACCCGCTTCGTGACCAGGGTGGGATGGGGGCGGGGTACCACCAGCGCCTGCTGACCGAAGTGCTCGAGCACGGCGGCTACGTCGAGCATGTTCTGCGCCTCGAGGCGGAAGTCGAGCTCTTCTACGATGGTCTCGGCGAACACCTCCACCAGGGCCGGCGGGTTCGCCAAGGCTGCCACCGGCAGCCGGCCGACCAGGCGAACCGCCAGCCAGCTCATGACGGCGATGTCCCGGCGGACCAGCTCGTCGATCGCCCCGCGCTGCACCTTCACCACGACTGGCGTCCCGTCGCGCAGCTCCGCGGCGTGCACCTGGGCGATGGAAGCAGCCGCCAGGGGCTCCGGGTCGAACGACCGGAAGATCTCGGCCAGCGGTGCGTGGAGCTCCTCTTGCACCCGGCGCCGCACGGCAGCGAAGGGCTCAGGGGGCACCTGGTCGCGGCAGTGGCGAAACTCGGCCACCAGCTCCGGGGGGAACAGGCCCTCACCGGCCGAGAGGATCTGGCCGAGCTTTATGTAGGTCGGCCCCAGCCGCTCGAACGCGTGGCGCACCCGGCGCGACACCCCGGCCCGTGACGCTGCGCCGCCCAGGCGGCGATCGGCGACCCACCAACCGCCCACGGCCAGGCCCAGCCGCCAGCCGGTGGTCATCATGCGCGATGCCGGCGGCAGCCGCCTGACCCGGACCAAGCCCGGCACCGACGCCGCGGTACGAGCCCGCAGCTCCTCGATCCCCTGACGCCACACCATGGGCGATCCATCCCCCACCGGCCACGTGGCACTGCCGGAGCCGGCTCGCAGCACGCCAGGGGCAGCCGTCGGGCCGGCCGGCACCGGCGGAATCGGGCTGCCGTTGGCCGATGGTGTCATCTCGAGGACCGTACCGGGGCGCCGGTGCGTGGCGGTCCGCGCCTCGCGACCTGGCGACTATGGTTGGCCTCGCGCGGGCGTAGCTCAATGGCGAGAGTCCCAGCCTTCCAAGCTGGTCATGCGGGTTCGATTCCCGTCGCCCGCTCTCGATGCCCGTCGATCCTCCACCGTGTCCCGTGCTCGAGCCCGGGCACGTCGACGATGTCGTCGAGCGGCGGCCGGTGCTCCTCGTGGCGGCGCTTCGCTCACGCCCCACGCCTCGGCGGCACCAGGCCGGCGATCTCGGGCTGGGCGGGTTCCGCCGAGGCGACCACCGGTGCCGCTTCCGCCTCGCCGACCGGTGGCGGCTCGCGCCGGCGCGCCACCCGGGCACCAGCCGCGACCGCGCCTCTGGCCAGCCGCGAGCACGCACCGACGATCCCGTCGGGCAACAGTCGCAGCACGGTGATCAGGATCAGCGCGTACACCCCGTCGGAGAGCACGGCGGGAAGCTGGGCTGGAAGCGTGGGCCCGGTGCCGAGCGAGGACAGCACCTGGGTGACCACAGTGATGGCAGCCGCGCCGACGAACGCGCCGGACACGGTACCGAGCCCACCGACGACCACCATGATGACGAATTCGATCGAGAGCATGATCGGGAAGGCGTCCGGCGAGATGTAGCCGAGGTAGAAGGCGTAGATGCCGCCGGCCAGCCCGGCGTAGGCCGCGGACAGGGCGAAGTCCCTCAGGCGGTAGCTGACCACGTTGACACCTGTCGCCGCCGCCGCCGAGGGCGCGGTGGCCATCGCCCGCAGCCCCCGGCCCGGGCGCGAGCGGGTGATGTTGCGGCTCACCAGCAGCACGGCGGCGGCGGCCAGCCACACGAAGTACGCGTAGCCGAGATGGCTGGTGAGGGTGAAGGATCCGATGCCGAGGGCGGGGATGCCCGACAACCCGACGTCGCCGCCGGTCAAGCTCGGCGTCTGGCTCAGCACCGACAGGAAGATGAGCTGCACGGCCAGGGTGCCGAAGGCGAGGGCGTGGCCGCGCAAGCGCAGCAGCACAGCGCCGAGGACGACGGCGATCGCCGTCGTCATCACCGGGGCGAGCACCAGGGCGAGCAGCGGCGGCCAGCCGTGGACCGCCATGATCGCCGCGGTGTAGGCGCCGATGCCGTAGAAGGCGCCCTGGCCCAGCGATACCTGCCCGGCGAAGCCCATCAACAGCGACAGCCCCGCCACCGCCATGGTGAACAGGCCGACGGTGACGTAGATGGTGAGCTGCGGGGTGTTGAGCACCAGCGGCAGCGCCAGCGTCGCCGCACCGACGACCACCAGGGCGACGGCGCGCGGCAGGTCCGGCTGGCGCCGGCGGGGGGCGCCGTTCATGCCACCTGCTCCGCGCGCTGGCGGTAGGCGTTCCACAGCAGCAGCACGATCATGAGGCCGAGCGCCACCGCCGTCTCGTTCGCCTGGGACCAGTAGCCCGCCACCAGCTGCTCGGCGATGCCGAAGACCAATCCTCCGACCAGGGCGAGACCCGGGCTGGTCAGCCCGCCGACGATGGCGGCGGCGAAGCCGAGGATGGCGAGGTTGACGTCGCCGTCGTAGGTGAGGGGGAACAGCGGCATGATGAGCACCCCGCCGAGACCGCCCAGGGCCCCTCCGAGCCCGAAGGCGAGCAGACCCATCCGTTTGACGTTGATGCCCGCCAGCCGGGCGGCGTAGGGGTTCGACGCGCACGCGGTCAGTCCCTTGCCGACGTAGGTCCGCTCCAGCACCAGCCACAGTCCCACCAGCACGACCAGGCTGACCCCGATGAGCAGCAGGTACTGCGGCTGCACCAGGACGTGCCCCAGGTGCAGGTCCGTGCCGCCGAGCCCCGAGAAGGAGAGCGGCGTCGTCCCCCACACCAGCATGGCGATCGCCTCGCTGGCGATGGCGAGGCCGATGGTGGTGATGAGCGCGGCGACCGGCGTGAGGTTGCCGAGGATCGTGATGGCGCCGAAGACCAGGCCGATGCCTGCCGTCGCCAGCACGGCCAGCCCCTCCGACACCCCGTGCGGCACGCCGGCGGCGAGCAGCGAGTAGGCGATGAACCCTCCGAGCACGACGAAGGCCCCCTGGGCGAAGTTCACGACCTTCGTCACCCGGAAGATGACCACGAAGCCGGTGGCCAGCAAGGCGAACAGGAACCCCCTCGACACGCCGGTGATCAGGTACTGCAGCAGTGCGCTCATGACGAGACATGGCCTCCCAGGTAGGCGTGTTGGACAGCGGCCTCTTGGCGGAGCCGGGCGGAGGGGCCCTCCTCGGCGACCCGACCGGTCTCGAGCACGTAGGCCCGGGGACACAGGTCCAAGGCGAGACGGGCGTTCTGCTCCACGAGGAGCACCGACAGTCCCACCTCCTCGTTGAGCCGCACCAGGTGGCTGCCGATCTCCTGCACCACGATGGGGGCGAGCCCCTGGGACAGCTCGTCGACGGCGAGAAGATCGGGGGCCGCCATCAGGGCTCGGCCGATGGCGACCATCTGCTGCTCGCCACCTGAGAGGTGGCCGGCCCGGCGAGCGGCGAGGTTGCGCAGCTTCGGGAAGACGTCGTAGATGGGCCCTGTGTCGCGCGATGGCGCTCTCCAGGCACCGAGACGCAGGTTGTCGTCGACGGTCAGGTCGGCGAACAGCTCCCTGCCCTCGGGCACGTGGGCCAGCCGGCCGCCGAGCTCGATGCGTCCCGCGGCCGGCGTCAGGACACCTGACAAGGTGTTGAGCAGGGTCGTCTTTCCCGCCCCGTTGGCGCCGATGAGCGCCACCATCTCCCCGCGGGCCACCGTCAGGTTGACCCCGTCGAGCGCGACGGCAGCGCCGTAGCGGACGACCAGGTCGTCGACCCGCAGCACCAGCGCCGGCCCGTCGATCCGGGCGTCGGGGCTAGCGGGAGCCGGGGGCGTCATCTGCGGTCACCGATCCGAGGTACGCGGCCACGACGGCCTCGTCCTCGCGTACCTGCTCCGGTGTGCCCTCGGCGATGACCCGGCCCATGTCGAGGACGGTGACACGGTCCGCGACGTCGCACACGAAGCCGATGTCGTGCTCCACCAGCAGCATCGTGAGCCCCTGGGCGTGGAGATCGGCCAGCAGCGCTCCCAGCTCCCGCCGCTCCTCGCCACGCAGCCCCGCCGCCGGCTCGTCGAGCAGCAGGAGCCTCGGATTGCCGCACAACGCTCTGGCGATCTGCAGAGCCCGCTGCTTGCCCAGCGGCAGCGACTCGGCTCGCGTGGCTGCCCAGCGCTCGAGGCCAGCCTCTGCCAACGCGGCCCGAGCCCGCTCCCGGATGCGCGACTCCTCGCGGAAGTGCCGCGGCAGCCGGAAAGCCGCCTCTACGAACTCGTGGCGGGTCCACGAGTGCGCGCCCACCATCACGTTCTCGAGCGAGGTCATGCCCTGGAACAGGTGCACCGACTGGAACGTGATGGCGATGCCTAGGCGAGCGCGCGCCGCGGGCCGCATCCGCTCGATCCGCCGACCGTCGAAGGCGATGGTCCCCTGCTCTGGCTGCAGATGCCCGGTCACCAGGCTGAACAAGGTCGACTTGCCGGCCCCGTTCGGGCCGATCAGGGCGCGCAGCTCCCCGGGTGGCACCGACATGGAGATGCCGTCGACTGCCCGCACCTTACCGAAGCTGCGCATCAATTGGTCGATCTGGAGCACGGTGCGGCCACCCCCTGGTCCTTCCCACCTCACTGGCCGAGGTAGCTTGCCGCGAGCCCGCTGCGCCGCTGCCTCTGCCTCGGCGTCACGTCGCCAGCCTGGCACCCCCTTCCTGCCACCATCGACGTGACGATCATCTGGAACATGTAGCATAATACTGCACGTCTAGTGTGAATGTCGAGCGCTGGGAGCGATAGAGAGCGGTCCTCTGCCCGTGCGGCACCGTCTCGGCGCCGCACGGCACGGCGACCCCGAGACCCCGAGACCCCGAGACCCCGAGACCCCGAGACCCCGAGACCCCGAGACCCCGAGACCCCGAGACCCCGAGACGCCGAGACGCCGAGACGCCGAGGGCACGACGGTAGGCTTCCGCCTCGATGACCGACACGTCCATCTCCGGGCTCGTCACGTCGCGCGACGGCACCCGCCTCGCCGTCCACGACCTGGGCGGCAAGGGCCAGCCTCTGCTCATCGCCCACGCCACCGGCTTCCACGCCCGGGCGTACCGGCCGTTCACCGAGCTCCTCACGAGCGACTTCCACGTCATCGGCTACGACGCCCGGAGCCACGGCGAGTCGGACGCGCCGCCCGTGGACCAGGCCGGCAAGCCCCGTCTCGATCCCCTGGACTTCGCCGGCGACGTCCTGAGCGTCGTCGACGCCCTGGGCCTCGAGGATCCCGTCGGCTTCGGCCACTCGGCGGGGGCAAGCGCCCTCGTGCTGGCCGAGGAGGAGCAGCCTGCCACGTTCGCGGCGTTGTACTGCTTCGAGCCGGTCATCGTCCCGAGCGACGATCCCCCGCCCCACGACCCTGACAACCCTCTGTCGCGCCGTGCCCGCCTGCGCAGGCGCACCTTCCCGTCGCTACAGGCGGCCTACGACAACTACGCCTCGAAGCCGCCACTGGCGCTGCTCGCCCCCGACGCCCTACGGGCCTACGTCGAGCTCGGCTTCGAGGCCGGTCCCGAGGGCGCCGTGCAGCTGTGCTGCGAGCCCGAGCACGAGGCGCTCATGTACGCGCAAGGGCTCACCCACCACGCCTTCTGCCGCCTGGGCGACCTGTCCTGCCCGGTCACCCTCGCCTGCGGGGAGACGACCGATGCCATCGGGCCCGACATCTTGGCGTCGCTGGCGGCCAGGATGCCCCAGTGCCAGGTGGAGGTGCTCCCTGGTCTCGGCCACTTCGGCCCGCTCGAGGACCCCCAGGCCGTCGCCGCATCGGTGCTGGCGTCGTTCGGGCGCCGGCGCCAGCGGTAGGCAGGAGCACGCGGGAGGCGGGACGCGGGAGCACGCGGGAGGCGGGAGGCGGGAGCACGCGGGAGGCGGGACCACGCGGGACGCGCCTATGCTGCGTGGGGGCCGCCTTCCCTCGAGGGGTGGCGGAACTGCCCGGGTCCCCCACCCTTCCTGCGGGGACGCCGCTTTCGCGTCGGTGGTGACACCAAGGCCATGGGGAGGTGACGCGGTGGGACGCGACGGCGACGGGTCGAGCGCCGCTCGGCTGGGCGACGAGGCGAACGGGACGAGCCCGTTGCAGGCACGCCACCGGGCGCCGCCGGTGGTCGACGGCGAGAGCGGGCCCGGCGGGGACGAGCAGGCGACGGGCTGGTCGGTGCCCGACGTCGCCCGGCGCGATGCCCTGCAGGTGGGGCAGAGCGCCCGGTCCTTGCTGCTCACCGTGCTCGGCGAGTACGTCTTGCCCCGAGGCGGCACGGTGTGGACCTCCACGCTCCTCGAGGCGCTGGCGCTGTTCGGCGTGGAGGACAAGGCTGCCCGCCAGGCCCTGGCACGCGCCGCCAAAGCAGGGTGGCTGACCAGCGAGCGCGTCGGCCGCGAGGCACGCTGGAGCCTGAGCGAGCGGGGCAGGATGCTGCTCGCGGAAGGGTCGGCGCGCATCTACGCCTTCGACCCGACCCGCCAGGACTGGGACGGCAGGTGGCTCGTCCTCGTCATCTCCATCCCCGAAGAGCGACGCGCCGACCGCCACGTGCTGCGCACCAGGCTGGCCTGGGCGGGCTTCGGCTCGCTCGGCCAGGGAGTGTGGCTCTCCCCCGACACCGAGAGCCAATCGGTCATCGAACCGGTCTGCGAAGGGCTGCAGCGCCCGACGCGCCTCGTCTGCTTCATCGCCGAGCTGGGGGCGATCGGGGACGCGACCGAGCTGGTGCGCGACGCCTGGAACCTCCAACACCTGGAGCAGCGCTACCGGGCGTTCGTCACCGAGTTCACCGCATCGGCTGCGAGCGAGCCGTCGCTCGCGTTCACCGTGCAGACGCGCATGGTCCACGAGTGGCGGAAGTTCCCCTTCATCGACCCCGGGCTGCCCACGAGCCTGCTGCCCCCGAACTGGCCGGGGCATCGGGCCCACGCCCTGTTCCGAGAGCTGCACCAGCGCCTGGCGCCAGGCGCGGACACCTGGTTCGACGCGACCGAACGCCAAGCCGACAGCCGCCACGCCCGGCGGGCCGGACGGTCACCGGGCACCTGAGCGCAGATCACGCCGTGCTCCCGAGCGCGTCCCGGATGCTCGGGAACAGCAGAGCCTCCTCACGCTGGAGGTGGGACTCGAGCAGCTCCCGCAGCTCCAAGACGGCAGAGAGGCGCTCCACGTCCGCGCGGGCCTCGTACAGCGCGTCGCGCCAGGCGAGGATCTCGCCGTGCTCGACGGTGAACGCCTCGACCACGCCCCTCCCGACGACCTCGTGCACTGCCGGGAAGAGCGTGGAGTCCTCGGCCCTGCTGTGCTCGTCGAGGCCGGGACCGAGCACCGAGGCATAGCCGGGGAGCGCCGCCCGCAGCCCGGCAGCGTCGCCCGCGTCGCCGAGGTCGCCCAGCACCGCCAGCGCGGCACGCACCTCGCGGTGCTCGCCTTCGAGCCTGTCGATCAATGCCAGCAGGACCTGGGTCATCGCTACTGCTCCTCTCGTCGCCCGCCGAGCGGCCGACCTCTCGGTCAGCGGGCGCGGCGGGTGGACAGCTCGACGCTGGCGCTACATGCGCTGAGGGCGCAGCTGGCGCACTGGGGGCCGAAGGCCTGCGGCGCGACGGCTCTGGTGCGCACCTCGTACCCGAGCGAGGTGTAGAGCTCCACCAGCTCGTCCACCCGCGCTGCGTCCACCTCGAAGCGCCGCTCCCATCGCGCAGCGTGCACGTCGTCCTCGTCCAGCTCGTCGCCGGTGCCCTCACCGGCTGCCGTCCCGGCAGCGGCCGGCGGCGCCTTGCCGTGCACCGCGAGCCGCATCAGGAGGCGCTCACCGCCACCGCACCCGCCTGCAGCCCACCGGGGCCCGACGGGCCCGAGGCGCCCTGAGCCGCCTTGGCCACCTGGTGGGCGGCCAGCGTGGCAGCCCCGAGCGCCGCCACCAGCTGGACACTCTCGCCCTCGGGGACGTTCACGTCCACCTTCAGCTGAGCCCGCACCGCCTTCACCATCGTCGGGTAGCGCATGATCCCCCCGATCAAGGTGTACTGGGGCTCCATCTTCACCCGCTTCATGAGCTGCACCGACTTCCCCACCAACGAGATGATGGCACCGTGCATGATGTCCGCGGGAGGGATGCCCTGGGAGAGGTGGTTGATGACCTCGGCCTCGGCGAACACGGTGCACACCCCGGAGATGGCCACCGCCTCGTTCGAGGTGGCAGCCAGCGCACCGATCTCCTCGGTCTCGAAGCCCATGTAGCGAGCGGTCTTCTCCAAGAAGGCACCCGTGCCGGCCGCGCACTTCTCGTTGAGGCGGAAGGACTTGACCCGGCCGGCTTCATCGATCCTCGACGCCTTCACCGACTGGCCGCCGACGTCGAGAATGGTCCTCGTCCCGGGGAACAGGGCGTGGCAGCCCCAGGCGGCGGCAGTGAGCTCGGTGGCGGTGACCTGGCTGAAAGGCACCTGGAAGCGGCCGTAGCCGGTGGCGACGATGTAGTCGATCTGCGCCCGTTGCACCCCGGCGTCCTCGCAGGCGAGATCGAGCGCCTCGTCGGCGGCGTCGCCGGGCCTGTAGCCGGTGCGGACCAGGGCCCGCCCCAGCGCCCCGTCAGCGCCGCGCACCATCACCTTGGTATAGGTGGAACCCACGTCGATGCCGGCCGTGATGCTCATGACACTGCCTCCGAGGTACCGGCCGGGCTGCGGCCGGCGACGATGCGGTCCATTGCGAACAGTGCGCCGCCCAGAGCGCCCATGTAGTGGGACTCGGGGCTGACGTTGGCTCGAAAACCCAGCTCCTGGTTGAGCACCTCGACCATGCCGAGGTTGTTGGCGACACCGCCGGTGAAGGTGACCTCCTGCTCGATGCCGACGCGCCGCATCAGGCTGAGGGCTCTCGACACCACCGAGCGGTGCACCCCCATCAAGATGTCCTCCACCTTCTTGCCCTTGCCCAGCCACGACAGGATCTCCGAGTCGGCGAAGACGGTGCAGGTGGTGGAGATCTTCACCGGTCGCTCCGACCGCAAGGCCGTGGGGCCGAGGTCGCCGAGCGGGATGTCCAGCGCTGTGGCCGCCGCACCGAGGAACCGTCCGGTGCCCGCCGCGCACTTGTCGTTCATCACGAAGTCCACGATCTCCCCGTTCGGGCTGACCCGGATGGCCTTGGTGTCCTGGCCGCCCATGTCGACCACGGTGCGGGTGTCGGGGAACATGTGCACCGCCCCGCGTCCGTGGCAGGAGATCTCGGTGGTCTGGGCGTCGCCGAAGGTGACCTTGTAGCGGCCGTAGCCGGTCCCCACGATGAACCCGACGCCGTCTTCCTCCTCGTGGATGTCGCCGTCTGCGAGCGCAGCCCGGTACGCGTTCTGTGCCGCCAGCGTGACGCTGGCGCCGGTGTCGACGAGGGACCGCCCCACGATCTGCAGGTTCTCGTCGATGATGACCGCCTTGGTCTGCGTCGAACCGACGTCCACTCCAGCTGCATAGACCATGGCTCTAACCCTCCCTTCCCTGTCGCACCACCTGCGCGGCGCGGTGCTGGCGTCTGGTGGCCAGGCCCTCGAAGAAGGCGTCGATGCGGTTCTTCAGCTGGGCTTCGGAGACGACCCGCTTGTCCATGTGGTCGGACTCGATGAACAACGTGGCCACGTCGGTCTGCTCCATGAGCGCCCGCCGGCTGTCGGCGAGCCCGGTGGAGACCGTCCGGCACGACTTGATGGGGTGGTACACGACCCCGTCGATGTCGAACGGCTCGATCATGTCGGCGAGCAGCGTGTTCGAGTAGAACATGGCGTCCATGGCGTCGCGCACCGTCACCAGCACCCCTTCGGCCAGGCTGTCGAGCGGGCGGTCGAGGTCGTACTCGAAGCCCATGTTCGCGCCGCCCGACGCGAACCACAGGTAGGTGGATCCGACGAAGGTGCCGCCCCACTCGCTGAACATCTCCCCGAAGCGCCGGAAGATCGGGTAGCAGGGCACGCCCACGAACACCAGGCGGTACTTCTCCTCGAAGGGGGAGCCGATGCCGTGCGCGGCTTTGTACTCCAATTCCTCGACGAGGTCCTCGAAGTAGCGCGCACCCTCCTCCCGGCCGCGAAAGCCGTTCGCCATCCCGAGGTAGACGGTGCCGTCGGTGACGGCGTTGTAGACGGCGGGGGTGGACTTGTTCAGCTCGATGAGCCTCTTCCACGCGACGCTCATCCGGTTGGCGTAGCCCATGATCTCCCGGAGCTTGTCGATGTCGAAACGCTTGCCCGACACCGTCTCGCACACCCCGATGAGCTCGTCGATCTGGCCCCGCACGTAGCGGAGGTCGTTCGCGAAGTCTGCGCTGCCGGGCCAGGTCTGCCCCCCGGACCTGCGGGTGCCGGGGATGTCGAGGGTGAAGATGGGCACGCCGTAGAGACGCTCCCAGATCTCCGCCCACTTGATGTAGGTGTTGCAGGCGTTGGTGTAGACCGAGAGGGCGGGGGGCGGGATCGTGCCCATGGGGTGCTCCCCGCCTCGGAACTGCAGGCCGATGTCGGCCTTCACGTAGCCGCACACGTCGGTGGAGAAGCCGTAGTCCTCGGCTTTGGCGATGTAGTCGTCGGCGACGTGGCGCACGGCCGTCTGCAAGCCGTTCACCTCGGGGAAGATGGTGTGGAAGTCGAAGACCCGCAGCAGCTCCGCCATGCTGCCCATCACGAAGACGTAGGCGGCCTTCTCCCCGCGTTCCTGGGCGGTGGTCAGCTCGGAGAACCACGAGCGGAACAGGCGGTTGCCCTCCTTGTTCCCCCGGCCGACCAGGGACGTCGCCCGGGCATCGTCGGACGGTCCGGCCGGAGGCGCATAGGGCGAGGCTGTGGTCGAGGCTTTGGTGGACATGGTCCCTCCGTTCAGGCGAACAGCAGGTTCTCGATGAACGTCTCGAGCTGTACCTGCAGGTTGTCGAAGTTGGTCATGCGCTCCTCGAACTCGCTCACGAAGTAGGGAATGCCCTCCTCGTCGAGCGCCTTCACGTAGGCGACGACCTCGTCGAGCCCGGGCTCGCACATCTTGGCGGCGGTGATGATGGCGGCTCCGGCGCCGGCGTTGCGGATGCGCTCGACGAGCATCTTCTCCTTCGGCTTGCGCAGGTCGTGCTGCACGGGGCTGTAGGAGGAACGCTCCAGGTAGGAGACGGCGAGGTCGGCGAGCGGGTCGTCCCCGATGGGGACGTCCTCGGTGATCCAGCGCAAGCCGATCAGCAGGTCGTCGTCGACCACGTAGGAGAACTTGGCGATGGTGCTGAGCAGATCCAGCGGCGGCTGCTCGCAGAAGCCGCCTTCGAACACCAGGCGCATCCGGTCCTGGGGCACCCCGGCACGCTCACGGATCTTGGGCAGCGCCCACGCCAGCAGCGCATTGTGCTCCTCACGGGGGATCATCCCTCCCACCGCCATCAGCACGTACGCCTCGTCGACCGCCAGCTGCCAGGGCGTGGCGCGCTTGATCTCGTAGAGCTCGCGCAGCAGGCGTCGGTTCTCGTTGAACACCGCCAGCGACGCTCGCAGGTCGTCGTCGGTGATGGCGTGGCCCGTGACCGCCTCGATCTGGCGGGCCAGACGGCCGTACTCCCCTCGAAGGTAGGCCGCCGCGTGCCCCGAGTTCGCGTTCTGCGGGAGGTAGAGGATCTCGCAGGGGTACTCGACGTTGCGTCCCCAGATGGCGGCCAGGTTGCGGGCCGAGTCGCAGATCGGGTGGGACACGAACATGTCGAGCTCCACCCGGTTGCTGAGGACCAGCTCCAGCGAGGTCTTCAAGATGGAGCACAGGTAGGAGCCGAAGTGGGACTCTCCCTGCCTCGCCTCCACCGGCGCGCCGCGCACCTTGAACGGCAGCGCCCCGGCAGCATGGGCGATCTCCTCGGGGAAGTAGACCTCGAAGTGCCCGATCACCTTGCCGCCGTCGCGCCGCCAGCGCGCCACGGTCGGGAAGTCGGGGTCCTCCACCAAGTCGCGACAGCGCGAGAGCACCTCGCTCAGCGAGAGCGACTCGTAGGGTTCGAGGACGCGGGTGCCTGTCACCGCTGTCACCGCTGTCACATCCCCGCCGACGGGGCCGACGCGTCGACGGCTTCGGCGCCGTCGAGCCGGTTGCCGCACTGGCCGCAGAACGCGAAGCCCGACGGCAGGTACCGGGCGCCGCAGCTCGGGCAGTGCTGGACGTACGGCCCCCAGACGAACTCGGACGACTCGCCGCGCGCCGCGCGCTCACGCAGCATCCGGTAGCCCGGCTGGCGCTTCTCCACGAAGGCGCCCATCCCCTCGATGGGCTCGAAGCTGGCGTAGTGGATGCTGAGCCAGTCCCGGGCGTGGCCGACGGTCTGGTGCCAGGCCAGGTCCTTCCAGAAGTTCGTCTGCTGCTTCGTGTACCGGGTGCACTCGGGGAACTGCTCGACCAGATCCGCGCACAGCCCGTCGACGGTCTCGTCGAGGCGCGAGAGGTCGATCGAGTAGCCATCCTCGCCTTTGCGCGCCTGCTTCACCTGCTCGGGGGTGGCCCGCTCGATGAAGGCCCCGTCCTTGCGCACCGACGGGACCACCTCGTTCACCAGCCCCCACTCGAGAGCCTGGTACGCGGGCACGGGGCGGTTCAGCATGAGCATCCACCGGGCGCGGCGGTCGCCGACGAAGATCGGCAGCCACTGGGTGGCGCCGCCGGCGGCGACGCTGCCGACCCGGGTACCGACCTGGCCGACATAGGCGTGCTCTGCCATCACCGACAGGTCGCAGGCGAGGTGGCTCTCGTTGCCGCCACCCACCGCCATGCCGTTCAGCCGGGCGATCACCGGCTTGCCGGTGTTGAGGATGCTCTCGATATAGGCGCTGAACAGCCCCATGTACTTCCAGTAGTCATGCGGCGAGCGGGTATAGACCCGTTCGTACTCCTTCACGTCACCGCCGGTGCAGAACGCCGAGGTGCCACTGCCGGTGTAGACGATCACCGCCACCTCGTCGTCGAACGCGGCCTCCCGGAAGGCGGCAGCCAGCTCGACCAGGGTGCGGGTGCTGTAGGCGTTGTAGGCCTCTGGGCGCTCGATGGTGATCCGCGCTACCCAGTCCTTCTTGGCATAGCTGATCTCGGTGTGCTCGACGCTCGGCAGCTGGTCAAAGGCCATCGGGCTCTCCTTCTCCTCCCCGGAGCAACTACTACATTCTCGTTGATCCTCGTTCCTGATCTGTAGTACATCATGTTTTCCTCACTACGTCAAGAGCATGGGTCATTGATCGAACGGCCGATGGCGGTGTGGGCGAGCGGGTGGACCACGGCAGTGGGCGCGGACGGCGGCGCGGGCACGGGCGGCAGCGGGCGCGGACGGCGCGGGCGCGGACGGCGCGGGCGCGGACGGCGCGGGCGCGGACGGCGCGGGCGCGGACGGCGCGGGCGCGGACG
>JAKAQW010000204.1 GCA_021819525.1 Actinomycetes bacterium
AGCCAGGTCGTGCACGGTGACCACCAGCGGTCGGTGCCGAGCCGGCGGCGCCGCCAGGGAGAGGGCATGGACGACGTCGGCGTGGCGATCCACGTCGACCAAGCCCCGGTCCCAGGCTCGAGTCAAGAGCGGGCCGGGCAGCTTCGACACCCGCAGCATCCAACCCTCGCTGGCCAAGGGATCAGGTGACGAAGGGCTCCGGCTCGCCACCAGCTCCACACCCGGGACCGCCGCACCAGCCTGGGCCACCTGCCGCAGACCGCCCAGCAGCCCAAGGCAGTACGTCCCGATGCCACCGGGTACTGTCCGGCGCAGCTGCTCCACCACCAAAGCCACCGTGCCCGGTCCGCCACCAGGCCGTCGGTCACTCACCGGCGCGCCATCGACGAGCCTGCTGCTCCACTGGGGGCCGGCGCCCCAAGCGCCACCGCCTCACCAGCCACGTTCCACGAGCGACCCACGTTCCACGAGCGACCCACGTTCCACGAGCGACCCAGAGACCGCCGATCGGCCACCGCGCTCACCGGTCCGCTACCGCCGCACGGTACAGGTCCACCATGCCCCCGGCGAAAGCCGACCAGGTGAAGTGCTCGGCACGTCGGTAGCCGGCAGCCACCAGCTCGGCGCGGCCGACACCGGCGAGCACCCGTTCGAGCGCATCGGCCAGTGCCGCTTCGTCGGCAGGTGGCACCACCACGGCGGCCTCCCCTACCACCTCGGGCACCGCCCCTGCCGCTGTGGCCACCACCGGGACCCCGAGGGCCATGGCCTCGAGCGGCGGGAACCCGAAGCCTTCGTAGCGTGAGGGGTACACCATGACGTCGGCGTCGGCCATCACCCGCGCTAGCGCCGCGTCGGCCAGGTAGCCGCTGCGGACGACCCGCGAGCGCCACGACGAAGCGGCCAGCTCGCGGTGCAGCGCCTCCGCGCCCCACCCGTCAGCACCCACGATCACCAATGCGACCTCAGGGAACGCAGCTGCGACACGACCGAACGCCCGGACGAGATTGGGGTAGTCCTTGCGCGGTTCGACTGTGCCCACTGCGACCACGTAGCGCTCGGTACCTACCGGCAAGTCCACCAGACGACCAGCCGGCACGGGCGACGGCGACGGCGACGGCGGCACGCCGGGAGCCACTGCCCGCACTCGCCCAGGGTCAGCGCCGAAGATGTCGACCACCTCGTCGGCCACCGACTGCGCGTGAGTATGCACCCAGGCACCGCCGCGCACGGCCCTGGCCACCATGGCCGGGAACGCCAACGTAGGACCGTCGCACATCTCGGGAAAGCGAACCACGGTCAAGTCGTGGACCGTCACCACCCGGGCAGCCCGCCGGGTCGGGGGCACCACGAAATTCATGCCGTGGACCACGTCGCAGCGCCCGATGAACCACTCCACCGGTGGCCATGGAGCGTGTGCCCAAACCTGGTACAGCGGCCGTGCCGGCATGGCCCGCTGTGCAGTGGCCACTCCGGGCGGCACCGCCTGCGCCAGGTGCCGTCGACGACGCCAGGTGACGGCGAACGCGGACACAGACAGCTCGGAGCGCAGATCCAGCGCCCCGAGCGCTCCCCGACAGAACCGCCCCACCCCCGTCTGCACGCCGAGCAACGGGGTCGCCTCGACCGCCACCCGCAGCGGCGACGTCGTAAGCGGCATCGGCGACGAGCAGAGGGCCGCTGGAGAGAGACGCTGGTCCACCGGCCGAGCCTGCCACATCCCCGCCCGGCTGCCGCCACATCCAGACGCCGGGTCGCCGCCACATCCAGACGCCAGTAGGGTGTCGAGCCGTGATCACCGTGCTCGCAGGAGGCGTCGGTGCCGCGCGCCTGCTGCGAGGCCTGGTGCAGGTGATCGATCCCGCCTCGATCACCGCTGTCGTGAACACCGGTGACGACACGGTCTTGCACGGGCTCTCGATCAGCCCCGACCTCGACACGGTCACCTACACCCTGTCGGGCCGCTCCGACGACGAACGCGGCTGGGGGTTGGCCGGCGAGTCGTGGACGGTCATGGACCAACTGGCCACCCTGGGCGGGGAGACGTGGTTCCGCCTCGGCGACCGGGATCTCGCCACCCACCTCTACCGGACCCAGCGGCTCTACGAGGGAGCCCGGCTGAGCGAGGTCACCGGGGAGCTCGCCCAACGCTTCGGCGTCCATGTCACCCTCCTGCCGATGTCCGACGACCCGGTCCGCACCCGCCTGACCCTCGCGGATGGCACCGAAGTCGGCTTCCAGGAGTACTTCGTCTTCCTGGCCCACTCGGTGCCGGTACGTGCCGTGGCGTTCGAGGGGGCCGGCACAGCCCGCCCCGGTCCCGGGGTGCTCGAAGCACTGCGTGAAGCCGAGCGGGTGGTGATCTGCCCGTCGAACCCGGTGGTCTCCATCGCTCCCATCTTGGCCGTGCCCGGTGTCCGCCAGGCGGTGGCGGATCGCCGGGCCGACACCGTGGTGGTCTCACCGTTGGTCGGGGGGGCGGCGCTCAAGGGTCCTGCGGACCGCTTGCTGCGCGAGATGGGGCATGGAGCGAGCTCGGAAGGGATCGCCCGCTTCTATGCCGATCTGGCTGCCACCATGGTCATCGACGTGTCCGACGAGGCCGACTCGGCGATGGTGGAGGCGACTGGGGTTCGTTGTGTCGTCGCACCGACGGTCATGGCCAATGCCACCCGAGCCGCTGCACTGGCCAAGGTGGTCCTCGATGACCGCTGAGATCTGCCGGGCACCGAGCCTGCGCCAGGACACGGCGGTTCCCCGGGCACCGAGCCAGCGCCAGGACACGGCGGTTCCCCGGGCACCGAGCCAGCGCCAGGACACGGCGGTTCCCCGGGCACCGAGCCAGCGCCAGGACACGGCGGTTCCCCGGGCACCGAGCCAGCGCCAGGACACGGCGGTTCCCCGGGCACCGAGCCTGCGCCAGGACACGGGAAGCCCGCCCGGCACGAAGCGACCACCTGCCGGCAGCGTCACCATCGTGCCGGTGCGCGACCTGGGCGAGGTCCGCCCCGGAGACGACTTGGCCGGCATGCTGTGCGCGGCGGCCACCTTCGTCGACGGCGACGTGGTGGTGGTGACCCAGAAGGTGGTGTCCAAAGCCGAAGGACGACTGGTGCGGATCGACCCCGAGGACACCGCCGCCCGCCGCCAGCTGGCTGAGTCCGAGGCGGTCCGGGTGCTGCGCCGGCGCGGCGACCTGGTCATCACCGAGACCCGCCACGGCTTTGTCTGCGCCAACTCCGGGATCGACCTCTCGAACGTCGACGACGGCTGGGCCGCCCTCCTACCCGAGGACCCTGACCGCTCGGCGCGGCGCCTGCGTGACGCCATCGGCGCACGAAGCGGCGCGGCCGTAGCCGTCATCGTCTCCGACACCTTCGGGCGGACCTGGCGCCGGGGGGTGACTGACGTCGCCATCGGCTGCGCCGGGATCGCAGCGGTGGTCGATCTCCGGGGCACCACAGACGCCCTCGGCCGCACCCTGCTCGCCACCGAGATCTGCGTGGCCGACGAGCTTGCCGGCGCCGCTGAGCTGGTCATGGGAAAAGCGAGCGGCATCGCTGCCGCCATCGTCCGTGGGGTCGAGCGGTCGTGGTTGCGCCGGGGATCGGTAGCTGAAGAGGTGGTCCGCCCCTACGGCGAGGACCTGTTCCGCTGAGCGCGGGGGATCGGCGGCCCGCGAGGAGGTCGATGCCGATCTCCCGCCGCGGCGAGACGAGATCCGGACCGCCTCGTCGGCCAAGGCAGCTCGGATCTGCCGCTAGGGCGAGGATCTGTCCCGTTGCACGCTCCGACCCTGCAGATGCTCGAGAACGGCTCCGACACCGCTGGCCAAGTCGGTCCATGCCCGCCAGCCCAAGTGGATCTGGGCCCGGCTGGCGTCGAGGGCGTTGCGCCGGAGCTCGCCAGGTCGGGACGGAGCATGCTCCATTGCCAGGGGCTGGCCTGCCACGTCGGCCATGGTGCGTGCCAGGGTTGCCACCGACACCTCCTGGCCCGTGCCGACATTGAGGACCAGGCCGCCACCGCGGGTCGAGGCCCTCACGAAGGCGTCTACCACGTCGTCGACGTAGACGAAATCGCGGGTCTGGTGACCGTCGCCATAGACGGTGACTGGCCGGCCTTCGGTGATGCGTTGAGCGAAGATGGCGACCACACCGGCTTCCCCGTGCGGATCCTGGCGAGGCCCGTACACATTTGCCAGGGCCAGGGCGCAGAACTCCACCGCGTGCAGCTCCCGGTAGCACACCAGGTAGTCGATGGCCGCCTTCTTCGACACACCGTAAGGAGACAGCGGACGATGCGGGAACGACTCGCGCACCGGCAGGTCGGTGCCACGCGGCTCGCCGTAGAGGGTGCCACCGCTGGCCGCGAACACCACCCGGCTCGCCCCTGCCGCCCGAGCCCCTTCGAGCACCCGTACGGTGCCGAGCACGTTCACGTCGGCATCGAAGGCTGGGCGAGCGACCGACACCCGCACGTCGGCTTGGGCAGCAAGGTGGTACACGACGTCGGGCTGACGCTGGACCATCAGGTCTACGAGCGCCTCGGCGCGCACG
Source organism: Actinomycetes bacterium (assembly GCA_021819525.1). Classification (GTDB taxonomy): domain Bacteria; phylum Actinomycetota; class Acidimicrobiia; order Acidimicrobiales; family UBA8190; genus JAKAQW01. The sequence goes on from JAKAQW010000204.1 coordinate 4,560, forward strand.
TCGAGCTGGTGGACCCGAAGGTCGTGGCCGTGAGCCGCTCGGGCGTCAGCCAAGTTCGCCAGCGAGCCGGTGGACAGGTCGTCGACGACGTCGACCACGTGCCCTTCTGCCAGTAGCCGGTCGACCAGCGTGGAGCCGATGAAGCCGGCGCCACCGGTCACCATGGCCCGCACGGCACCGGCCTTCTGCCCATCTCGGGATCTGCTCACCTGACCAGAGCGGCAGGCACCCGGGCCCCGTACAGCACATCGCCGGCTGGCACCGTGGCCCCATCACCGATGACACTGGCCGCAGCGACCTGGGCACCGGCGCCGATGACCGCCCCGGCACCGACGATCGACCCACCGACTCGTGCTCCTGCTCCCACCCTCGCCCCGTCGAGGAGCACCGACTCCTGCAGCGATGCACCGGCCTCCACGGTCACCTGGGCACCGAGCGAGCTCGCGATCACCTCGGCTCCGTAGGCGACCGTGGAACCGGCTCCGACGAAGCTCCCACCGGTCACCGCGCCGCCCACATGCACCTCCCCACAGGCCCACAGACCGGCCCCCCGGCACGTCGCACCTGGGGCCGGAAGCGGACCTCGGCGGCCTTGGAGCAGATCCTGATGGGCTTGGAGGTAGGCCTCGGGAGTGCCCGTGTCGAGCCAGTACTCGCTGCCGACCCGCGCGAAGAGAACCCCTTCGTCGACCAGCTCGGGAAAGATCTGGCGCTCCACGGACACCCGCCGGCCCGAGGGAACGCGATCGAGCACCGTTGGCTCCAGGATGTAGCATCCGGCGTTCACTGTGCTCGCCGGGGCGCGGCCGTCCGGTGGCTTTTCCACGAAGGCCTCCACCCGACCGTCGCTCGCTGTCACCACCACGCCGAAACGAGAGGGATCACGCACGGTGACGAGCGCCAACGTGGCCTGGCCGCCACATCTCCGATGGGTCGCCACCAAGTCGCTCAACACGAGATCACTCAGCACGTCACCGTTGACCGCCACGAACGTGCTGTCGATGCCTGCTTGACGAACGGCGAACGCGATGGCGCCGCCAGTATCCAGCGGCTCGGGCTCCACCACGCAGCGCACAGGGACACCGTGCACGTCGCCGCGGCCGTAGCGGCCCAGAAAGGCGTCGGGCCGGTAGCCGAGCGACAGGACCACCTCCTCCACGCTCGACCCCGCCAGACCCTCGACGACCCGCTCGATCATCGGCACGCCCACGATCGGCAGGAGCTGCTTGGGTCGGGTATCGGTCAGCGGACGGAGCCGGGTCCCCTCGCCGCCGACGAGGACGACGGCTTTCACCCCGAGCTGCTGCCCGCTCTGGCACCAGCCGACCCCGCTCCAGCACCAGCCGACCCCGCTCCAGCACCAGCCGAACCCGCGCTTCCCGTCGTCGCGCCGGAGCTCCTCACACCAGCGCTGGCTCCGGCAGTGCCAGAACCGGCTGGTGTGGAGGACGTCGGTGTGGAGGACGTCGGTGTGGAGGACGTCGGTGTGGAGGACGTCGGTGTGGAGGACGTCGGTGTGGAGGACGTCGGTGTGGAGGACGTCGGTGTGGAGGACGTCGGTGTGGAGGACGTCGGTGTGG
>JAKAQW010000036.1 GCA_021819525.1 Actinomycetes bacterium
AAAGACGCGAAGATTCAAAGCACAGGGTGGAGGTGACATCCTTCGTTCGCGGATGTTCGCGCCTCTGTTCACGCGAAAGCGGTAGTCAGCGGGTCTGCATAATGCAGCCGCTATGGCGCTGCACTACTCATACGCCGGCCATCGGTCGATGTCAGGTCGATAATGGCCAATCTCGTGACTTGCTCAGCGAGCGAACGCCTACCGCCACCCGGACCACAAGAACCTGTAGGAGTTGGCGGGCACCAGCACAATCCGTCCTCCGCTCAGCTGGCGTGCCGGGCCGCGTATTCGTCGAGGGCGTCCCGACTCACGTCGGACAGGCGCCGACCCTGTGCAGCTGCGATGGATTCGAGAGCAGTCCGGGTACGCGTGGTGACTCGCACCCGGACCTGGATCGAAGGGCCTTCGCCGGGAGCGTCACCGACACGTGGCCTGCCACCGAGCCGGCGGCGCAATTCTGCCGGGTCGCTAATGACCCTTGCGCGTCCAGATTCGACGTCGGCTGCAAGCTTCTCGGCGTATTCGTCGGTCGCCGCCTTGGCCGCTTCTCGCCACGTCCAAGCAGGCTCGGCCGCCATCTCTTCTGCAGTCGCGCCCATGAGCTCGGCGACCTCCTGATCGCTCATGGCATCGATCTCGGCGATGGTCATTCCGGCCAGGCGTTCGGCAAGGCCCTCGTGCTCAGCGGCTGCGCTGTGTGAATAGGTCATCGCAGGTACCTCGTGGCGTTGATGGGTCGGAGGGACATGGCATGGAACACGACTAGCTCACCGGCCTCGGTCGATCGAGCAACGAGCTCAAGCATCTGCCCCGAAGCGTCGGCGCCAATGAAGAAGAGCCCGTCGTCGACTTCGACCATCCGGACGGCATTGGTCACGGCGTGGCGGATCGCCTCCTCGCTGATGCCGTGACGGCGTGCCGATCGGGTGATCCTCATCCATGTTGTGTACCACACTACCAGAGCGGGCGGGTGGGGACCCGCAGGTAGATAGCAACGGTGCCAGGCTGGAACTGGTGAGGGGTTCCGACGATCGCCGAACGGCTCTTCGGAGCGCCATCTGCGATGGGGACGGTCGACGCGTCGTCGTCGCACTCTCGAAGGGTCTCCGGGGCGATCTGCTCCAGCTCGCAGGTGACGGACTCCTCCTCGCGTTGGCCGAGGGCGCGGTGGGAGCGCCCGACCTGGCCCGGCGCTGCGCCGAGCAGCTTCGCGGGCGCGCCTGGGCGGGCGACGACGATCTCGCCGACCAGCTCGACGCCGCGCTCAGCGACCGGCCCGCACCCATGCTGCGTCCGCTTCCCGTCGACCTCGAGGAGCTGGCGGGCATCCTCGAGGGTGACCCGGCCCATGGCGGCGGCCGGATCGACCTTCGCACCGGGGAGGTCTGGCCGCAGGCGGCGATCGACTACGCCCGCGAAGAGGGAGAAGTGGTTCCCGACGACGAGGACCCTGACCACTGGCTCGCCGTGTGGTGCGAGGGCTCCCAAACCGCCTACGGCGATATGGAGGACTTCATCGAGGCGCTCTCCGACCGGGACCGGGCCGATCGGCTGTCGATCGTCATCTCGGGCCGCGGGGCCTTTCGCCGCTTCAAGGACGTCCTCGGGCGCTGGCCTGATGAGCTCGAGGCCTGGTACGCGTTCTCCGACGAGCGCCAGCGAGGCCGTGCCCGAGCCTGGCTCGGCGCTGCTGGGTACTCGCCACGCCCGGCCGGGCGTCCCATGACGAGGTGACGCACCGCAGTGGGTTCTGCTATGGGCGGTCTCCGCTTCCCCGGGAGCTGGCCACACGGGCATATCCTGGCTACGACAGATATGTAGGAGGATCAGGTGGCACGACGGCTCGTTGCAGGGCGCCGGGTGGGTGGGTTGGAGATCCAGATCTTGGACGAGCTGTGGGCAGCCGATGGTTGGGTGAGCGGCCGGGAGCTGTGGGAACGGTTGGGTGACGAGAGCCGGGCGTACACGACGGTGATGACGGTGCTCGGCCGCTTGGTGGAAAAGGAGCTGGTGGAGCGGGTCGAGGAGGGCCGGGGCCACCTCTACCGGGCGGCGGGTGACCCCGACGAGCTGACGGCCCAGGCGATCGGATCACTGCTGTCGGCGACGCAGGATCCCCGGGTGGCGTTGGCACATTTCGTAGAGAATCTCGAAGACCCTGAGCTGGTCGCCGAGTTGGCGGCGGTGCTTAAGCGGGTACAGCGACCGTGAGTGCTGCTGTGGTCGGGCTGGCGCTCCTGGCGGTGCTGATCGTCCTGCCCAGCGTGTTCGGGATGAGGGATGGAATCTCGCCGCGGGTGGCGGCCGGTGGTCATCTGGTCACCTTGGTGGGTTGGGGTTTGTTGCCGGCGGTGTGGTTGGCGTGCCTGGGGGGAACCATCGGATCGTGGGCGGCCGGGATCCGCGTTTCGGGTGGGGGGTGCCTGTTCGGATTGGACCTCGGTCAGTGGCAGCTCCTCGGCTACTTGCCCGCCGCCGGGGCCCTCGGGGTGCTGGTATTGCACGCCATACGCCTGGCTGTCGCGGCGCAGCGGGCGGAGTTGCGAGGACTGGCGCTGGCCCGCTCGGTCCGCCAGGAAGTGAAAGGCGGCTCGGTCTGGGTCGTTCCGTCTCCCCAGCCCGCCGCCTACGCCGGAGGGTTGTGGCGACCCAGGGCGGTCGTGACCTCGAGCCTGCTGGAGCCGCTCAATGAGTGCGAGCGCCAGGCGGTGTGTGAGCACGAAGTAGCCCATGTTCGCTTGGGTCACCCGCGGGTTCTGCTGGCCGCCGGGGCAGTAGCCGCGGCCTATGGCGTGCTCCCTCCGGTGCGCCGGGCCTGGGACGGGTTGCGCCGCGAGCTGGAGGCGGCTGCGGACGATGAGGCGGTCCGAGCGGTCGGCGCAGGGCCAGTCCTTTCCGCACTGGTACGCACCGCCCTACAAGCTTCGGGCACGGCGAACGCCGTGGTCGCATTCAACCATCCCGAGCACCTGCGGTATCGGATCGCTCGGCTGGAGGGCCTCCGGCCGAACCGGCGGGCACCAACCGCGGCGGCGGGCTCAGCGGTCGGGGTGCTGGCCGCGACGATGGCGTGGACGGCCTGTGTGCTCGCCGGGGCGCACGCCGCCGAGATCGGCGTCGTCGTGTGTCTGACCGCAATCGCCGGGGTCGGGCTGCGTCCGACGTGGACGTGGGGGCGTCGGCTGGCTCGACGCACGGAAAGGCCCGCGCCACAGACGTAGCCGGTCGACCGGGTCTGGCATCCGGAGTGAGGTAGCCGCGCAGGCAGCCGGCGACGTGACCCGTTGGGAGGTCGCTGCTACCGGGCAAGCTGTTCGAGAGCCTGGAGGTAGCCCTCGGTGTAGGTGGGGAACTGGGCGACCTGGTCGAGCAACGTGTCTATGGGGATGCGAGCCCGGATGGCCAGGGCGGCCTGGTGGATCCACTCCCCGGCCAGGGGGGCGACCGCCCATGCCCCGACGAGCACCTGTTGGCCCCGGTCGGCCAGGATGCCGAGGGTGCCGGCCGGGTCCAACTGATAAGTCCAGGGCCGGGCGATGGACTCGGCGAGGTCGATCTCGGCGGTGATGAGATCGATACCGGCCCGTCGGGCTTGCGCCTCGGTGAGCCCGACGGCGGCGATCTCGGGGTCGGCGAAGATGACCCGGGGGATCCCCCCGTAGTGGGCCTGGCGGGGTCGCCCGATGATGTTGTCGGCCACGATCCGGCCTTGGTACATGGCGACGTGGGTGAACAGGGCGACCCCGGTGACATCGCCGAGTGCCCACAGACCTTCGGCGGCTTGGCAGTGCTCGTCGACGGTGATGGCGCCGCGCTGGTCGGGGTGCAACCCGACGGTCTCCAATCCGAGCCCCGCGCTGCGTGGGCTGCGCCCGGTGGCGAGCAGGATCACGTCGGTGTTGACGGTGGTGCCGTCGTCGAGCACCACCGCAGTAGCCGGGCCCGAGCGGGTGACTCGCCGGACTCGGGTGCCGACGCGCACATCGATCCCGTCGGCTTCCAGGGCGGCCCGGGTGAGCTGGCCGACCCGGGGATCCTCGCGGTCGACGAGTCCCTCGGAGCGCTGGACGAGGGTCACCTGGGCGCCCATACGAGCCAAGAACTGCCCGAGCTCCACCGCCACGGCGCTCCCGCCGATCACGACCGCCCGGTCGGGGATGTCGGTGAGAGTGGTGGCCTCTCGGTTGGTCCACACCTCTGCCTGGTCGAGCCCGTCGATCGGCGGGCGGACCGCGTCGGAGCCGGTGGCGATGATCACGTGGTCGGCTTCGAGGATCTGGCCGTCGACCTCGACCCGTCCGGGACCGGCGAGCCGGGCGGTGCCTTTGATCACCGTTGCTCCCTGCGACCGGTAGCCATCAACTTGGGCGGTGTCGTCGAGGTGACGGATCATGTAGTCCCGGTAGTCCCGCAGCGCCGGCCAGTCGATCTCCGGGCGGCCCGTGCCGGCGGCACGCCCGGCTTCGGCTCGGGCTTCGGGTGGGCGCAACAGCGTCTTGGAAGGGATGCACGCCCAGTAGGCGCACTCCCCACCGATCAGCTCACGCTCGACCACCGCCACCCGCCGTCCGGCAGCCAAGAGGCGGCTGGCAGCGACCTCCCCGCCGGGTCCGAGGCCGATCACCACGGCGTCGTACTTTTCGCTCATGACCCGACCGTAGTCAGATGACTGGCGACACTGGTGACCGATCGACGAGCCCCCCGCACCACCCGCTCGATCGCCGCGGCGGCCGGGTCGGTCTCCAGGGTTCCAGCTCGCATCTTCATCTGTCGCTCCCTCCGCCCGGCCCGGGCCCGATGGACCGACCCCGATTTGATTTGCCTTTACGAATACGTAGTAGTTTAGGACATGTGCTCAGAGTTCGGCTTGGCCGTCGAGTTCGACCCCCTGCCGGCGCATCCCAAGGAGGCACCCATGACCGTTTCGAGGACTGATCCTCCGACCCGTCCCTCCGATGCAGGACCGACGTCATCGCCTGGGCCACCCGCTGAACGCCGTGGCCCGGGGGCAGCCATCTTGTTGGTGCTCCTCCCCTTGCTCTGTTGCGGCGGCCCGGTGATCTTCGTAGCCCTGGCCTCGGTGGGCGCCGCGACGCTCGGGACCGTTGGTGGCGTGATCGGCGCCGTTCTCGTGGCCGTAGCCGCGGTGCTCTGGGTTCGTCGTCGGCGTCGGGGCGATACCGCGTGCTGCCCGCCGGCCACGACTGGAACGTGGCGCCAGTGAGCGCGTCACCAACCGATCGAGCGAAGAAGCGGGGGACCCTTCGGGCGGGGGTGGTCGGGGTGCTCGGCACTCGGGGCCGACTCGCCAGCTTCGCCGTGATTGCAGGTGGTGTGACGCTGTTGTACACGATCCTGTTGCCCTTCGACTACACGCAGCGGTTCGAGCTGGCCAACTGGAACTACCTCGATGCCTATCTGCTCGCCTGGGCCATCGTGCTCGGCCTGGGCATGGGGTTCGTGGTGAGTGTGCAGGTCTACGCCATGCGCCGGATCGCCGCCGCTCGGGTGGCCAGTGGGGCAGTGGGAGGCCTGGCGTTCGTCGGTAGCCTGCTGCCCAGCTTTCTGTGCTGCACGCCGATCATCCCCACCCTCCTCGCCTTCGTCGGTGTGTCGGGTGTCGGCCTCTACGGGACTACCGGCACCTTGCAGCACTTCTTCGCGGTCCACCAGACGGAGTTCCTTTCCGCCAGCCTCGTGCTCCTCCTCGTGACCGCTTGGTGGGGTCTGCACAAGGTGGCCCGTGCCGCGTGCCTGTCCGAGGAGGGTTGTGACGTCGAAGAGGGCTGCGCCATCGAGGAGCGCTGTGACATCGAGGAGCGCGGCACGGCCGAAAAGGAATGTGCTGTCGAAGACCTGCGTGCTACCAGCCCGGCAGTCACGGAGAAGGAAGGAGCCCTTCCGTGAGCAAGTCTGCTCGCCGAGCGCGCCCACCTAGGCCGAGCCACGCCGCCCGTCAAGCCGCAGAGGCTGCGGCCCGCCGCCGTCGGCGTTGGGGATTCGGGAGCGCCGGTGCCGTCATCCTTCTCGTCGGCGCAGCGGTACTGGGGCTGCACCTCGCCAATGGCTCCTCGAAGCCGGCCGGCTCCACATCGGAAGCTCCACCAACTGCAGGCAGTCCGGCGCCGAACGGGACGTTTGCGACTCTCGCCGGCCAAACGACGGACATTGCATCGCTGCGCGGCCAGCCGACCCTCTTGTGGTTCGTGTCCACCTGGTGCTCCTCCTGCCAGGCGGGAACCCACTCGATGGCCCAGAACCTGGCCGCACTCCGATCCGACGGGGTTCATGTCACCGAGGTCGAGCTCTACCAGGACCTTGGCCAATCGGGGCCGTCCATGGGCAGTTTTGCCAAGGCTCTCGCCGGGACGGAGTACGGCAATCCCGACTGGACTTTTGGGGTGTCCTCGGCCGCCCTCACCCACCTCTACGACCCGCAGAGCTACCTCGACATCTACTACCTGCTCAACGCCAAGGGGCAGGTCACCTACGTGAACAGCTCGCCCGGCTCCACCATGGCCCAGCTGCTGTCTGCTGCGAAGAGCCTGGCTTGATCGAGTCCCCGGCAGGTAAGCGGCGTCATCGCTCGACTTCGGTTTTCGTCCTTGCACTTCTCGTCGTCGCCGGGCTCGGCGCCTACCTCGTCGTTGGCCGTTCCGATCTGTCCAGCCCGACCGCGGTCCGCTCCTCGGGGGGACAGCCGACCGCTACGAGGTCCGCACCGATGGCCCCGAACGGCACTTTCACCACCCCCAGAGGTACCTCTACCACCATCGCCTCGCTGCGCGGCAAGCCGACGATGGTGTGGTTCGTAGCCGGGGGCTGCGCCAGCTGCGCCGCGAGCATCCCTGCCGTCGCGCAACAGCTGGGCCAGCTCAGCAGTGACGGCGTCCAGGTGGTCACCCTCGGCCTCTATGGAGCCTTCTCCACCGGAAAACAAGGCGTCGCTCAACTGCTGAGCTTCGGACGTGCAGCAGCAGGCACCACCATCACGCGCCCGGGCTGGACCTGGGGCCTGGCCTCGGAGGCCCTCAGCGAGGCCTACGACCCGAGCGGCGCCCCCGACATTTACGCTCTCATCGGTCCCGACGGGCGCATCCGCTACCAAAACAGCGTCCCGGTCAGCACCATGCCCCAGCTCCTCGCTGCCGTCGGCCGTCTCACCGGGCACCGGCCATCCACAGGACACCAAGACGGGCACACGAAGACCACCGGCGCCACCCTGCCGTGACCCTCCAGAGGATCTCGCCGACACTCCTGCACCGACTTCAACCGCGTGGCGTGACATCGCACCTCGGGGGTCCCTGTTGGCCACCGGTCGTTTCGGTTGTCGGTCATTCGGTTCGGGTACCCCGGCGAGTCCCGGCGAGCACACCCATCGTCGAGACGCACGTGGGGATCACGTAGTCGAGGGCGACGCGGACCCAGACCACCCAGCTGGTATGTCCGGAGACGAGCACGCCACCTTGATTGATAACCACCAACAGCGACCCGACGACCGCGGCGATCACACCGATGCGTCGACGGTTCGGGCGGTGCAGGCAGACAGCGAGCGCTTCGACAGCGGTTCGCCAGCTTGGCGGGCCGTCTACTCGGTCGAAGGAGCTTGATGCTGCATCTGGAGCAGCCGGACGATCATCGCCCCGCAGGCTGCCCGCCGGCCACTCCCGGCACTCTCAGATCAGACCGGCGAGGTGACCCTGATGCACGCGGCGATCGATGCGGCGTGGTCGGCGACGACCCCCTGGCCGATCCTGACCAGCTCGGCCACTCGGGGATCGGTGACCTGGTAGTAGGCGAAGCGGCCCTGGCGGCGCACCGAGACCAGCCCGCACGAGACCAGGCAGGCCAGGTGGGCCGAGACGCGACCCTGCGAGAGCCCGGCCCGTTCGACGCACTCGTTGCCGGTCCGTTCGTCTTCTGCACAGAACTCGAGCAGGTCGAGCCGGGTGGGGTCGCCGAGCGCCCGGTAGAACTTGGCCATCAGCTCCCGCCCGGCCGGGTCAGCAGGGAGTGGTGGGGCTGGTGGCCGGCGACAGGAGGTGAGCGACGTACTCATGCTGCGCAGCATGACAGCTTGGCGACATCGGTGGAGAACGACTGGGCGGCCAGCTTGATGCCCTCGGCCATCGTCAGATACGGCGCCCAGGTGTGGGCCAGTTGGTCGACGGTCATGTTCGCCTCCAAGGCGTAGGTGGCAGCCAGGATGGCGTCTCCGGCGTTGGCCCCGATCATGTGGATCCCAACCACCCGACCCGTGCCGACCTCGGCCACGATCTTGACCACCCCGCGAGTATCGCGGTTGACGATGGCCCGGGGCACGTAGCTGAGCGGCAGCACCCGGCACGTGCACGACAGGCCGGACGGGCCGACCTCGGCGTCGGTGAGCCCGACCGCGGCGATGTTGGGGGTGGTGAAGGTCACCCGGGGCAGGTGCGAGTAGTCCACCCGGCGCCCCGCATCCTCGAAGGCGTTCTCCACCACCATGGTGCCGTGGGATCCGGCCACGTACACGAACTGGGGGGCGCCGGTCACGTCCCCGGCCGCCCAGATCCTCGGGTTCGCGGTGCGCAGCTGGTCGTCGACGACCACCTCACCCCGGCGCCCGCTCTCTACCCCGACCGCCTCGAGGCCGAGGCCGGCAATCACCGGCCGGCGTCCGGTGGCCATCAGGATCGCCTCGGCGAGGACCTCCCGGCCGTCCGCCGTCCGGGCGGACACCTTGCCGTCCTGGCGGGACACCTCGGCCAGCGCGGCGGAGGTCCACACCTCGGCGCCCTCGTCGGCGAGCACCCCGGCGATGACTTCGGAGATCTCGGGCTCCTCGTTCGGCGCCAGACGATCCAGCGCCTCGATCAGGGTCACCGCCGAGCCGAGGCGGGCGAAGGTCTGGCCGAGCTCGAGGCCCACGTAATTGCCGCCCACCACGATCAGCGACTCAGGCAGCGCTTCGAGCTCCAACGCACTGGTCGAGGTCAGGTAGCCGGTCTCCTCGAGCCCGGGAACCGGCGGCACCCAGGGGGCCGCCCCGGTGGCGATCAGGTAGTGGGCCGCCTCGATCCGCTCACCTCCGACCTCCAAGGCAGGGCCGGCGGCGAAGCGGGCCTTGCCCCGGCGGACCTCCCAGCCGTAGTCGGCCGCCAGATCCTCGTACTTCTCCTTGCGCAACATCCCGACGATGTCGGCTTTGCCGGCGACGAGCGCCGCCATGTCGGTTGGGCCCGCAGACGTGGCAATGCCGGGGAAGCGCTCCTCCACCGCAACGTGGCGGGCCTCGGCCGCGGCCAGGAGCGCCTTGGAGGGGATGCAGCCGACGTTCACGCACGTCCCCCCTACCGTCGAGCGCTCCACCATCACCACCGACAGGCCGCGAGACCTCGCCGCGATGGCGGCCGCGAACCCCGCCCCGCCAGAACCGATGATCGCCAAGTCGTAGGTCACCATTGCTCCTCCATCATATCTGTCTATCCGAATGTTAGCATCCGGGGCTGGTGACCGGACGAGGAAGGAAACGCCGTGGACTCACGAAGGCCAGAGAGGTCGGGGGCGGAGTGCGACCGAACGTGGCGCCGACGCGCTCATGGCGTCATGACGGACCGCGTGGCTGGTCCCATCGAAGGGCCCGCGGACGGCGCCCGGGTTTCGAAGGACTTGACTCTGTACCGTGGTACCGGGTTTAGCCTCACGTCATGCGCACTTCGGAGGTGGCCGCCGCCGCCGGCGTCAACGTCCAGACGCTCCGCTACTACGAACGCCGAGGGCTCCTGCCCGTGCCCGAGCGCTCCAAGTCCGGCTACCGCGCCTACGACACCCAGGCGGTGCGCACGATCCGCTTCGTCAAGCACGCCCAGCAGCTCGGCTTCTCGCTTGAACAGATCGACACCCTGCTCACCCTGGCCGCCGGAGGCCCCGACGGCTGCGACGACGCCACGGCGCTCGCCACCGAGAAGATCGCCCATCTGGAGACAAAGATCGCCGACCTGACCGCGATGCGGAACTCGCTGCGCCAGCTCGTCGAGACCTGTGACAGAAGCCGTGACCAGCGGTGCTGCACGCTGTTCGACGCCGTCGAGATCACCGAGCAGACAGGAGATGATGACCATGAGCGACCACCCCGACGACACCCGCGTCCGAACTGACGCCGCGACCGATGCCGGGATCATGGCCAGCTTCGAGGGGGCCGAGCTGTTCCCCCACCTCGTGCGCCTCATCGCCCGGGGCAAGCCGGTCAGCGTGGAGGAGCTCGCCGCCGCGGCAGGTTGGCCCGCCCGCGACGTCGAACGGCTGGCACGCTCCCAGCCCGGAACCGACTGGGATGAAGAAGGCCATCTCGTCGGCGTCGGCCTCACCCTGCGGCCCACCGCGCACCGCTTTACGGTGCAAGGCCGCACCCTCTACACCTGGTGCGCGGCGGACACCTTGATCTTTACGATGATTCTCGGGCAGCGCACGACTGCCGAGTCGACCTGCCCGGCGACCGGCGCAGCAGTGCGGATCGAGCTCAGCCCCGACTCGGTGATCTCGGCCTCCCCGGGCAGCGCCGTCATCTCGCAGCGCCTCGGCACCGACCTGATGAGCGACCTGCGCGCCCAGGTCTGCGACCACGGGCTGTTCTTCGCCTCCCCGGCAGCCGCCAGCGAGTGGGCCGCCGAACACCCCGATGGAGAGGTGCTCGGCGTGAGCGACGCATTCGACCGCTACCGGACGGTGTACGAGGAGCTGAATTGGCGGGGAGGGTGACAGTCATGGAGCCGCCGTGTGGCTCGTCATCCCGTAGGCCATCAACGGACAGTGTGCTGTCCACTTGGTCGCGGGGGCTCGGTCTTGTCCCGGCTAGGTCCGTACTACCAACACACTATTCATCATCGGCTTCCGCGGAATCGTGTGTTTTGGCCGCTGTCGCATCGCTCGTGGAGGATCCGGGCGCGAGGAGGACATCTACTGCCTTTCGTAGCAGCTCGCGGAACACCGCTTCGCGATAGCCGACCAGGAACGCCACAAGGTCGAACGCCGCACCACCCGACCGGGTCGCCGTGGAGACACTGGCCCCGGTGGAACGGATTACGACGATGAAGATCAAGTATCCAACACTGCCCATGATCGCTCCCATAATCGGGCGGGCAACATGCCAGTTCTCATAGCTGCGATCCCAGGATGACGCGTGCTTGAAGACACCCGTCAGGCTGATGGTGATGCCGCCGAGGGCGCCCCACCAGGGCACCGCGAGTGGAATCGGGCCGAGCGTATTGCCGACCAGCCGGTGCGCCCATGACCAGTGGAAATGCAGCAGGGCCAGCAGCATCAAGAGGGCGAGATAGCCCAGCTGTAGCGGCAGAAGCCACCAGGGCACACCTGTATCGCTTGAACTACTCATCGACTTCTACGGGCTTACCCCACATGTCCGCCATCTGGGTGAGCATTCCGGTCGGAAGGACCTGCGCCCACCGCTCGGCCAGCCGGAAGCGGTCATGTTCGATACGCTCGAAGACGAGCAGACTCTCTGGCTGAGAGATGAGCGGATTGCGGTCGTCGGCGAGATAGTCGGCGTATATTCGTGCCAGCTTGGTGCGATTGGCGGTGATAAACGGATCAAGCAGTCCCCGGTACTCGTCCCAGTCGAGCGACGGCATGACCGGTCGCAGAGCGTCGATCACGTGACGCGAGAGTTCCGGATCCGACCGGTGCGCCGTGAGGTCTAGAAATGCCTGCTCCAGACCGAGCAAAAGCCGTCCATCCTTGTAAGTCGGGTGTGACATGATTGCCTCTCGGGTTCTGGTCACCTCCAGGTCGAAGAGCTCCACGAGCGCCAGGAGCCGGTGCAGCCCGCGCTTGATCTCGGAACCCGGTTCGACGGGTGCCTTGTAGAGGAGGTCGTGGGAAGCGTTCGCCCACGCAGTCTCCGCCCCGGTGCGGACTTGGACCTCGCAGACGCGGTCGGCCTCCGACAAACCCTCACCGATGGGTACCGCGATCTCGAAGTGAAGCCCGAGGTAGTCGAAGTGATCGGGAGCCAGCTGCTCACACTTGTCGTCGCGGTGCAGGACCTCGAACTCGTCAGCGATCACCCCATCGACGATCGCAACATCAGCTGCGTAGACCGTCGTGACGCGGACGCCCGCCTTGTCACGCATGTCGGCCCAGGGTGACGAATAGTCCTTGCGCATCAGCTTCTTCACGAAGCTGGAGGTGTCCTTGACCCGGCCTTCGATCGCTGCCGGGTTCACACCACGATGTCCGACCGCAGAAGCAAGCCGCTCTACGACATGATCAACGATCTGCTGATAGCCGGGGACAGCCGCCACGTACCGAGTCCGCAAGTCTTCCAGTTCGGTGTCAGCGAGCATCTACCGGTGCCCCTGGACATCCTTGAGCGTATCGGTGACCGCCAGCCGGGTGCGGCCGTCGTCGAGGCCTTCGACTTGGACAACGTTGCCGACCTGTTCGGGCGACGCCAAGACGACCACACCCTGTTGAAAATGCCACTGGATACGCCGGAGCGCCGGTCCCACGATCGCCAGGTCCTTCGGAAAGCTGCCGGGACCGACGTCAGCTTCCTCCATCCGAGATAGCAACGCCGCCCGATCACCGGTCGCGAGGTTCGTGTTCGCGAAGGCCTCGGGCGACACGCTGGTTCGGGTGCTCGATAGCTCTTGAGCAACCGCCACCTGGTAGCGCGCCTTCAGTTCCGGGTCGTCGACATCCTCGTTGATGAAGCGCTGCGCAGCCTCGTAGAAATGGCTCGTCGTGATCTCGGGACTCTCGCAGAGGCGACAGCCGAGAAAGCGTTGGAGGAAGAAGAAGGCGACGGTCGTGTCCGGCCCCTTCTGCTTGTCACACACCAAACCGCGGATCTCGTCGGAGTCCGTCGGGCGGGCAAACAGACCCACCTTGAAGACGCGAGTCTTCCCCGTCAGCATGAGGTCGCGCAGGTGGTCCACGCTGAACGTCGAGCCGCCCTCAACCTTCTTCCGTTGGACCCGGGTGCCTTCTTCCTTCTCCAGCTTGATGATCGCGACACCCGGGCGACCTTCCACGGTCACGGTCATCACGGTGAGCAGACCCTGGGGACTGATTCCGCCCTGGCACTGATAGAGAATCTGCGCCAGCTCCCGGGAAGCGCCGACGAAGTCCGTCGGAGGGTTGGCCAGCAGCCCGGTGATGAGGGCCGGGGCACGAGACTCCGCTCCAGGATCGAGTTCGACCTCGAACGCAGCGCGGCCGAGACTGCCGGCCATGCGCTCCTGAAAGAAGTTGCGGACCGTCTGGTTCAACGGGCTCTCGACGTCGCTCAGCACCGGACCACTGCCGGGGTCCTCGGCCCGCAGGTAGTGCCTAGGGATCTCGTGAACGATGAGGGACTGGACCTGGATCTGGCCGAGGTCAAACATCCCGATCTCCCATCCCTATTCGTTCAACGGTGCACAATTCGGGCGCAACGCTATGCCGGCTGACGGGCAATACTGACGGAACGGCTCGGCGCGAGGCACGACAGCGGCCCCACCTCAGGACAGCTACTTCTTCTTCTTGCTGCCGCCCTTGGCTTGCGCCAGGTCGCTCCCTGCCACGCTCTTCACCTTCTTGGGGGTCTTTGCGCTGGAGAGGAGCTTGCCTGCGGTGGACGCATCCTTCTTGCTGGTAGTCATGATCACCTCCTTCGCTTGCTCAAGTTGATGCCGGACCCTGGCGGTTCGGCTTCACGAATCGCTTGCAACGGGGACAGAAATAGAGTGCGACACGATTTCTGCATCGCGGACACCTGGCTGCGGTGACCACGTCATAGATGACGTGCGCGACCGGCAGGACGATCTTCCAAGGAACGTCGCGTAGCCCGGCTTGCTTCTTCTTCCTCGCCATTGCCCTCCTTGTTCACCGGCGCCAACTCTGGTGCTACCGATAGCCTGCGCCGAGGGTGTGACTCTCGGGGTTCACGCTTGTCCGCTCATTCACCTTGGCCATGTTAGCGAACGGGTGTTCGCCGGCCGTGGACTGAAGGAGAGGGTCCCAGGGCATGCGGGACGGTGCACTGCTCGGGGGAAGACCCTGGCGGTCTTCCTAACGCCTCTCCGCTGCACGGGAAGGATGCCCCTGCTCGCGCGAGCGGCGTTCTCGGCGAGGCCGACGGCGTTCCGGCGGCTGCTACGAGCACGCCACCAGCGAGGACGGCTTCGCTGGGCGGAGCTGGCAGCTCGAAGCAGGTGCACGGATGGTCGTTCACTTGCTAATGGCTTCCGCCCGTCTGCCCTGCTGCTCGGCACTCCGGGCTCGCGTCACAGCGACGATCTACCCTGGTAGCAGGCACGGGGCAGCCCGGGTCCAGAATCGGCGCATCGGCGCCCGCAGCAAGGAGATCACTCGATGAAGCCGAGACCGACCGCCGTCAGCCGCACACGTCGGCCCGCCTGATCAGGATCGGTGGCCTGTGGACGTCTTCCAGCTGCGCGACTCGGTCATCGACGACTACCAGGGCTTCATCCAGGGCTTTCTCCACATCCGTGACAAACGGATCCGCGATGTGGTCGAGCAGACCCTCGCCGACGGGCTGCTGTGGCCCGAGCCGTGGCTGAGCCTCAACCCCAAGTTCACGGTCAGCGGCACCGTCGACGGGCTCGTGACCGCGGGCCTGCTCCACCCCGAGTGCGGCCGGGTGTTCCGCCTCGGCAAGGAGGCCGACCCGAGCGGGACCGGCTCCGCGCTGTCGCTCTACCGCCACCAGGTCGAGGCGATCGAGGCCGCTCGGGCGGGTGACAACTACGTCCTCACCACCGGTACCGGGTCCGGCAAGAGCCTGAGCTACATCGTCCCGATCGTCGACCGGGTCCTGCGGGAGGGGTCGGGCGGGCGTATCAAGGCGATCGTCGTCTACCCGATGAACGCCTTGGCGAACAGCCAGGAGGAGGAGCTGAAGAAGTTCCTCTCTGCCGGCTACCCGGACGGCAAGGGTCCCGTCACCTTCAAGCGCTACACCGGCCAGGAGCGCGACGAGGAACGCCAGGCGATCATCGCCGACCCGCCCGACATCCTGCTCACGAACTACGTGATGTTGGAGCTCATCCTCACCCGGACCGACGAGCGCCAGCTCATCGCCCAGGCCCAGGATCTCCGCTTTCTCGTGCTCGACGAGCTGCACACCTACCGGGGGCGACAGGGCGCCGATGTCGCGCTGTTGTGTCGGAGGGTCCGCGACGCGTGCAACGCCGAGCGCCTCCAGTGCGTCGGCACCTCTGCGACCCTCGCCGGTGAGGGCAGCCTCCAAGAGCAACGGGAGGAGGTCGCTGAGGTCGCGGGCCACCTCTTCGGGGCGGTGGTCCGGGCCGACCGAGTGATCGGCGAGACCCTCGAGCGTGCGACCCGGCCGCCCGAGACCACGCCCGGCTTCACGTCGGGTCTCGCTGCCGCGGTCGACAACCCGACCGTCTACGGCCCCGGCGACTATGAGGCATTCGCCGCCGACCCGCTCACCCGCTGGGTCGAGTCCACTATCGGGCTCGCCGAGACCGACGGCCGGCTGGCACGCGCCGAGCCACGCACCCTCGGCGGCGAGGAGGGGATCGCTGCCGAGCTCGCCAAGGCGACCGGTGCATCCTCCGATGAGGCAGCAGCGGCGCTGCGCGCCGCGCTCATCGCCGGCAGCCAGGTCCTCGACCCGGCGACCGGTCGACCGCTGTTCGCGTTCAAGTTGCACCAGTTCGTCTCTCGGGGGTCGAGCGCGTACGCGACCATCGAGCCCGAGGACGAACGCGTCGTCACCCTCACCGAGCAGCAGTACTCCCCTGGGGATCGCACCAAGCGCCTCTACCCGCTGGCGTTCTGCCGGGACGGCGGCCAGGAGTACTTCGTCGTCGAGCGGGTGAGCGACAAAGACGGCGACCGGCTCGTGCCCCGCGACCTCGGCGACACCGACGACCTCGACGGCGACCGTACCCTCGGGTTCCTCTACGCCTCGACGACCGACCCGTGGCCCGACGATGTGACCGCCGAGCTCGATCGGCTGCCGTCTGACTGGGTCGAAGAGGACCGTCACGGCAATCCCCGGATCCGAAAGGACGTGACGAAGCACCTCCCGCAGGCTCTCTGGGTGACCCCCGACGGTGCGGTGCACCCAGGCTCGACGCCCGGGGCGATGAAGGCCTGGATGGTGCCGACCCCGTTCCGGTTCTGCCTGTGGTCGGGGGCCACCTACGCGCCGAACCTGCGCTCGGACATCACCAAGATGAGCACCCTCGGCTTCGAGGGCCGCTCGACGGCCACCACGATGCTCACCCTGGCGGTGCTCCGGTTCTTGGAGGCCCACGGCCGCGACGTGCCCCGCAAGCTCCTCAACTTCACCGACAACCGCCAGGACGCCGCCCTCCAGGCCGGTCACTTCAACGACTTCGTCCAGGTCAGCCTGCTGCGCGCCGCGCTGTTCCGGGCGATCGCCGCGGCAGGGGACTCCGGGCTCGACTACACCGAGCTCGCCCCGGCGGTCCAAGAGGCGCTCGGGCTTCCGATGGACGAGTACGCGCAGAACCCCGAGGCCCGCTACGGCGCCAAGGACGAGATCGACCGGGCACTGCGCGAGGTGCTCTCCTACCGCCTCTACGTGGACCTGCGCGCCGGGTGGCGGGTCACCGCACCCAACCTCGAACAGGCCGGCCTCTTGAAGGTCGACTACGCGCAGCTCGACGAGATGTGCGCCAACGAGGAGGAGTGGGCAGGCCGCCACGAGGTCCTCGCGGCGGCGAAGCCGGCGGTGCGGGCCGAGGTCGCCCGGGCGGTGCTCGACCATCTCCGCCGTGAGCTCGCGGTCAAGGTCGACCAGCTCGATCCGGTCAACCACGACATCCTCTACAGCCGTTCCAACCAGAACCTGATCGCGCCGTGGGCGATCGACGAGGCCGAGCGCTACCAGCTGGAGAAGAGCCGGGTCGTGTTCCTGCGGCCACGGGCGCGCAACGATGCCCAGAACTGGATCTGCGTGTCGACCCGCAGCCTCATCGGCCAGCACCTGCGCCGCCGGGCCTTCGCCACGACGCTCAAGACCGCCGACGTAAAGGCCGTGCTCACCGACCTCTTCGAGGTGTTCCAGGTCGGCGGGTTCATCCAAGCGGTGCTCCAGCGCGACACCGACGACGGCCCCGACACCGGCTATCAGATCCCTGCTACCGCACTCCGCTGGAAGCCCGGCGACGGCAGCGAGCCGGCACGAGACCTCATCCGGGTCCCGCGAGCCGGGGTGGTGGGACGGGTGTCGAACGCCTTCTTCGTCGAGTTCTACCAGGCCGTCGCGGCCACGCTCGCCGGTCTCGAAGCCCGCGAGCACACCGCCCAGGTCACCGCCGACGAACGTAGGAAGCGCGAGGACCGCTTCCGTAACGACGAGCTACCGGTGCTGTTCTGCTCGCCGACCATGGAGCTTGGTATCGACATCGCCAGCCTGAACGTCGTCGGCATGCGCAATATCCCACCGACCCCCGCCAACTACGCCCAGCGCTCCGGGCGTGCCGGGCGGTCCGGCCAGCCGGCGCTTGTCATCAGCTACTGCTCGACGGGCAGCGCGCACGACCAGTACTTCTTCCGCCGCCCCACCTTGATGGTGTCGGGCAAGGTCCACCCGCCGCGCCTCGACCTCGGCAACGAGGACCTGGTCCGCAGCCACGTGCACGCCATCTGGCTCGCCGAAGCAGGCATGCACCTCGGCCGCTCACTGTCCGATGTGCTGGAGGTGACCGGGACGCCACCGACCCTCGAGCTCCTTGCCGCAAAGCGCGACGACCTCGCCAACGCCGGGGCTCGCCAACGCGGCCTCGACCGTGCGACACGCGTCCTGTCTTCGATCGCCGCCGAGCTCGCCGAGACGGACTGGTGGACCGAGAGGTGGCTCCCCGACACGCTCGCCGCGCTCCCCATCCGCTTCGACGAGGCGTGTCGACGCTGGCGGGACCTGTTCCGGGCAGCAGAGGGCCAACAGGCCACCCAGAACGCGGTCGTGCTCGACCGCAGCCGCAGCGCGGACGACAAAGGGCGCGCGAAGCGGCTGCGGGCCGAAGCCGAGGCCCAGATGGACCTATTGTTGAACGAGACCTCGACCGACTTCCAGTCCGACTTCTACTCCTACCGGTACTTCGCGTCGGAGGGGTTTCTGCCGGGCTACAACTTCCCCCGCCTGCCGCTCTCCGCGTGGATCCCGGCCAGGCGGGGAAGCGCCGTCGACGAGTACCTGAGCCGCCCCCGGTTCGTCGCCATCAGCGAGTTCGGCCCGCAGGCCCTCGTCTACCACGAGGGGTCGGTCTACCGGGTCAACCGGGTGATGATCCCGGTCGCGAGCGGCACCGATCCGACGACCGACGATCCGGTCGTCACCAGCTCGGCCATCCAGTGCGGGGTGTGCGGCTACCTCCACCCGGCGCCGGGGGGCGCGGGGCCGGACCGCTGCGAGCGCTGCGGTGCGGAGCTCGCCGATTCGAAGTGGCGGTACCGGTCGCTGTTTCGCATGACGAGCGTGTCGACGCGCCGCCAAGACCGGATCAACTCCAACGCCGAGGAGCGCCAGCGCCGGGGCTACGAGATCCGCTCCGCCTACCGCTGGGCCGAGATCGACGGGCGCCCGAGCGTCAAGACGGCCGCGGTCACCGACGCCGGCAGGGAGCCACTCGCCCACCTCGCCTACGGGCATACCGCCACGCTCACCTTGATCAACGTCGGCTGGGCCCGGCGCAAGGACCGCAACGAGCAGGGCTTCATGCTCGACCTCGAACGCGGCCGGTGGGCTCCCCGACCCGAGGACAAGGATGCGACCGACGACGACCCGCTCACCGGGCGCCTCAAGCCGGTCGTCCCCTTCGTCGAGGACCGCCGCAATGTGGCTGTCTTCGACCCCGCTGGCACGGACATCACCCCGGCGTTCATGGCGAGCCTCCAGGCTGCCCTCAAGATCGCCATCCAAGCCGAGTACGACCTCGAGGACTCCGAGCTCGCTGTCGTCAGCCTTCCCGACCGAGACGAGCGCACCTCGATCCTGCTCTACGAGGCGGCCGAGGGCGGCGCCGGCGTGCTCCGCCAGCTCGTCGAGGACCCCGGTGCCCTCGTCCGGGTGGCCCGCCAGGCGCTCGCTCGCTGCCACTTCGACCCCGACACCCTCGCCGACCTGCGCCGGGCTCCCCGCGCCCGGGAGGACTGCGAGGCTGCGTGTTACGACTGCCTGCTCTCCTACACCAACCAGCCCGACCACCGTCTCGTCGATCGGATGCTCATCGCCGACTACCTGCACCGCCTCGCCGGTGCCACCATCGCCACGTCCCCGGGTCTCGCCGGCAGGGGTGAGCACCTCGACCGGCTCGCACGCCAGGCGGGCAGCGACTTGGAGCGCGAGTGGCTGGAGCTCGTCGCCGCAGGCGGCCATCGCCTGCCCGATCGCGCCCAGGTGCTGATGGCAGAGCCCGGCACCCGCCCCGACTTCGTCTACGACGACGCCCACGTCGCCGTCTACATCGACGGGCCGCACCACCTCTACCCCGAGCGCGCCGCTCGGGACGCAACGGCCGACGAGGCGCTGTTCACCCGCGGCTGGACGGTGATCCGCTTCGTTGCCAACGACGACTGGGTGCGCCACGAAGGCGCACGTGATGAGCAGTTACGTAGATTGGAGGGCCGTCCGATGGCGGTGACGTAGCTCGGGCAAGTGCCCAATGCCTGTCCCCACCTCGACATGCGCTGCCGGTGACGGCGGGGTGTGAAGCTCGGGGGAGAAGCCCAAGGGTCCCCGACCATCCGGGGGTCACAGGCGAGGGGAAGGCCGGGCGGGCGAATGACACTGAACCCTTGATGATGCCTCGTGACGTTGAGCCTCGGATGATGGGAGCAGGACCGGGGTGTAGGGACTTTGCCGTTGGGAAGCGGCAGGCGGCGACCGGATACCAAGCGCCGGTCGTGCGGGCACCACTGTCCCCGGGGTTGAGAGGGCGCCCTCTCCGGCCGTATCTCATACGTGCGAAACGTGACAATCCCGTTGGGGTCCCGCTCCTGGTGACGGGGGCGGGTAAGCCGACCGTGAGGGAGGCCCAGTTCCCCAGCGGGGAAGGGATGACCAAGAAGCGAACGCCGTGCAGCCGAAAGGCGACAGGAAACCGGGACAGCATGGTCGGCCCCTCCGCCGGCCGTTCCGCATAACTGGCCGGATACCGGGATCGTTGCCCGGACCCGAAAGGGCGCTGACGTGGTCAGGTGGGCCTGTGGAGAATGACGATGAACGACGATCCCCGAACCGATGGGCAAGTTGGACGCCACGGCATCACCGTGGTGAACGGACCTGACGACGGCGATCTCGACTGGGCCTCGATTGACTGGGGCCAGGCTGAGAACGACGTAGGGCGTCTGCGGCAGCGGATCTTCACGGCGTCACAGGCAGGGGATCTCAAGAAGGTCCGCAGTTTGCAGAAGCTGATGCTCCGGTCTCGCGCCAACGCTTTTCTGAGCGTTCGGCGGGTGACCGAGCTCAATGCTGGCCGCAAGACCGCCGGTGTCGATGGTGTCGTCGTGGTGACCGCCCCGGGGAAGGCCTTCCTGGCCGACTCGGTGCAACACCACGGCGCCTCGTGGACACCCAAGCCGGTCAAGCGGGTGTATGTGCCCAAGGCGAACGGGAAACAACGCCCGCTCGGGATACCCGTGCTGGTCGATAGGGCATTGCAAGCCCAGGTCGTCAATGCGCTGGAGCCCGAGTGGGAGGCACGGTTCGAGCCGAGGTCGTATGGCTTCCGCCCGGGCCGTGGCTGCCATGACGCCATCGAGTCGCTCTACAAGACTGCCCACGGAAAGTCCGCTCGGCGGCTGTGGACGCTGGATGCTGACTTGGCGGCGGCGTTCGATCGGATCGACCATTCTCGTCTGCTGGCCGCTCTCGGCTGTTTCCCCGCTCGGGGACTCGTCGAGAAATGGCTGAAAGCGGGCGTGGTCGAGAAGGGTCGTTTCGCTCCGACCGAGGAAGGAACCCCGCAGGGCGGGGTCATCTCCCCATTGTTGTTGAACGTGGCCTTGCACGGGATGGAACACGCCGTCGGGGTCCGCTATCACACTGACGGCTCTTGGGCCGGCAGGCCGATGTCGGACAGCCCCGTGGTGGTTAGGTACGCAGACGACCTGGTAGCACTTTGCGTCAGCCGTGAGCAGGCCGAAGAGGTCAAGGAGCGGCTGGCGGAATGGCTGGCACCGAGAGGGTTGGTCTTCAACGAGGACAAGACGAGAATCGTCCACCTCAATGACGGCTTTGATTTTCTTGGCTTCAACGTCCGCCGTTACCGGGAGAAGCTGCTGATCAAACCATCAAAGGCGGCGTTACGACGGCACCGGGAACGGCTCTCCGCCGAGGTGCGAGCCCTGCGAGGGGCGAACGCCGTGGCGGTGCTCCAACGACTGAACCCGATCATTCGGGGATGGTCGGCCTACTACCGGACGGTGGTTTCCACCGAGGCGTTCGCCACGATGGATCATCATCTGTGGACGCTCACCTACAAGTGGGCTCGCCGCAGCCACCCGAACAAATCGAACGGCTGGGTCGTTCACCGGTACTTCGACGCGTTCAACAAGTCCCGGCGTGACCGGTGGGTCTTCGGCAACCGCGACAGCGGCGGCTACCTCCTCAGGCACACCTGGACCAGCATCGTCCGCCACCAGATGGTCCCAGGGTCGGCGTCGCCTGACGACCCGGCCCTGGCCGAGTACTGGGCCAGGCGACGACAACGACACCCGCCACCGCTCGACAGCTTCAGCCTGCGTCTCCTCAAAGCGCAACGAGGACGCTGCCCTGTCTGTGGTGGACTGTTGCTGCTCGCCGACCACGAGCCCCAGAACCCACATCAGTGGGAGCAGTGGCTCAAGGCGACTCGCACAGCGGTCCGCAAGCAAGCGGTCACCGTACTGCGGGAACCTGGAACAGCGGACGAGTCCGTCACGATCCGTCTCATTCACGCTCACTGCCGGCGACGGCAACCTGCCACCGCCGGCACCCAGCCCAACGGCGCTCCTGCACGCCTATGACCCTTTGGGCCTGCTTGAGCCCGGTGCGGTGAAAGTCGCACGCCGGGTTCTGAGGGGGCCCCGGCGCAGTAATGCGCCGGGGCTACCCGACCCGGCACTGATCACCCGGCATCGGAGCACCTTCGGCGAGGGCGACCGTTGACCACTCCTGCGGCCACCTCGGATCGAGAGACCACCGCCTCGGCGACCTTTGCTCCCGGCTCGCTCGTGCGGGCTCGCAGCCGGGAATGGGTCGTGCTTCCCGACTCGACCGACGAGCTGCTCGTGCTGCGACCCCTCGGTGGCTCAGACGACGACACCGCCGGCTTGCTCGTCGGCCTCGAACCCGTCGAACGCGCCGAGTTCACCTGGCCGGATCCGGACCAGGCCGGTGACCACCTCGGCGCCCGCCTCCTCGCCGACGCGGCCCGTCTCGGCTTTCGCTCCTCGGCTGGGCCGTTCCGCTCCTTCGGCGCCATCGCGGTCGAGCCCCGCCCCTACCAGCTCGTCCCGCTCCTCATGGCGCTCCGGCTCGACCCCGTGCGCCTCCTCATCGCCGATGACGTCGGGATCGGAAAGACCGTCGAAGCTGGCCTCGTAGCAAAGGAGCTGCTCGTCTCGGGCCAGGCCAAGCGCCTCTGCGTGCTCTGCCCCCCGCACCTCGCCGAGCAGTGGCAAGCCGAGCTCGCCACCAAGTTCCACATCGACGCCGAGCTCGTCCTCACCTCCACCGCCAGCCGGCTGGAGCGATCGTGCGGCTTCGGGGAGAGCGTGTTCGACGTGTTCCCCCACACGATCGTCTCCACCGACTTCATCAAAGGCGAGCGCCGCCGCGACGAGTTCGTTCGCAGCGCCCCCGACCTGATCCTCGTCGACGAAGCGCACACCTGCGCCGCCGATATTCGCGGGCGAGGAGCCGCTCACCAGCGCTACAGCCTGCTGAAAGACCTCACCGCCGCGCCGGCCCGCCATGTCGTGCTCGTCACCGCGACGCCGCACTCGGGCAACGAGGGAGCGTTCCGTTCCCTCGTCGGGCTGCTCGACCCCGCCTTCGCCGGATTGCCCGACGACGAGCAGATCGACGAATCGACCCGGGCCCGCCTCGCCCGGCATTTCGTGCAGCGCCGCCGGGCCGACATCCGCGCCTATCTCGATGTCGACACGCCCTTCCCCGACCGCCTCGATCTTCCCGAAGAGGACGGCCGCTACCAGCTCACGCCCGCCTACCGGTCCTTCGTCGACGAGATCCTCGCCTGGGCACGAGAGGCCGTCGCCGACGAGAGCGGCGGGCGGCATCGCCAGCGGGTGCGGTGGTGGAGCGTGCTTGGGTTGCTGCGCAGCCTGGCGTCGAGCCCCGCAGCTGCGGCAGCCACGCTGCGCAACCGTGCGGCACCCGCGTCGACCACCACGATCGAAGAGGCCGACGACGTCGGCCGGCGCAGCGTCTTGGATCAAGACGACGCGGACGACGCTGGCCGCCCCGACGCCACCCCAGGAGCAGATCCCGACCCCGACGCAGACGGCACTGGCGGCGCGGACGGCACTGGCGACACAGGGAGGACCGAACGTCGACGGCTGCGGGCCCTTGCCGATCAGGCCGACCGGCTTGCCGGCAGCGAGGACGCCAAGCTCGCCCACACCACCCGGCTCGTCCGCCAGCTCCTCGGCGAGGGTTACAACCCGATCGTCTTCTGCCGGTTCATCCCGACCGCCGATTACGTCGCCGAGCACCTCGCGAAAGCGCTCGGCTCGGCCATAGCGGTCGAGAGCGTCACCGGGGTCCTTCCCCCCGCCGAGCGCGAGGCGCGGGTCGCCGACCTCGGGGGCTCCGCTCGTCGGGTCCTCGTCGCCACGGACTGTCTGTCCGAGGGCGTCAACCTTCAAGAGCTCTTCGACGCCGTCGTCCACTACGACCTGCCGTGGAACCCGACCCGGCTCGAACAGCGCGAGGGCCGCGTCGACCGCTACGGCCAGCCGTCGACGTCGGTCAAGGTCGCCACGGTCTACGGCGTCGACAACGTCATCGACGAGATCGTGCTCGAGGTCCTGCTCCGCAAGCACAAGAAGATCCGCTCCGAGCTCGGCATCTCCATCCCGGTCCCCGGCAGCAACGACGAGTTCATCGAGAGCGTGTTCGAGCGGCTCTTCACCCCCGACAACCGCCAGCTCAGCCTGTTCGCCGCGCCGGTCCGAGCGGTCCAAGAGACGCTGTTCGCCGAGTGGGACCGGGCCGCGGACAAAGAGAAGCGCTCGCGAACCCGATACGCGCACCACACCATCTCGACCGACGAGGTCGGCGCCGAGCTCGCTGCCGTGCGCTCCGCGATCGGAAGCGCCTCCGACGTCGCCCGCTTCGTCCGCGACGCCGTCCTTGCCCTCGGCGGCACGGTCGGCGGCGACGGGACGAGCCTGGTCGCCGACCCGGTGCGGCTGACCTTCGCCGGGCTCCCACGCGCCGCCCGGGACCTGCTCGGCACCGATGCCGAAACGCTCGTCGGGCGCTACCAGCCGACGCTTCGGGCAGGCGAGACCTACCTGTCACGGACCCACCGGCTCGTCGCCGGCCTGGCCGGCTACCTCCTCGACACCGCCCTCGACTCCCACGCCCCGAGCCCCGCGGCTCGCTGCGGAGCCATCCGCACCACCGCTGTCGAGGTGGCAACCACCGTCCTTGTTCTCCGCCACCGCTTCGACCTCGCCGTCGCAAGGCGAGGGGGAACCGACGAACAGCTGCTTGCCGAAGATCTCAGCCTCGTCGCCTTCTCCGGCGCGCCAACGTCGGCGACCTGGCTCGGGCCCGACGCCGCCGAGGCGCTTCTTTCGGTCCCGCCGGCCGGCAACGTCGCACCAGAGCAGCGCGCCCAGCTCATCGGTCACATCGTCGAGCGAGCCGACCTGCTGGCACCAGCCCTCGAGCACCAGGCCACCGAGCGTGCCCAAGAGCTGGCCGCCATCCATCGGCGAGTACGGCGCGACGCCGGAGCCTCGTCGCGCGTCACCGTCACCGCCCACCTCCCCGTCGACGTCCTCGGCATCTACCTCTACCTGCCCGCCTGACATGGCCCCCCGCAGCCCGTTTGCCACCATCACCACCGAGGGCGGTCTGCTCTCCTCCGACCTGCTCGCACGCCTCGCCCGCCAGCCGAACAGCCTCTCGGGGACCAGCCCCGACGACTACCACCTCGTCTCCGGGCGACGCCTTCGCGATGCCATCAACCGGTCCTGGACCGAGCTCCAGGGCGCCTGGACCACGTTCGCAAACGAGCTCGCCAAGCTCCCCGCCGGCGAGCGGGCGACGACCGTCACCCGTGAACGCTGGCTGCTGCCGCTGTTCGCCGAGTTCGGTTTCGGACGGCTCCAACGTGCGAGTGCGATCACCGTCACCGGGCGCGAGTACCCGATCTCGCATCTTTGGGGAGCGGTCCCCATCCACCTCCTCGGCGCGGACGTCGAGCTCGATCGACGCACCAAAGGCGTGGCCGGCGCCGCCACCGCTGCCCCGTCCTCCATGGTCCAAGAGCTCCTCAACCGCTCCGAGGACCACCTCTGGGCGATCCTGTCGAACGGCAGGCGCCTCCGCATCCTTCGCGACAACACCAGCCTCACGCGGGCTTCCTACGTCGAGTTCGACCTCGAAGCAATGTTCGCCGGCCAGGTCTTCACCGACTTCGCCGTGCTGTGGATGGTCTGCCACGAGAGCCGCTTCGAGGCAGACCAGCCAGAGCAGTGCTGGCTGGAACGCTGGATCGGCGAAGCACGCCAGCAAGGCGTACGAGCCCTCGACACGCTGCGGACCGGGTTCGAGAAGGCGATCACGGTGCTCGGCAGCGGCTTCCTCGCCCATCCCGGCAATGGCGAACTACGCGAACGGCTCCGTGACGGCAAGCTCAGCGTCGAGGACTACCACCGCCAGGTGCTCCGCCTCGTCTACCGGCTCGTGTTCCTTCTCGTGGCCGAAGATCGCGACCTGTTCCATCCACCGGCGACGAGCGACCAGGCTCGCCAGCACTACGCCCGCTACTACTCCCTCGGGCGCATACGAGACCACGCCCGACGCCACCGTGGGACCCGCCACTCCGACCTGCTCGAATCCCTTGCCCCCGTGTTCGTGGCGCTGGGCGCCAACGGGATCGCCGAGATCGGCGTCCCCGCACTCGGGTCGTTCCTCTGGTCACCCGACGCCTGCCCCGACCTCGACGCCGCAGCCCTTTCCAACAACGACCTCCTCGAGGCCGTACGCCACCTGGCCTACACCGAGCAGGACCGGGCACTCCAGCGCGTCGACTTCGCGAACCTCGGCCCCGAGGAGCTCGGCAGCGTCTACGAGAGCCTCCTCGAGCTCCACCCCCGCATCGAGACCGACGCGGCACGCTTCGAGCTCTTCGCCGTGGCCGGCAACGAGCGCAAGTCGACCGGGAGCTACTACACGCCGACCAGCCTCATCACCGCGCTCCTCGACGAGGCACTCGATCCCCTACTCGAAGAGGCCGAGGGTGCTCCCGAACCCCAGGCGGCCATCTTGTCCATCACGGTCCTCGACCCGGCGTGTGGCTCCGGACACTTCCTGACCGCCGCGGCCCGGCGCATCGCGGCCCGGCTCGCCTCGGTGGAGACTGGCGAGCTGAACCCGACGCCGCAAGCGATCCGCCACGCCCTCCGTCAGGTGGTCGGGCGCTGCATCTACGGGATCGATCTCAACCCGATGGCGGCCGAGCTCGCCAAGGTGAACCTCTGGCTCGATGCCGTCGAACCGGGCCTGCCGCTCAGCTTCCTCGACCACCACGTCGTCTGCGGGAACGGGCTCATCGGCACCAACCCACGCCTCATCGCAGAAGGCATCCCCGACGAGGCGTTCAAGCCCATCGAAGGTGACGACAAGTCGACGGCCACCGCTCGCAAGAAGGCCAACGTGGCGGAGCGCCGACAGCGCAACCAGGGGCTTTTGGCCCTCGGAGACTCGGCGCTC
>JAKAQW010000205.1 GCA_021819525.1 Actinomycetes bacterium
ACCTCCTCCACCCGCTCCACGCCCTCCACCGCCTCGAGCAGCTCGGCCAACGCCGACGCGTTCAGGTCGGCGTCGAACGGCCACCCCGACTCGTCCGCCCCTCCCACCAGCGGGTCGAGGTACCGGTACACGACGTCGAGCGCCCGCTGGCGCACCAGCGTCGCCGGCCGGCCCGGCAGCGCCTGGACCAGCGCCGCCACCGACACCCCCTGGTAGTAGGGCGTGCCGATGTCCACCGTGGTGCCGAGCAGCCGCCGAGGCTCCACGTGGTCGGTGATGGCGCTCACCAGGAGCTCCGAGAGGGCGAAGTCGTCGAGGCGGTGCTCGTCGGGACGGCCGTGGACCCCGGGCACGACGAGCAGGCGCACCGGCTCGCTCGGGTGCTCGGGAGCCAGGCAGCGCACCCGGGCGACCTCCGAGGACGCCTCGGCGGTGAGGCGTTCGAAGTCCCGCACGGTCACCGCCCGCTGCCCGGTGCGCAAGCTCATCGGTCCGCGGCGCTTGGCGTTCGCCGGTGTCTCGGCGTCCACCCCCCCCGAAGACGGCGCCAGGTTCGTGACCCGGTCGATGTAGGCGATGCTGCTGCGCAGCACGCTCAGGGTGCCCGCGCCGACGTTGCCGGCCGCGCCGCCGCCGGATCGGTAGCGGTCCATGACGATCTCCGCCCCGTCGGGGGGGATGGCACCATGCTGGCGGCTGCTGCCGTCGGCGTAGCGCACCGCCGGGCCGAAGGTGACGGTGCCGCTCGCTCCGTCGATGGTGTAGTGACGGTCGGTGGGCCCCGACTCGGCGAAGTCGGGCACCTCGGTCCACGCCTCGGCCCGGTCCACCCCCACCACCCGGATCCGCTCCTCCGCTTGGCGAGGCAGCACCGGCCGTTGCCGCAAAGTGAAGCTCTGGCCGGGGCTGCCGTCGCTGCGACCCACCGTCTCGGGGCCGGCCACGCTCGCATGCTCGGCGGCCACCGTCCCGCCGACCGTGTCGGCTCGGACGCTGCCCAGGCGGGGAGTGGCCTGGTAGCTCGGTTGCCCGGGGCGTGGTGCGAGCAGCCGGACCCGCACCCAGTAGGCACGGGTCCCGCCCAGGGTCAAAGGAGCCATGACCGGCGGCAGCCCCAGGGTGATCTCCCCGTCCCGGTTGAGCCCGCCGGTGGTGTCCCCGTGGGCCGCCGCCGCCAGCCACCCCTCGCCGGACCAGGCCTCCCAGGTGAGCGGCGGGTCGAGCGGATCCACGCCGATCCCCTCGATGGAGGCCTGGAGCGTGAGGCGCACCACCGCGCCGGCCAGGTCGGCGGCGAACCCGAGGTAGCAGGCGTCGCCGGGGGAGAGCGGGTCCGAGGTGAAGCAGCGGACCTCACTGCCCTCGAAGCGCAGGTCGTCCCAGACGTCGACGAAGCGCTGGTCGTCGGCGGCCTGCGCCGTCTTCGCCGACACCAGCTCGGGTGGGGCGATGACCAGGTCCTCCACGGTGGAGAAGGCGATCTCGTCTTCTGATCCGACCGCTCGGGCCGTGACGACGGTGGTGGCGGCCGGCACCACCACCGGATGGTCGAGCACGGTGGACAGCCAGAAGGTCAGGTCGCTGCGGGCCACCGACGGGGCGAAGGGCACGATGCCCACCAGGTCGAGGAACTTGGTGTACAACCGGTCGGGCACCTGGTTCAGCCGGAAGATGATCATCTCGCTCATCCAGGCGAACAGCTCGATGAGGGCCACGCCGGGGTCGGAGAGGTTGTGGTTCGTCCACTCCGGGCAGTACCGGGGGATCAGCCGCTTGGCCTCGTCGACGATGTCCTGGAACGACCGGTCGTCGAGCTCGGGGGTAGGCAGGGGCACTACAGCTCCTCACGGGGGATGACGTAGAACGGGTAGACGAGGTTGCGCCGGTCGTTCGTGGTGCGCATGCGGTAGGCGACGCGGATGTGCACCAGGGCCTGGTCGTAGCGGTCCGGCTCCACCACCACGTCCTCGACCTCGATGCGCGGCTCCCACTGGGCAAGCGCCTCGCGCACCGCCTGGGCCATCAGGCCGAGCGTGTTGGCGTTCACCGGCTCGAACAGCAGATCCCAGATCTTGCAGCCGAACGCCGGGCGCATGACCCGCTCGCCGGGTGCGGTGGACAGCACCACCCTGATGGCGCTGTCGGTGCCCTCGCCGGCTTCGGCAAACGCCAGCGTCCCTCGGGCATCGACGCCCAGCGGGAAGCGCAGACCCCGGCCGGTGAACGACGGATCGGCGACCGCCCCGTCGGGCAGTGGCCTGGGCAGGTAGGAGTCCATCAGCGCGATCCCATCAGTTGATCGACACCGGCGTGCCGGTGATGGAGGCAGGTCCCTCGCTCTGGACTTGCACCTGCGCCCCTTTCAGCGCCGCGGAGACCTGACCTTCGAGGGACAACGAGGTGTCGGCGCTCACGCTCACCGACGGCGCCTGGAGCTGGAGCTGCTGCTCGGCCTTGATGCTGATGGTGGATCCCTGCAAGGTGACGGCGCCGCTGTTGGCGATCTGCAGCGAGGAGCTCCCCGCGGTGATCGACACCGGCGTGCCGCTCGGCACGGTGATGGCCAGCTTGTCCTTGCCGAGGTGGATGGAGCTGTTCCCGCCGGCCAAGGTCAGCTCGATGGCCTCCGTGGCCGGCGAGGTGCCGTCCAAGATGGACACGGTGTGCCCGAGACGCGAGGCGATCTGGCGCTTCTGCACCTTGCCGTCGGCGATGTCGGGTGTGGGGATGGTCGACTTCTGGCCGTAGAGGCCGCCGATCACCACCGGGGCGCGGGTGTCGCCACCTTCGAAGGCCACGAGCACCTCGTCGTCGACCTCGGGGATGAAGACGTTTCCTCGCTGCACACCGCCGCCGAGCACGGCGATGCGCGCCCAGGCGCTCTCCTCGTTCCCGCTCAGACCGGGGAACTGGACCTTCACCCGCCCCTTGTTGGCAGGGTCGTTGATGTTCGTGACCTGGCCGACGGTGAGCCCGGCGTGGGACACGACCGAGGTGCCGAGACCGGCGCCGCCCCCTGCGCCCAAGGTGGTCACCAGCCCGGTGGGCTGGCGGTCGCCGCAGGTGAACCGGGTCCGATATCCCCGCCCCGGCCGGTAGACGTGCTCCACCGCGGTGACCGGGTAGGTCCCGCTGAGCGGTCCGGCCCCGCTCACGTCGACGACCATGCCCGGCTCGATCCGGCCGTCGCCGGCCAGCACACCGCTGGCTTCGACCGCCGCGGCCGCCTGGCGGTTCAAGATGGCCTGGCTGAGCTGGGTCGCCTCCCCAGCGGTCTGGGCGCCGAGCGCGCTGGTGTGCAAGGCGGCGCTACCGAACGCGGAGCCCGGATTGCTCACCATCGACGCCAGCGTGCTCGACGCCATCACCGCCGTCGACGGCTGCGTGGCGGAGCCCGACACCACGCTCTGGCTGTCGCGGTCCCACCCGTCGACGGTGACCGAGTCGGGCCGCTGGCCCGACGCCCGCGCCGAGAACGACAGCAGATCGTCGCCGAGGGTGAGCGACACCGTCTTCGACGACGACGGCTGCCCGTAGTGCAGCGTGGCGCTCGTGTCCACCCACCAGTCGCACCCCTGGCGGCGGGCCAGCTCGCCGAGCAGCCCGAGGTCGGAGTCCACCTGCAGCAGGTACTCCATGGTCTCGCCCGATGCGGTGACCGAGGCGGAGAGCCCGGCTTTCTCCGCCAGGCTCTCGACGACCTGCCCGGGGGACATCGACGTGTAGGTGCTGGCCTGGGTGGCCCGCCCCAGGCGGTGGCTGCGGTCGTGGGCCTCGACCAGCAGCTCGGGCTGCTCGCCGGGACGCTGCTCGCAGGCGATGGCGGTCACCTCGGCGTCGACGAGGACCAGGCTGCTCTGGCGGGGGTCCACGACGCGCACCGCCTTACCGAGCGCGGCAACCTGGCTCTGCAGCAGGCTGTAGCCCGGATCGAGGAAGCGCAGCGTCACCCGGCTGGGCACGTTCAGCTGCCGGTCGATCCGCACCTCCAGCAGCGCAGCTTGCCATGTGATCGACAGGGCGCTGTCGCCCAAGGTGATGCTCGGGGCGATGGCGACGTCACTCACCGGTGGGCTCCCGAGCGCTCCGGTCGCAGGCGGCCGCTCGAAGCACGCATCAGAAGCGTCCCGGGATGGCGAGCACGGTGCCCGGCCGCAACGCCAGCGGATCCTCGATGCCGTTCGCCGCGGCGATGCTGCGCCACTGGGTGGCGTCGCCGAGGTGGAGCGCGGCGATGCGGTCCAGGGTCTCGCCAGGCTGCACCCGGTGCACCTGGTGCGGCCGGGGCGTGCCCGACGTCGGGTTCTGCGGACCGAAGGCCATGTCCTCCTGGTACTGGGTGAGCACCATGGAAGCTCGGGCTCGCAGGGGGGTTCCCGAGGAGCTGAAGTACTCGAAGGTGAGATCCAGCGACGACACCACGGCTTTGAACGAGTGGAAGTCGCCCCAGTGGAAGATCACCCATGGCGGTCGGGCGTTGTTCGTGGCAGCACTGGCACCGGGCAGCTTGCTGTCCACCTCCATCAGCCCCACGATCTGGGCGGTGTAGGTGGTGACCGGCTTTCCGCTGTCGGTGGTGTCGAAGAACAGCGTCAGGCGCAGCTGACCCGACCCGGCCCCGGTGTAGCGCAAGGTGGGCACCCCCCGGCCAGGCATGACGTCGGCTGCCCACCCGTTCGCCTGGTTGAGGACCAGCTCGGCCGGGTTGAACAAGCAGGGGATGCGCGCGCTGCTCTCGGTCTCCAGGAACGCTTTGGTGTCGCTGGCGGCGCACACGGTCAGAACACCCCCGGCGCATGGCGCCGGCCCCGGCGCTCCAGCTCGGCCAGCACCCGGCGTTCGACCTGCTCGACGATCCAGTCGACCAGCTCGGCGGCCACGGGGGCGGTGGACCCCTCGATCAGCGGCGAGGCGGGTTCCATTGCAGATCCTCCCTTCCACGAGACGACGTGACCGGTGCCGGAGGAGCCGACACCGCTCGACCACCGCCCGAAACCGGTCGCCACCACGGGGAGGCGCGAGCCGGCGGGACCGGGCAGCCCAGCGAGCGCGGGTGACCCGCCGGGCGGCGCCGGCAACGCGTCGAGCGCTCCACCTCGATCCCCGCCGCCACCCCACCGCCCGATGCCCGCGGCAGGGCCACCGCTGCCGGTCTCGCCGGCAGAAGGGGCGGGTCCGCTCGTCGATCTCCCGGCCAGCTGGCGCAGCCCGGCGGCGGGCCCGCCGTCCCCGTCAGTGCGCGAACGAGCGCGTGCCACGCTCGCGAGCAGCCCCTGGGCGCCAGCTCCTGCCCCGAGCAGGCCGGAGGTCGCCGGGCCCGGCCGGGCAGCGGGATCCCGCCGGGCGCTCGGCCCCGACGGTGGCGTCAGGGCGGATCCCGTCCCGGTGGGCTCGCGCCGCAGATCGTCGAGCAGCAAGCGTCCCAAGCGCTCACCGGGTCGGGCACTGCCTGAAACCCGCCTCGCCGGCGCTGTCGCGGCGGAGGGCATCACGGCCGCGTCGGTGGCCATCATGTGTTGGACGAGCGTGCCGACCTGGCGGGCCCGGTGCTCCTCGGCGTCGTGCACGTCGTCGTGGAAGAAACGCACGCTGGTGGCAGGGAGATGCGCCGGACCTCGGCTCTCCTGGCGCACCAGGTGTGCGCCGGCCCCGAGGCCCGCCGTGCCGGTCCGCTTCGGCGGCTGGCCGGCGGGGGCTCTCCAGGCCGCAGCGAGCGGGTCGGGTCCGGCTTCGCCGGGCCGGGCGACACCGGGAGGCCCGGAAGCGACCACATGGGCCAGCTCATGGGCGACGAGCGCGGCTCCCCTCGGGCTCGTGTCGGGCCGCCGAGCCAGGTGGACCACGCGGCCGACGGTTGCTGCCGGTCGTCCGGCGGCGGCCAGGGCTGCTGCCGTGGCCGGCCCGGTGCGCACCCACATCGGAGCTGTCCCACCCAGCGCGCGGGCCAGGGATCGCCACGCCGGCGGCAGGGCCACCACGGGGTCCAGCGGCGCTCGACGGATCTGCCGGAGGAACCGGGAGGCCCGCGACTGCCCGACGTGCTCGTGCCCGCCCGCTGCAACGGGTCGCCGCCCGGCGGAT
>JAKAQW010000206.1 GCA_021819525.1 Actinomycetes bacterium
GATCTGTGCCGATGTCGCAGCGCCGATCAGGATCTGGCCCAACACGACCTCGGCCTCGTCGGGACGCAGCTCGTCACCGGCGAGGAGCCGTCCGAGGACAGCAGGCCACCCGCCGATGTCGTCGAAAGAGATCGGCGGCCCCTCGTCGCCGCTGCTCGTCGTGCCGTCCTCCCCGGGCACGGTGCCCAAGTCCCCAGGCACGGTGCCCAAGTCCCCGGGCACGTCGCCCGCGGCCCCGGTCAATCCCACCACAGGTCGTGGTCCAGAAGACCCCGGGCGATCAGGCCGAGCTGCACCTGGCTGGTGCCCTCGACGATGGTGAGCTGCTTGGCGTCGCGGTACCACTGCTCGACGGGATGATCCTCCATGTAGCCCGCCGCCCCGAGCATCTGCACGGCCAGGCCCGAGGCCCGCACAGCCAGCTCGGTGGCGTAGTACTTGGCCATCGACAGGAACGGGACCCACTCTCGGGTGAACTTGCCCTGGTCGGCGAGCCAGGCCGAGCGGTACGTGAGCAGCCGGGCCGCTTCCACGTCGACCGCGCACTTGGCCAGCTCCCACTGGATGCCCTGGAAGTCGGCGATGGTCTTCCCGAACGCCGGCCGCTGCTGCACGTACTCGGTGGCGTACATGAGGGCGCTCTCGGCCAGCCCGATGCCCCGGGCCGCGACGACGGGCCGCATGGCATTGAGCCCCAGCATCGCCAGGCGGAAGCCGCCGACCTCGCCGATCACGTTCGCGGCGGGGACTCGGACCGACTCGAGGAGCAGCTCCCCGGTGTCCACCCCGCGCACGCCCATCTTCCGGTCGGTACGTCCGACCGATACCCCGGGCCACGACCGCTCCACGATGAAGGCGGAGATGGCGTCGTGGGCCCGGCTGGCCGGGTCGCCCGTCTTGGCGAAGACCGTGTACCAGTCGGCTTCGCTCACTCCCGACATCCAGCACTTGGTCCCGGTGAGCACCCAGCCACCGGGCGCGTCGGGATCGGGTACGGCCCGGGTGCGCATGCCCGCCACGTCGGATCCGGCCTGCGGCTCCGACAGCCCGAACCCGGCCCGAGCGCTGCCGCTGGCGATCCCCGGGAGGTAGCGCTGCTTCTGGTCCTCGGATCCGGCGATCAGCACCGGGCCGGTGGGGAGCCTGGTGAGCAGGAGCATGAGCGCGGCCGCGTTCGAGTACTTCGCCACCTCCTCGATGGCGATGGTGAGCCCCAAGATCCCGGCACCCGATCCGCCGTAGGCCTCGGGGATGCACAGGCCGAGCAGGTCGGCGTCGCGGAACACCTCGAACAGATCCTGGGGGTACTCCCCGCTCTGGTCGATGGCCCGTGCTCGGGGCTTGACCCGGTCCTGGGCCAGACGCCGGACGGTGCTTTGCAGCTCGGTGAGCTCGGGAGGGAGGGAGAAGTCCATGACCGGCAGGCTATTGCCCCGGCGGTGGCTCGTCACCCCAGGCCAGCACCGGCTCAGGCAGACTTCCGCCGCTGCCTCAGGATCCGACGCCGCTCGCGCTCCGAAGCTCCGCCCCAGACACCCTCGCGCTCGCGATGGGCCAGCGCGTGCTCCAAGCACGCCTGACGAACCTGGCACCCTGCGCAGATAGCCTTGGCCTCGTCGGCCTCCTCGTCGGAGACCGGGTAGAAGACCTCGGGGTCGATGCCCCGGCAGGCGGCTCGTTTGCGCCAGGTGGCGGTCGGAACGGCGGTCATCGGGATCACATCCTCGGGCGCTCAGCCCGTGTCGTCGCGGGTGTGGCGCCGATGCGGTCAGCGGGCAGCAGGCAGCGGCCCGTCACCACGCTCGGCGGAACGACAAGTATGACCGATGGCTGCCTCGGTGTCCAGACCCCAAACGCGATTTAGCAGGAGATCCGCACCGTGAGCACGGACCGAGCCACCCGTGGTGCGGCTCGGTGACAAACGGGCTGTCTCGCGACCACCCGCGGTGGCCTCCATGGCTGCACCGACGCCTGAAGGCGCCAGCCCCCTCCGGAGGCTCTGATGGTCGATCACGAGGTGCACGGCAGGTCGAGACTGGCCAGGCCAGCCCCGGTGATCAGCCCCGCAGGTCGTCCACGCTGGTCGACCCGTAGGTCAGCCCCGCAGCTCAGCCCGCAGGCCGTCCACGCTGGTCGACCAGTAGGCCCGCCACGTAGGCCGGCCCCGCCGGTCGTCCACGAAGGTCGTCCCCGATGGTCAACCCCGCCGGTCGTCCACGCAGGTCAGCCTGGCCCGTCAGCCCCGCAGGTCGTCCAGGAGCTCGGCCAAGGTGTCGGCCGGCAACGCAGCCTCGTAGCGGTACTCGGGATGTACCACGGCGAGCGTCACCTCCCCCTGGGCCAGCGCCGCCACCTCGTCGGGCGTGCAGGACCAGGTGACGTAGTGCACCGCGGCCGTCACGTCGTCCCGGGTGAGCTGGGACTCGTGCTCGGTCTCAGGCCGGCACGCCAGAGGGGTCCCATCCGCGGTGCGCAGCTCGACGGCGGACTCGATCCCGACCAGCCGTGGCAGCCAGTGCCGGAGCTGGGCCTCGTCGGTCAGCTCGATGAACAAGGTGGCCGACAGGTGCCCCGGCTCGGGGATGAGCGGGTTGTAGGCCCGCAGCTCGGCCTCGACGGCGGCATCGGTCGTCATCTGCTCGGCCCGGGCCATCTCCTGGATCTGGAACCGGATGGTCTCGCGGTTCTCGAAGAGCAAGGTCACTACCGGGCCCACCGCTACCCGACGTCGACGCTTGAGGGCGATGACCTGCTGGCGCAGCGCGTCACGTTCACGCTCGTACGCCCGCAGGTCCAGGATGTCGTCGAGGGTCAGTTGGCGGTTCAATGTCGGTCCTTCCTCCACAGGTTCTCGGCCAGAGGAACCGGCCCCGTCGCTGTCGTGCCCAGCCATGACGTGCGAAGAACCGGACCAGTGGCTGCTGGGCCGGCGGGGTCGTGCCAGCCACTGCGGGACCGGCTCGTGTCTTCGGGCCACGGCGCGAAGCAGGCTCGCCGGACCGTCGCAGCGGACAGTCCGGCGAGCCGAGCTCACCTGGCACGTTCACCAGGCCGTCGCGTGGCGCTGGCTCACGAGACGCTGGCCAGCCCCTGGGTGAACCGTCCTGCATGGCTCTTCTCGGCACGGGCGAGGGTCTCGAACCACTCTGCCACCTCGTCGAAGCCCTCGTCCCGGGCCGTGCGGGCGAAACCGGGGTACATCTCGGTGTACTCGTAGGTCTCGCCTTCGATGGCCGACTTCAGGTTCTCGACTGTCGTGCCCACCGGAGCGCCGGTGACCGGGTCGCCTACTGCCTTCAGGAAGTCGAAGTGCCCGAAGGCATGGCCGGTCTCCCCCTCGGCCACCGAGCGGAAGAGCGCCGCGGCGTCGGGCTGGCCCTCCACGTCGGCGTGCTGGGCGAAGTACAGGTAGCGACGGTTCGCTTGGCTCTCGCCGGCGAACGCCGTCTTCAGGTTCGTCTCCGTCTTGGATCCTTTGAGCTCGGCCACGATGCCGTTCCTCCTCGTTGTCGTATTTTCTTTCTTTCCTGCAGGGTGCAAGATCCGATCCCGCCGCCGACGCCGCCGCGCCGCTTACGACGCCGCCGCCTCGGACGCCACCCTCCGGGATGTCGGTCCGGAGCCGGGCGCCACTGCCCCGGACGCCGCCATCTCGGATGCCGCGCCCGATGCCGTCGCCCCGGTCACCACTGCCCCGGGCGCCGCCATGTCGGAGGCCGCCTCGGACGCCGCGCCAGATGCCGCCATGCCGGACGCCGCCTCGGCTCCGACCGCCGATATCGCGCAGCTGGAGCACCGTCCTCGGAACACCACTTCGGCAGCTCCCACCTCGAAGCCGGCAGCCTGTCCAGCTGGCACCCGCACCGCCGAGAAATCGGCGTGGAGATCGCTCACCTTGCCACATGCCCGGCAGACCAGGTGGTGGTGCGTGGCGTCTACGTTCGGATCGAACCGGGTGGTCCCCGTACCGAGGTCCAATGCAGCCACCTCACCCAAGGCCACCAGCTCGTGCAACGTCTGATAGACGGTCTTGAGCGAGATGGTGCTCACCTGGCGACGGGCCGCCTCGTACACGGCGTCGGCTGTCGGATGGGAGGTGTCGCCGTAGAGAACACCGAAGATGCACTGGCGCTGGGGCGTGACCTTTCGACCGTGGGCTCGGAAGACGTCGACCAGCTCGCCGGGGCGGTGCACGGGTCCAGTCTACCAGCTCGCTCGAGCAATCAACACCGATTGTTTGTTGACATTCACTTTCGTTGACAGCACGGTCCTCCCCGGCACCCGGCTGGCCGAAGTCCCCGGCTCGCCGGCACTTCCCGGCACCAGGCTGGCCGGCGCTCCCTCGACGGACCCGACCTCCCTCGACTCCCTGCGCTCCTCGACAGGTCCGACGCACCCGATATGCTCCGGGGCCCGCGAGCCGTCGGGACCTGCGCCACCCGACCACCCGACCAGGCGGTAGGCGGTAGGCGGTAGGCGGTAGGCGGTAGGCGGTAGGCGGTAGGCGGTAGGCGGTGCCGACCACACGGCAGGCGGTGCCGACCAGGCGGTAGGCAGTGCCGACCAGCCGGTAGGCAGTGCCGACCAGGCAGTGTGGCAGGCTGAGCGTCGTGCCGACCAGGCCGTCACCTACCGAGACGCCGTTCGATCGGCGGCGCGCGCTCAGCCGGCTGGCAGCGCAGCAGTTCGACGTCTTGGTGGTCGGTGGCGGGATCACCGGGGCCGGCGTGGCGCTCGACGCGGCAGCCCGTGGGCTGCGCACGGCCCTGGTCGAACGGCACGACTTCGCCTCGGGGACGTCGTCGAAGTCCTCCAAGATGGTCCATGGCGGTCTGCGCTACCTGCAGCACGGCGACGTCCGCTTGGTCTACGAGGCGCTCCACGAACGCCAGCGGCTGCTGCGCAACGCGCCGCACCTGGTGACGCCGTTGCCGTTCCTCATCCCGTTGTTCGGTCGCAACGGGGTGGTGAACGCCGGTCTGGCGAGGGCCTACGCCACCGCGCTATGGCTGTACGACGTGACCGGCGGATGGCGGATCGGGCGCTGGCACCGGCGCATCAGCCAGGCCGAGGCGCTGGGCCATCTCCCCGCTCTACGCACCGACCGGCTCGTTGCCGGCTTCGTGTACTTCGACGCCCGCGTGGACGACGCACGGCTCACCTTGGCCGTGGTCCGCACGGCAGTGGTCGACTTCGGTGCCGTGGCGGCCAACTACACCGAGGCAGTGTCCCTGCGCCACGACGGCGGCGGTGCGGTGACCGGGGCGGTCGTACGGCCCCGGCACGGCGACGAGATGGAGGTCCGCGCCAGGGTGGTGGTGAACGCCACCGGCGTGTGGGCCGACGAGGTTCGCTCCCTCGACGAAGGCAGCCACACCCGCACCACCCGGCCCGCCAAAGGTGTGCACGTGACAGTGCCGAGCAACCGCCTTCCCGCCGATATCGCCGCCGTGCTCCCGGTGCCTGGAGATCGGCGCTCCATCTTCGTGGTGCCGTGGGCCGACGGGGAGGACACCTACGTCGGCACCACCGACACGGCGTGGGACGGACCGCTCGACCGGCCCGCTTGTACCGCAGACGACGTCGACTACCTCCTCGACGCGGTGAACGCAGCCACCACGGCAGCCATCGAGCGCCACGAGGTGACCGGGGTGTGGGCAGGGCTGCGCCCCCTGCTGGACCCCGGCGCAAGTGGCAGTCGCAGCGCCAGCGCCAGCACCAGACGGCTGCCCACCAGACGGCTGCCCACCAGCCGCCGAGCTCGAAGAGCCAGCGAACGCACCGCCGACCTGTCTCGCCGGCACCAAGTCATGACGTCCTCGAGCGGCGTGGTGACCGTCACCGGTGGCAAGCTCACGACCTACCGCCTGATGGCCGAGGACACCGTCGACGAGGTCGTTCGGCTCCTGGGCCCGTGGGCGCCGCCGGTATCCCGACGGTGCCCGACGCGGCGCCTGGCCCTGCACGGCGCGCCAGCCACGCGAGCGGACCCGCTCCCCTCTCACCGCGCCGCACCTACTGCACCTACTGCACCTACTGCACCTACTGCACCTACTGCACCTACTGCACCGCACCAC
>JAKAQW010000207.1 GCA_021819525.1 Actinomycetes bacterium
CGATCACGAGCAGCGATCACCGCTCGTCGTGGACCAGCGGTGCGTCTCCGCCCCTGCGGCTCCTCCACGGCACGCTCGGCCGCAGCACGTCGATCATCCAGCGCTGCGACTTTGACCAACTCCCTGGAGCGTCCCCCAACTCGGTGGGGTGCGACGCCGTCGCGAGGAGCCCTTCGCCAGCCAGGCCGACGCCCGGGCGTGGCTCACCCAGGCCGTCGCCGCCGCCCGGGCCGGCGAGCGGATCCCCGACCCCGCCCGGTTCCGCACCACCAGGTCAGCTCGGCCAAAGCCCCGCCCGACCGAGCCGCCCCGCCTGCAGCCCGACGTCGCCTCGCTCGCCCGAGCTTGGATGGCCGCCGCCTACGAGGACCTGCGCCGCGGCGGCCCCGAACGCGCCGAACGGGTCCGGCGCATCGTCGAAGGGTTCCTCGTCCCCTGGTTCGCCCCCCGCACCGCCACTGTCGCGGACGTCACCTACTTCATGGCGCACGAGTGGCTGCTCCACCTCGTCGGGCGCGACCGCGCCGAGGTGAGCGGCACCCTGCTCGGGCCGCCCCCGGTCCGAGGGCCATTCCGCGATGGAGAGGAGCTGAGCCTCGCCCAAGCCGCCAAAGCCGCAGGGGTGAGCCTACCGACCGCCCGGCGGCGCTGGCGGGCCGGCCAGCTCCCCGGCGCCTATCGCGACCAGAGCGGCCAGGTGCGCGTGCCCGCTGCGGCAGCGGTCGCCATCACCGCCAAGCGGCGGGCGCCCGCCGGCCTGTCCCAGGGGTACGTGACCGACGCCCTGTGGGTGCTGCGCCGCATCCTCGCCTTCGCCCGGGCCAACGGACTGTTCCCGCCCGGCTTCGACCCCACCGAAGGCCTCGACGCCCCCATAGCCGACAAGGCCGACCGCCGCCGCCCCGAGCGCTCGGCCCAGCCCCGGCCGCTCAGCCTCCCCGAGTGCGCCCGGCTCGCCTCCCACCTCCACCCGGTCCACCAGCTCGCCTTCTGGCTCCAGCGGATCATGGGCCTGCGCATCTCCGAAGCCTTCGGCGTACTCGTCTCCGACGTCGTCGACCTCGGCGGCACCGGCCTGCTCGCCGTCCAAGGCCAGGGCGGTCGTAGCTTCGCCGTCCGCGACGACCACGGCCAGGTGGTGGCCGTCCCGTACAAGCAGACCACCAAGACCGCGGCGGGATCCCGCGTCCTCGTCGTCCCCGAGCAGCTCATGGCGCTCATCCGCGTCGCCATCGACGCCTTCCACACTGACCCCGACACGGGCCAGGTCGACGCCGCGGCGCGCCTCGTCCCCGGGCTCCAGACCCCCGACCGCTCCGGCCAGCACGCCTACCGCCACGCCTTCACCGAAGCCGCCATCGCCGAGCAGCTCTCAGCTGACCACCTCGGCTTCGCCGTCTCCACTCACCTGCTGCGAAAGTCCTGCGCCACCGACCTGGCGTGGACGGCCGGCATCGAGGACGCCGTGCGGCGCCGGTTCATGGGACACCGCGCCGGCGACGACGTCTACGGGCGCATCTACACCCTCGACCACCCCGAGGTCGCCCCACTCCGAAAGGTCGCCGAGATCCTCGACCACCACATCGCCATGTCGATCGGCACCCTCATGGTCCCGACCATCCGCCACGCCCAGTGGGGGAGCGCCAACCCCCTCGCAGCACGGGCCGACCACATCGACGCCACCTTGGCCGCGGCCGGATGGCTCGTCGACCCCGGCAGCGACGACGACCCACTCTGCGACGCCCGACGCGTCGCCCAAGAGCTCGACATCTACCCGACCACCGCTCGCCGCTGGATGACCGACGGCACCCTCCCCACCATCAACATCCCCGACGCCACCGGCGTCTCGCGCCGCTACGCCCGGCTGTCCGACGTCTGGACGTACCGTGACCGCCTCGCCGGGCGGATCCTCCTCCCCGACCTCGCCGAGGAGCTTGGCATTCCGTACCACGAGGCCTACCATGCCCTCCGTCGGCTCGGGCTCGCCGTCGAGCAGCACCCCACCAGCCGCCAGTACCACCTCAGCACCGACGCCGCCGACGCCCTACGCGCCGAGCACCAACGCATTCAGTCCCTACACCGCCGCTCGATGAAGCTCGCCGCCGCCGCCCGCCAGCTCACGGTCGCCCTCAGCACCGCCGCCCTCCTCTCCCGCACCGGCCAGCTCGAGGTCGACCCCGAGACCGACTCCTCCGGCGCCCGGTTCGTCACCCGTGTCTCGGTGGAGGGCTACTGGCTCAACCGTCGCCGGGGTCGCCGATCCTGAGGGCCGTCGACGCTGTACCGCTTGCCAGCGTTCTCATCCTTGCCGGCCGGAGCGAGCGCGAGGTGCGCGACCTCGTCTGCGCTGGCACGCGCTACATCAACTCTCGGGTCGAGGGGTCTTCCACGTCACCAGGCTCAGTCTGGCCGCCTGGGGCGAAGAAGAGCAGCGTCAACATCGCCAACTCCACACCACGCAACAGTGGGCAGCCACCGCCCGCCGTGTGGAACCGACCGGGACTTCGGGCGCTGGCGAGCAAGCGATCGAAGCACCTGGTCACCGGTGGTGCGCCGCCGTCCGACACGCCGACACACCCCCGCTGTATGGTCGGCCGCATGCCGTTCCTCGCAGATCCGACGCAGGGCGCCTTCGCCCTCGAACCAGGCGACCATCGGGCCGCGTTCCGCGATATCCGCAACTACCTCGCAGGCCAGTCTGTGGGAGCCACCCGCGACGAGGCCTTGCTTGAGGACGTGCTGCGGGTCCTGTTCGCTCGACAGCAGCTTGAGCGAACGAACGCCCTGCCTCGGCAAGGCTCGCGACCAGCGTCGATCGTCGAAAGTTACCGAAAGGCGCTTGGTGAGGTCGTAGAGCGGATTCCTGAGTTGTTCGATGGCGGCGCGCATTTCGGACTGGACGAGCGCGGCTTGGTTTACCTTCATGAGCGCCTCGCCGATATCCGCATGGAAGATGCAGAGGCAGATTTGATCGGCGATGCCTACGAGGCTTTCACTGGCAACGACATGCGCGGCCAGGAAGGACAATTCTTCACGCCGCACGGAGCGGTGAACCTGCTCATCGAGCTGGTGCAGCCTGGCTTAGACGAGTCGATCATTGACCCGGCCTGTGGCACCGGCGGCTTCCTAGCCGCAGCTGCGCGCCGCTCCTTGTCTATCTCCGGCGGTGATACGACCAGTATCAGCCGCATCCACGGCATCGAGAAGGACCGATACCTCGCGCGGCTGGCGACGATTCGTATGGCATTCTTCTCGCTCGAAGCGCCGAACATCTGGTGTGCGGATTCCATCGGTTGGCGTGACGAGCGCGGCGACCGGCCTACGGTTGCCGACCTCGAGGGCACCTTCGACGTGGTGCTCACCAATCCGCCCTTCGGCGCCAAAATCGTGGCCGCCTCCCGAGACGTGCAATCCAGGTTCGACCTTGGTCACCAGTGGAAGTTCGCGGGCAACACCTTCAACCGGACGACGAACCTAGTGAGATCCGTGCCGCCGCAGGTGCTCTTCGTGGAGAGGTGCGTCCGCCTCGTGCGTCCCGGTGGGCGCATCGGCATCGTCGTGCCGGAGAGCCTGATCTCTGGACGCAACTATCAGCACGTTGTCGCCTGGGTCCGGGAGAGGGCCAAGATTATGGCCGTCATCGGAATGCCCGAAGCACTGTTCAAGAGCTCCGGTAAGGGTGGCACGCATACCAAGACCTGTCTCGTTGTGATGGAGAGGCACGGTAACGGTCCTCAGGCCGCACCGGCGCAGCGAGTGTTCATGGCCGAGGTGCGATGGTGCGGCAACGACTCCAGAGGACGTGTGATCGAGCGCAACGAGCTGCCGACGGTCGCCGAGCGGTGGCGCAGCGCAGCCACAGGCGAGCTTAAGGCCTCAGATCACCTCGGCTACCTTGTCGACGACCAAGCAATCGTCGACGATATCCTCGCTCCGCGCTACTACGACCCTGAAGTTGAGCGCGAACTCGAATCCCTAGCGGATACTCATGACCTGATTCGCCTCGGTGACCTAGTGCAGAACGGCACGCTGAGCTTGACTACCGGTCACGAGGTTGGAGCCGCCGAGTACGGCGGCGGCACCATCCCATTCGTCCGGACGAGTGACATTTCTAACTGGGAGATA
Source organism: Actinomycetes bacterium (assembly GCA_021819525.1). Taxonomy (GTDB): domain Bacteria; phylum Actinomycetota; class Acidimicrobiia; order Acidimicrobiales; family UBA8190; genus JAKAQW01. The sequence continues at coordinate 4,126 of JAKAQW010000207.1, forward strand.
AAGTTAGATCCGAAACACGGGGTCAGCGAGGAGGTTTACGCCGCCTACACCCGCAAGCAGGACGTTCGCGAGAACGACATCTTGATGGTGCGCGACGGCACTTATCTAGTAGGCACTTGCGCCCTCGTCACGAAGTACGACACGAAGATGGTCTATCAGTCGCACATCTTCAAAATTCGGGTGCTGAAGGAAGACGACCTCTCGCCGTACCTGTTGTTAGCGGCGCTCTCCTCGGCGCCAGTCCGCCGTCAGATCATCGCCAAGCGCTTCACCCAGGACATCATCGATTCCCTGGGCAACCGGGTCCATGAGTTGATACTGCCTATACCTCGGGACGGTGCGACTCGTGAGCGGGTGAGCGCGATGGTCAAGCGCGCCATCGACGAACGGGTAGAAGCGCGCGAACTTGCTCGACAAGCACGCTTTGAGATCATCGGTCGAATTACCGAGATCCCGGAGGAGGACCCGCTACTCGTCGAGTGAGGTGAGCAGTCCGGCCCGGCGGTAGGCGCGCCAGATCGATTCCAACATTGCGCGCGTGGCGTCGACTGACAGATTTCCCTGGATGCGATTGCCGGTTGAAGATATCCAGCCGATGTTGTCGGCTCGATGTCCGTCTGCCCACGTGTTGCCCTGGAGCTTCAGCGGATCGAGGTGACCCACTTGAAATTCACTACGCCCTTGGGTAGGTGAGAGCACTTCCTCGCGGAAGGCGCCGAACTCGAATGGGGCCAACGTCACGGGGCATACGGCCGGGGAGTCGGTGGGAATCAGCAAGTCCCGCTCCCTCAGGAGGGTTTGCAGGTTCGGAGGGAAACCTTTGAAGTGGCACATCTGGTTGACCAGACGGAGCTCTATATCCAAACAAGCGTGGCGCAAGGCGAACTGGACGGATTGTGGATGTGCTTCCCACCGCTTCTCCCGGTTGGTCTTGTAGTCGCCGGTCAAGGCGCGATCAGTGAGGTACGTCTTTACGGCGATCTTCCGCTTATAGGCCTCAACGAACACATTCCGATACGGGTTGCTCCGATCGAGCAGCAGCAGCCGGAATTCAGCGACGTGCCGCAAAAGCTCAAAGTTGAAAAGCGCGAAGTTGTTCGCTCGGTGAATAGGAATGCGCCATTCGCGATAGCCGACCGGCAATTCGTAGGCGAGGAGGCGTTGGCTGACGACACCTGCGAGAATGAGCCTTCCTTCCTCAGTGGTGGTGAGTTCGATCAGTAGCTCGATCACGACGTTGGCAATCGCCAGGCAGTCGGCTGGGTCGGCTGAGCGCGGATCGCCGTCGGTCAGACCCCATCGCGTGTTGAAGCGGGTCGTCGTTGCCGCGGGCAGCACCACCGGCTCGATGAGGAAGGCGGTGCGGACGACATGCCCGAGCACCTGAAGGCCGACTTTCGTCCCGAGGTGCGATTCCAGATCGGCGAATGCCGGGAAGAGGTCGGTGAAGTCGGGGAGCTTACGAATTTCCCTGAGCAGCGGGGTCATCGAGAAGCTGCGTTCCGGCCTGCCCGTGGCATTGACACCAGGGATGGACTGTTCGCACAGTACGGCCAGCTCTGCTAGCCCCACGTTCGGGCCGCTCCGCTGCTTGGACATGAGGGCGCCGCGGTGAAGGGGGTTGGCGGCCTGCTCGTCGTCGAGGAATCCATCCGAGTACGTTAGGCGCCCGAACGACCTCCATGGTGTCCATGGCCATGAAAAAGTCCTCGCGTGTGGCCACTTCGAGGTCCCCGCGTGTGGCCAAGGAGAAGTCCCCGCGGGTGGCAGGGCGAATTCATAGTCGTTGACGTAGTGACCTGACCAGGTTCGTCGTGACGGTACTGGCGTTTCTCGTCGCCGTCTGGTACAAGCTTGTAGATGGGCAGCAGGGACCTCGGACCGCCACGGGCTGAACTGTCCGTCCGGCTCGTGCGCGCCGACGAGGTCGCCCGGTTCAACGC
>JAKAQW010000208.1 GCA_021819525.1 Actinomycetes bacterium
CGCCCAGAGCGCAACCGAAGGCACCCTCACCAACCAAGGCGGCGGCTAACACCAGCCGTCCCCGAACCGCTAGGTCACCCGAGCATCAGAAGTAGGTCGGGAGACCCCCAAACCTGCGAAAGTCGAGTTGGAACTCGACGTGCGTGAACTGTCCCGGATCCGCCAGAGCACCGCGCTGGCAAGGCTCCTCGGCCATCTCGCGGGCCACACCGCCCAGGTTCTCAACATCGAGCGGGCTGCTCGCAACATCGGTATCGACCACACAACCACAGAGAGCTACACCCAGCTGCTCGAGGCGGTGTTCCTCGTCCACCGGCTGCCGGCGTGGGGCAAGACGCTCAGCTCCCGCTCTGCCGCGAGCCCGAAGCTCCACGTCCTCGACTCCGGCGTCGCCGCCCGTCTGCTCCGCCTCACCCCCGTCAAGCTCGGTCGGCGAGACCCGGCCGCCCTGAGCGAGCTCGGTCATCTCCTCGAGACGTTCGTCGTCGGAGAAATCCTGAAGCAGACCTCGTGGACCGACGCTGTGGCGGGCGTCGGACACTGGCGGACCCGTGACGGCGACGAAGTCGACCTGGTGATCGAACGCGACGACGGGACCATCATCGGCTTCGAGGTGAAAGCAGCCGGCCGCGTGCCAGGCGACGACTTCGGACCCCTCCGCAAACTGCGGGCCCTGACCGGTGACAGCTTCCACGCCGGCGTCGCTCTCTATACCGGGACTCGGTCCTACAACTTCGAGGACCGCCTCCACGTCATGCCAATCGACCGGCTCTGGAGCTGAGGCCCCCCCGAGCCCCTCGGCCTACGAGCCTCCGAAGTATCGGATCAGTCCCCATGTCTCTCGACGCGATATCGAGCAGGTGTGGGCATTCCAGGTCAGGGCGTTACACGCCAAGTTTCTCGCATCAGAAGGGCTTCCCTGAGCAGCAGCGCAAATTCCGTTGTTAGCCCTGGTCACGACCGTACAACGCGCCACATCGTCTCTGGTCTTCAAAGGGACCGTGACCAGGGATAACAACGATTCCTGTACGCTTGCTCAGTGAACCCCCAGTAGGACGAGTCGCGCAACAAGCCACGGAGACTCAACGGCTGTGGCCGTCACGTCCATCTCGCGCAGCACCGCCGCACCCGAGCCGCTCCCAACCGGCCGCGGTGCCCCTATGCCCCTGACCCAAGGAGGCCGCTGACGCCTACGCTACGTGGACGTGGCTACAGCGACGCCGCTGTCTCGGGCACGCCGAACGCCGAATCGGCGCTCGGATCGGCGTCCTCCCGGTCAGGTCACGAATTGCGCAGAACGACCTGTTCGGTACGGTCCGACAGCGGGCAGCCCAGGCGCCGCTTGCGCTTGGCGCTGCAAGCACTTGGGCGCTCGGGTCTGGCCATGAGCGACCGACGCAGCGACCCGCCGGCACGGGGCTGGCCCGTTCCCGTTTGGGGATCGGCTACCGCACTTCGGTCGCTATCACGATTGCGGTGCAGGAGGTAGCCGGGTTCAGTTCCAGCGGACCTGCATGGCGGCGCGCCAGAGCTTCAGCCCTCGGGGATCGCCCGTGACCGATAGCCGGGCGTCGCCAGCCTGGCGGTTCCACAAGGCCAGGTAGAGGTCCGATGCCGGCCCGGTCATCACGCCGTCGGCCAGGCCGGCGCCGCGATGGGCCTCGACGCGATCCGTGTTCAGGGTGACGAGCCACTCGTCGCCGGTGTCGATGCTGCGAATCGCCATTGCGAAGTGCCGGGTGATGGCGGCTGACGGGCGCTCGCGGGGGGCGAAGCCGACGAGTAACTCGTCGATGCCGTCGGCGGCGAAGGCGGGCTCGACGGCGGTGATCGGCCCTGTGGCTGCTTCGGCGTCGGCCCGGTGGATGGCGGTCTCGTGAGCTTGGCGGCGGGCCCAGAAGGCCAATGGGGAGGGCGCGTCCAGGAAGGTCCAGCAGGCAAGGTCGGCATCGGCGGAACGGAGGGTGTTCACCAGGTCGGCGTGGCCGGTCCGGAACCAGGCCAGCAGTTCGTCGTCGCCGGGGCCGCGACCGAGGATCTCCTCCTCGGAGGGTCCGTCCAGCAGCACGGGGCTTGCCTGGGCGACATGCGTCGCCGCCCAGCGGTGCACGAAGCCGATGTGGCGTAGAAGCTCCTTTACCCGCCAGCCCGAGCAAGTCGGAACGGGCGCGTCCATCCCTGCCCGCTTGGCGGCTCTGGCTAGCAGTTCCCCGTCGACCTCCAGTGCGGCCAAGTGCGCATCGACGTCCATGCCGACATCATGCCCCGAACGCACGGCGGATGGCAGGTGTCGACGCCTCGACCGCCGACAATCACAGGCTGCGCTGAGAGCGAACGGCGACCAGTCGGCAGAGAGCGCGCCGTCCCACAGCGGGAACAGCCTACGGGAACGCCCCACGTCAGCGGCGGTCGCGGCCCAGAGGGTCCCGCAAGAGCCGCCCGGTCATCTGCCCGGTCACGGGCCGCTAACCGCAACAGCGGCACGACCCCAGCACATCGGTCGCAACCCGACGGCGAGAACGCGCCCGGGGCATGCCGCTACCGCGCAGAACGATCCTTCTTGCGCAGACGACGACCCAGCGGGACATGCCGACCGAGGGTGCAGGTAACAACGGCTCTGGCCTCGCCTCGGCCGAGAAACTGCGGGGGGCCAGAGGCACCGAGCGCGGGCTCCGAACAGGCGGCCAGGAGCGCCGGGACGGCGGGGCGCCCATAATCACGGCTACCGACAGCTCAACCCCTCCGGACCTCAAGCGCGGAACCGGCGATAGGCGCCTCGGTCGCGCCCGGAACCTCGTCCCGGGGCGTGGCGATCGCTCGGCTCCAACCCCCTCTCGAACCGCCGATTGGAGCACGACCAGCCGTTGGCCGCCCGGCAGACCAGGCCAGCGAGCTTCGGGGTCGCTGCCATGCTGAAGTCACGGCTGCCAGCCGACGACGACAAACCGGCTGACACATCGGCGCAGCGCGCGCCTGCCGTGGTGCATTGTGGTGCAAACGCGCCTGAACGAGTGACCAGAGCCACAAAAGTGCTGGTCAGGAGTGGGGCTAGCTGGAATCGAACCAGCGACCTCAGCATTATCAGTGCACACATCAGGCCGGTTCTGACCAGCCATAACCGGTCAATCTAGCCGCTGAGCAGCACCTTCGCTAGTACCGGGGTGTGCTGTAGTTCTCGTCATTCACCGTGGTTTCGGTGGGTCATGGTGGCGCAGTGGTGGCGCAGGGCCTTCGGGTCGTCGACAGCTGCAGGTGGGGAGCGTTGCGATGAGTAGACCAACCCAGGACGAAGCGGAGCTGGCCGCCTGGAGCGCCGAGGTGGCACCCGATAAGTGGGTGCGCGACCAGGGGTGGTCGCACCCGGACCGGGGGTTCGAAGAGGCGCTGGCTGCAGCTCGTCGCCAGAGCGAGGCCACCCACGCCATCGTGACGAGCCTGGCAGAGCTTCGCCGGGCTGTCGGCCTCAACCAGACGGAGCTCGGCGAGCGGTGGGGGCACACCCAGTCGTTCGTCTCTCGGGTCGAGCGCGACGTCGCGGGTGTGAAGATGGCGACGCTGGTGGGCTACGTCAAGGCTCTCGGTGGCCGGCTGACCCTCACCGTCGAGGCAGGTGATCGCGTCTTCTACGAAGACCTCGTCGTCGGCTCTCGAGCCCACTCACCCGCCAACGACTGTTGAGCGCCACACCCGATGAGCACGACGAGCGGTCGTGGCCACTGTGATGAATGTCCTGGAGGCCACCGAGATCGCCGTCGCAGGCGGCACCCTGGTCCTTGCCCTGTTCACCTCGAAAGCTCCACGCGCCGGCCGGCAAGCCGCGAAGGCCGGCCAGCTCGCAGCCGAAGCGACTCAGCAAGCCGCTCAGGCCAGCCGTGACGAAGCGGATGCCACCATCGCACTGGCCAAAGAAGCCCAGAAGGATCGGGAACTGCCATGGCGGCCGCATCTCGGGTTCGCAGTCATCATTCCGGAAAAAGCCCAACCCCCTGATCCACCCCCCCGCCTGGTGCAGATATCCCTGAGCAACGTCGGTAACGGCCCAGCTCTTTCCACCACCATCTGGATCTACCACTACGACGTTGACTGGCACGGATGGGGCAAGCAAGAGAACCTGCTCGTAGCGAGCAAGCAGACTCTCCCACCCATGGGGGTCTCCCTGAAATATCCTGGACCCGAGCCGGCTGGCTTCCCGCTGGGCATGTTCGACCCTTCCGACAACCGCCCACACCCCAGCAAATGGGTGTTCGTGGCCACCTGTATCGACGTGCTGGGCAATCACTGGCGGTTCATCGACGGGCACCTTGCCGAGATCGTCCGCCCCGACGACCCCGAACCTCCGCCATGGATACGGTGGCTCTGAAACCTGCGAGCGCATATCATGACACTTGGTCCTGCTGCGCACTTTCCGCGGCCGGGTAGGACAGTGGAGGACGAGATGGAGAACACCGAGCAAGGGCGACCGTCGATCCCGGAGATCCAGCGCGAGTACGCGGGCTCGTGGGTTGCCCTGAAGGACGGTGTCGTCGTCGATGCTCGTCCGACACCGTACGAGCTGGTGAGCGCCCTCCACGAGCGCGGGATCACCGACACGACGATCATTCGGGCTCCCGACCACGACGAGCCCGAGCTCGTCGGCCTCGGCTGAGATTTCGCCACGGTGTCGAGGCGCTCGCTTCCCTGGGTCTACGCGTACGAGGAGGAGCACCGACCACAGGAGCACCGGTTCCTCGAGAGGCCGCTGCTGCGACCTGTGGTGGTGATCCGTTTCGCCGGAGCAAGGCTTTCCGAGCAGAACGTCGCCGCGCTGGTGGACTCCGGCTCAGATCACGTGCTCGCTGCGCCGTGGATCGCACAAGAGATCGGCGTCGAACCCGACCCCCACCGTGAGATGTGGATCAAGGTCGGCGGCGCCGTGCGCCCTGTTCGGTTCGCCGACGTGACGATCCACTTGCTCCCGCCGGCAGCCACTGTCCGCCAAGGAGGCTTCGACGCCGACGCCACGGTGAACTGGGAGACACAGGTTGGGTTCTTCACCCAGTGGGACTCTCCACCGTGGATGGCGGTGCTAGGCCAGGTCGGCTTCTTCGACCGTTTCACCGTGACCATGAGCAGGCACTCGCAGGCCTTGGCCGTGTCCCATCAAGAAGACTTCGACGAACGCCATCCGCCGTCATCGATGTAGCGGGCACGAGCCAAGGGCGCCCTGGACATTCGACCTGATCGATGCACGTGGAGGTGGACCTGCGAGAATCAACTCCAGATGCCACATGTCGACGCTCCTGTCGCCGCGTCATTGAGGTAGCGCTAGGTACACCACAACTGGGGATCGTCCGTCGTCGTGCTCCACCACGATGCGCTTCGCATCGATGAGCAGGGCCATCAGCTTTCGAAACGCATCGCTGCGGACGGCCACGGACAGCTGCGAAGCAACGTGGCTGGTGAAGCGGGGTAAGCGGACCATGACGGACAGAGCCGGACGGCGGCGTGCGCGCGATGTGCGCGCGATGACGCCGGCGATTCGGTGCTCGGGGCATCGGCTCCCGGCCGGCTTCAGCATCATGGGATAGCGGGTTCCGGCCAGCACCGCTATGGCAGCTCGAAAGGTCACTGGACGCGAGCTCAACACCGGTTCTCAGCTCCTGCTGACCAGGGGTGCGACCGTCCCAGAAAGCGCTGCCGGATGTGGGTCCGTGGTTGTTCCCAATGTGCCGGTCGGAGACACCCGGGAACAGAACAGCAGACCGAACACCTTGGCATCTTGGCCATGCGACCCGCGCCAGCTCGGCGAGCATGGCGGGTCGCATTCGGCATCTGGTCCGTGAGCGACGACGTTGTCCCCGTGCCTGACACGCTTGCAGAAGCCCACCGCCTCCATACGAACCCGCCGGTACGCATAATCACGCCTTCTGCGACCCCCGAGCCTGCAGACGACTCACCCCGAGCCGGCGTTCGGCATCGGCCGACGGTGTGCAGATGTCACCCCGGCCCTTCATGGCGTGACCCAGG
>JAKAQW010000209.1 GCA_021819525.1 Actinomycetes bacterium
CTCGCACTGGCCGGCGCCCTCGGCGCCGTGATGTCCGACTCGACCCGTCTCACCTGCGCGCCCCTCCGTTCCCCCGCCACGCCCGCGGTGCTCGCCCCGCTCTGGCCGGTTGTCTCGCTCTACGTATTGTGATCGGCTCTATGTTTAGAGTACATTGGACTGTCCGGTCAGTCAACCCCTTTTCGCCCCACCTGCGGCATCGGCCCCGAAGGTGGCCGCGGGCGCGCCGTGCGGCGCCGGCTGGCGGGCCGCCTGACGGATGGCCTGTTCGACGGCCCGGCGGGTCATCTGCTTGCGCCAGACGTAGTGGAGGTCGGCGTTGTCGAGCGGCTTGGCCGGCTTGACCGCCGCCGCCGCCACCTCCGCCAACAGCCCGACGTCGCCGCCGAGCACCTCCGCCAGCGGCCGGCCCACCAGCGGCTCGGCGGCCGCGCTCACGTCGAGGGGCCGGGGGCCCACGGCGGTGAGCACGATGCGGCACGCCTCTATGATCGGACCGGTCGTCGCCAAGGCCACGGCGGCTCCCCCCAGGGGGAAGTCGATAGCGTGGCGCCGGCGCACCTTCACGTAGGCAGAACGCCAGCCGCCGGGAGGCGGCAGGCGGAGGCTCTCGACGACCTCTCCGGGCTGTTTGGTCAGATAGCACCGGCCGTCGTCCTGGTAGAGGTCGGCGGCGGCCAGTTCGCGTCGCTGGCCGCCGGGTCCGACGAGCACGACGGTGGCGCCCAACGCGATGGCGACAGGGGCGGTGTCCGACGAGGCGATGGCCCGGCAGTACGTGCTGGCCGGTGCCACCCGGCACACGTCGCCGTCCTTCTTCATGCAGAACCCGAGGGCCTGGCGCCACTCGAAGCTCATGTCGTAGTAGTTGCAGCGGGTGTCGACGCAGAGGTTGCCGCCGATCGTGCCGGCGTTGCGCAGGGCCGGAGACGACACCGAGGCGGCCGCCTGCACGTACCCGGGGTAGGCGGCCCCCAGCCGGGCATCGGCGGCGACCCGAGCGAGCGTCACCCCGGCGCCGATCTCGACGCCGCGGTCGCTCGCCGAGACGTGCCCCAGCTCTGCCAGATGCCCGACGCCGACGAGCAGCGTCGGGGTGAGCTGGCCTCGCTTCATCTTCGGGACGAGATCGGTCCCCCCGGCGACGAGCATCGCCTGGTCGCCGTGCTCGGCCAGCAGCCCGGCCGCTTCGGCGACATCGCGTGCCCGCAGGAAGCTAAAGGGTGGGAGCCGCAGCATCGGGGGGTGCCACTTTCACCAGAGGCGGGTAGGGGACGACGGGAAAGCTCTTCGGGCCGTAGCGGGCGTCGCGGCCTCGGGCCCGTGCCTCGAGGGCCCGAAGCACCTTGTCCGGGGTGACGGGAACCTCGTCGACCCACACCCCCAAGGCGTCGTGAACCGCTGACACCACCGCGGGGATGACAGGCAGCAACGGCCCCTGGCCCACCTCCTTGGCGCCGTAGGGACCCTCGGGGTCGACGGTCTCGACCAGGATGGTCTCCACGTCGGGCATCTCGAGGAAGGTGAGCGACTTGTAGTCGAGCATGCTGGGCTGCTTGACGAGCCCGTGACGGTAGGCCTGGGCTTCCATGAGCGCCTCGCCCAGGCCCATGCAGACACCGCCCTCGACCTGCCCCCGGACAGCCAGCTCGTTGATGGCCCGCCCGATGTCGTGGGCCAGCCAGACCTTGTGCACGTCGATCTCGCCGGTGACCGGGTCGGCGTCGAGCTCGACGACAGCGGCCGAGTAGCTGTAAGCGGGGCTGGGACCCACCCCCGCACCTTTGTACCGGCCGCCGATCCCCGCGGGAGGCGTGTAGCTCCCGTGGGTCGCCAGGGTGCCGAAGCGCTCCTCGGCGAGCGCGACTGCCTCTTCGAAGCCGAGCGACCCGATCCTCGCGTCGCGCACCTGCACCTGCTCCGGGCTGCGACCTTCGGCCTCGGCGACGGCTTCCACCAGGAGCTGGCGCAGCTTGGCGGCGGCCTCTCGGGCGGCGTTGCCGGCCATGAACGTGACCCGCGACGAGTACGACCCGAGATCGACCGGCGTCAGCCCGGTGTCACCGGTCACCAGCCGGATGGCGCCCGGCTGCAGGCCGAGCTCCTCGGCGGCGACCGTGGCCAGCATCGAGTCCGACCCTTGACCGATGTCGGTCGCCCCGCAGAACACGGTGACGCCTCCCCGGCCGGCGGTCACCACGCACTGGCTGTGCGGCAGGGTGTTCCAGTAGATGGACAGTCCGGCGCCGCACATGTAGCTCGACACGGCGAAGCCCATGCCATGTCCCAGCCGCCGCCGGCGCCTGGCGTAGCCCGAGGCGTCGAGCACCCGGTCGGTGATCTGCTGCAGCCCGCACGACGTGACCCGCAGCCAGTTGACGGTACGGGTGAACGGCTCGACGTAGTTGCGGCGCCGCAGGGTCACCGGGTCGATGCCGAGCTCCTCTGCGATCTTGTCGAGGTGCACCTCCAACGCGAACCGGGGCTGGGGGGTGCCGTGCCCACGCTTGGGACCGCACGGCGCCTTGCTGGTGAAGACCCGCGCCCCTTCGAAGCGGTACGCGGGGATGCGGTACGTCGTCGGCTGCAGCGCGCCGGTGTAGAGCATCGAGGCGGGCCCGTAGGAGCCGTAGGCGCCACCGTCGAGGACACTGCGAAAGTGCATGGCCAGGATGTGGCCCTCGCGGTCGACGCCGGTACGCACCCACATCAGCGTCGGGTGGCGGCCGCGATGGGTGTAGAACACCTCCTCGCGGGTGAGGGTGCACTTGACCGGCCTGCCGGTGACGAGCGCCAGCTTGCAGACGGCGATCTCGTGGGAGAAGGGGTCGCACTTGCCCCCGAAGCCGCCGCCGAGGGGGGCGGCCACCACCCGAACGCTGCCCATGGGCAGGCCGAGCACCTTCGCGAGCGCCCGGTGCACGTAGTGGGGGTTCTGCGTCGAGGACCACAGCGTCACCTGACCGTCGGAGGCCTGGGCGGTCGCCGAGTGCTGCTCCATCGGGAGATGGGTGTTGCCTTCGAAGAAGAAGACGTCTTCGCGAACGTGGTCCGCGCGTGCGAAACCGGCCTCGACGTCGCCGAATTCGAGTGCGGCGAGCCGGTGGACGTTCCCCGGGCCGGCGTAGTCGTGGAGGGGCTCGCCGTCGGGGGGTGCCAGCGCGTCCTCGATCGACTCGACCGCGGCGAGCGGCTGGTACTCCACTTGGATCGCCCGGCAGGCGGCCAGCGCCGTCTCCTCGTCGACAGCGGCCACGGCGGCCACCGGATCGCCGACGAAACGCACCTTCTCGTGCTCGAGGGCCTGCTCGTCCTCGCAGGTCGGCATGATGCCGTACTTCGTGGGCAGATCGTGCCCGGTGAGCACCGCGACCACCCCCCGCATCGCCCGTGCGGCGGTGGTGTCGACCGACACCACCCGGGCGTGGGGGTGAGGGCTGCGCAGCAGCTTGCAGAAGAGCATGCCCGGCAGCTGGAGGTCGTCGGCGTACGCGATGGCGCCTGTCACCTTGGCAGCCGCCTCGACGCGTGGCAGAGGCCTGCCGACGACGCCGGTCCAGGGCACCACCGGGGTGTCGACGGCGGTCATCGTGGCGTCCTGGCTGCGGCCTCGACGGCGCCCAGGGCTGCGGCCTCGACGGCGTCCTGGGCTGCGGCCTCGACGGCGCCCAGGGCTGCGGCCTCGACGGCGTCGACGATGGCCGCGTACCCGGTGCAGCGGCACAGGTTGCCCGCCAGCGCCTCTTTGATCTGCTGCCGCGACGGGGTGGGGTTGGTGTCGAGGAGGGCTTTGGCGGCCAGCAGCATGCCGGGAGTGCAGTAGCCGCACTGGAGCCCGCCGAGCGCGGCGAAGGCCCGCTGCAGCGGGTGCAGCACCGGGCCATCCGCGAGCCCCTCGATCGTCGTGAGGCATGCCCCGTCGACCTGGCCAGGCAGCAGCAGGCAGCTCAGCTGCGCCTGCCCGTCGACGAGCACCGTGCAGGCACCGCACTCCCCCAGCTCGCAGCCGTGCTTGGTGCCGGTGAGCCGGAGGTCTTCACGCAGCAGCTCCAGCACGGTCGCGTGAGGGCGCACGAGCAGCTCATGGTCCTCGCCGTTGACGGTGAGACGTACCACCTGCTTTTCCCCGGCGCCGCTCATCGCTTCAGCGACCTCCGGCGGCGAGCGACGCCAGCAGCGCTTCGATACCGCCGTGGCGCAGCACGTCGAGCATGGGTGGGGGGATCCGGTCCGCGCGCAGCACCAGCCGGCCGTCACCGACGGTCACCTCGCCGGCCACGATGTCGACCTCCACGTGCTGGTGGTCCTCGACGGCGGCGCTTACACCGGGGCAGCTGAGCGCGGGCAACCCGACAGCGATGGCGTTGCGAGCGAAGATCCGGGCCAACGAGTCGGCCAGGACCGCCACGACCCCGAGGTCTTTCAGGTGCTGGGGGGCGGACTCCCGGCTCGACCCGCACCCGAAGTTGGGACCGGCCACCACGATGTCGCCCGGCCGCACCTCGGCGGCGAACTCGGGACGGGCCGGCTCGAGCACGTGGCGCAGGCGCACCTCGAGCGGGTCGTGCACGTACTGCCCCGGGGAGAGCATGTCGGTGCTGATGTCGGCCCCGAAGAGCCAGGCTCGGCCGCCGAAGCGGGTGGTGCCCGGGTTCGTCACGATGCCACCTCCTGGGTCGAGACGGGCTCCGCCACGGTGCGGGGATCGGCGATGGCCCCGACCAGAGCCGTGGCCGCAGCGGTGGAGGGCGAGCCCAGGTAGATCTCCGCGCCCGGGCTGCCCATCCGGCCCTTGAAGTTGCGGTTGTGGGTCCCGAGACAGCGCTCCCCGGGGGCGAGCAGCCCGAGATGGCCGCCGAAGCACGGGCCGCAGCCAGGACCCTCCACGATGGCCCCGGCCTCTGCCAGATCCGCGAGCAAGCCCTCCCGGGCGGCCTCGCGATAGACGAGGGAGGAGGCAGGGGTCACGATCATCCGCACCCCGGCGGCGATGGTGCGCCCCCGCAGGATCGAGGCCGCCTCGCGCAGGTCCTCCAGCCTGCCGTTCGTGCACGAGCCGAGGAAGACCTGGTCGATGCGGAGGCCGGCGACGTCTTGCACGTCGACGACGTTCTCGACGTGGTGCGGGAGCGCGACCTGGGGCGCCAAGGCACCGAGGTCGACGGTGTGGGTGGCGGCGTAGCGGGCTCCGGGGCGCATCGTGGGCGCCCCCTCGGCGGGGAACAGCGAGAATTTCGCCCCCATCTCCACCCCCATGTTGGCGATGGTCATGCGCTCGGCCAACGACAAGCTGGCCGTGCCCGCCCCGGCGTGCTCCACCGACCGGTACTGCGCCTCGGCAGAGCCGACCTCGCGCATCAGGTACAGCACCAGGTCCTTGGCCGACACCCGCGGGTGCAGCCGGCCGTCCAGCACCACCAGCACCGTCTCGGGGACCTTGAACCACAGCTGGCCCGTGGCCAGGGCGTAGGCCATCTCGGAGCTGCCGATGCCGCATCCGGCCGCACCCAGCGCGCCGTAGGTCGTCGAGTGCGAGTCCGTGCCCACCACCAGGTCGCCGGGTGCCACCCGGCCTTCCTCCACCATCACCTGATGGCAGATCCCGCGTCCGATCTCGTAGAAAGCACCGATCCCGTAGTGGCGCAGCAGCCGGCGGGCCTCCGCCTGGTGCTCGGCGGCAGCCACCGACGGCGCCGGCACCATGTGGTCGAACACCACGGTGGCCCGCCCCGGGTCGTGCAGCGCGGCGATGCCGACGCGCTCGAGCATGCCCAGCACGTCCGCTGCGAAGATGTCGTGCATCATCATGGCGTCGATCTCGGCGACCACGTACTGGCCCGGCTCCACCTGCGCGGCGCCTGAGGCACGGGCCAGCACCGCCTCTGCTGCCGTCATCGGCGAAGCCGCGCCGGCGCCGGCACGTCCACCGGCCGCAGCGGCGCTCCCGACGCTGTCGTTCGTCACTGCCACTCCTGCCTCCTCGCTTCGTCTCGGACACCGCTGTG
>JAKAQW010000210.1 GCA_021819525.1 Actinomycetes bacterium
CTGCAGCGCCGTCACAATGCCAGGTGCCAGGTGCCAGGTGCCAGGTGCCAGGTGCGGACGGTTCGCCGACATCCGAGACCGTCGCTCCCAGGGGATCTCCGCTTGTCTGTCGGCCAGGTCGGTGGCGATCGACGGCCCGAAGACCGTTGCTGGTGACCCCGTGGTGGAGATGGCCGCTCTACCATCGGGCGAGATGCCACGTCGCCGCAGCCTGCCCACCACGAGAGAGATCGCTACGCACGCCCGCCAGTGGCTGGGCATCGTGCACCACGACGGCACCAGTGCGACGCCGGTCCACCTGCCCGAGCCCGAGGAGCGGGCGGTCTACCGCATCCTCAATTTCGCCCTGCGGGCCGGCTCGGTCATGCTGGCCAGCGGGGCTGGCACCGCCGAGGTCGAGCATACCGTCCTCGACCTGTGCGATGCCTGCGGCCTGGCGCGCTGCGAGGTCGACGTCACCTTCACCTCGCTTACGGTGTCGTACCGCCGCGGCGAGGACGTCGAACCGGTCACCAGCTTGCTGGTGGTGCGACGGCGGCAGGTGAACTACCACCACTTGGCGGAGATGCACCAGCTCCGCGACGACATGACCTCGGGACGATGCACGCCGGAGCAGGCATTCGAGCGGCTTGACGTCCTCGTGGCGACCCCCATGCGCCGCAGCTGGCTGGTGGTGACCGGCTGGGCTGGCATGGCGGCCGCCTTCACCGTCCTGCTCGGTGGTGACACCTTGGTGGCGGTGGTGGGGTTCGTGTCCACCGTGGCGGTGTACCTGGTCAACCGCCGCCTGGCCCGGTTGGGCATCCCCGACTTCTTCCTGTCGCTGGTGGGCGGAGCGGTAGCCACCGGCTTCGCCACGATGCTGGTCGCTGTCGACTTGCCCGCGTCGAGCTCCCTGGTGGTGGCCGGAGGCATCATGGTGCTGGTCCCGGGGTACGCCTTGGTGGCCAGCGTGCGAGACGCCATGACCGGGTACCCGATCTCAGGTGCTGCTCGTGGTCTCGAGGTGATGCTGACCGCGGCCGGGATCATCTCGGGCGTGGCCGGTGTGCTCTACGTTGCCTCGTCGGCCGGGCTGACGCTGCACCTGGGGGCGGGACCGGCGGTCTCGCTGGTCCATCTGCCGGCCCAGGTGATCGCCGCCGGTCTGGCGGGTGTGCTCTACGCCGCGGCCACCAACGTGCCCCGGCGGTCGCTGCTCGGTGCCGGCTTGGCCGGCGCAGTGGGATGGAGCGTCGTGCTGGGCATGATCCACAGCGGCGTATCACTCATCGTGGCGACAGCAGCCGCTGCTGTCGTCGTCGGGGTGCTCGGCCAGGTCCTCGCCGCGCGCCAGCACACCCACCCGTTCCTGTTCATCGTGCCCGGCGTGATGCCACTGGTGCCCGGGCTCACCATCTACCAGGGCATGCTGGATCTCATCTACGCCCACGGCAACGGAGCGGGCACCTTGCTCCGGGCCTTGGCCACTGGCCTGGCCATCGCTGCCGGGGTGACGCTTGGCGCACTGGTGGTGCAGCCGACCAAGCGCCGACCGTTGCACGACCAGCCCCTGCCCCGTCCGACGAAGCAGCGCCCGGTACGATGACGACCCCGCGGCAGGTCCGTAGCGCGGCAGGTCCGTAGCGCGGCGGGCCAGGTCAGCTGGTCTCGGCCTGGAGCTGGGGTGGGGCCGGCGGGTTCGGCTAGCTGTCGAGGGTGCCGATGTCCACGAACCGGTACCCCACCCCGCGTACGGTGTGCAGCCAGCGGGGCTTGGCCGGATCCTGCTCGATCTTGAGGCGCAGCCGCCTGACGTGCTCGGTGACCGTGGCTGGATCTTGCCAGTCTTGGGTGGAGCCCCACACGTGCTCGAGGAGCTCCTCACGGGTGAAAACCTGGTCGGGTGACCCGGCGAGGAACGCCAGCAGGTCGAACTCCTTCGGGGTCAGGTCGACGATGGCCCCGTGGAGCTGCACCCGATGGGCGTTCCGGTCGATGAGCAGATCGCTGTGCTCGATTCGACCGGTGTCCGGTGCAGGCTGGCCCCGGCGCAGCACGGCCCGGATACGCGCCTCGAGCTCGGGCAGCGAGCACGGTTTCACCAAGTAGTCATCCGCGCCAAGGTCGAGGACCCGGATGCGCTCGCGTTCCTCGGACCGCCCGGTCAGCACGATGACAGGTAGGGGGCTCTCACGACGCAGGCGGGACAGCACCTCCTCGCCGTCGAGGCCGGGAAGGCCGAGGTCGAGCAAGACAAGGTCGTAGTGGCCCAGGTTGGCTTCACGCAGCGTGCCCGGTCCGTCCACCGCCTCGCCGACCCGGTACCCGAACCGCTGCAGGAACAGGCGAGTAGCCGTACGGCTCCCCATGTCATCCTCGGCCACCAGCACTGCATATGTGTCTCCAGCCGTGGTCACGACGTTGCCTCCTGCAGGTCTTCCACCCTCGCATCCTTCCTGCCGTCTTCCATCCTCGCGAAGGCACCGACGCACCGGTCGCTTATGCCGTCGCCTCCTTCGTACCTTGGCCGCGGCCTGTTGCTCACCATAGGCCATCTGGGCTGCCGATCCGGGTATCTTCGCGGCGCCGAGTGCCGCGGCGGCATCGTCTGGTTCACCCCTGCGCAGCAGAGCGCCGGCTGGTCACGTCCACCAGGCGGAGCAGGGCGGCCACGTCGATGGGCTTGGTGAGGTAGGCGTCCACTCCCAGCGCCAGCATCTGGCCGACGCGGGACGGGGTCGCATCTGCGCTCACCACCACCACCCGGGTCCGGGCGATGTCCGGGTCGGCTCGCAGCCGGTAGAGCACCTCGTCGCCGGGAAGATCGGGTAGGTGGAGGTCGAGCAGGATCAGGTCGGGCCGGTGCCGGCGGGCCAGATCCAGCCCGAGGCGGGCGTAGGGGGCGTGCAGCAGCTCCACCCCGGGGCGCCGGGCCAGGACACGGGCCACCAGACCCAGGTTCGACTCGTTGTCCTCGATGTACAAGATGCGCAGCTGGGCGGGTTCGTGATGGGTGTCTCTCGCTGCTGTCGAGCCCGTTGCAGGCACTGACGAGCGGGTTGACACCGTGGCCGGGGGCGGCGCCGTCTGTGCCGCTGCCACCGACGTCGGCCCCGTGGCCGGCCTCGGTGCTGACGGAAGGGTCGAGCCCGCTGCGGCGCGAAGGCGACGACCGAGGTCGCCGGAGCCGGTGCCGGCCACGCCAGACCGGTAGGCGGGGTCGTCGACGTGATCGCCTTCGACCGGGGTGGCCGTCGAGCGACCGGAGTCGGCGACCGCCGGCTCCCCGGCCATGCCCCGGCTGTCGATCCAGCGCAGCTCGACCCAGAACGTGGCTCCTTCTCCCGGTGCCGACACGACGCCTACGTCACCGCCCATGAGCTCGGCCAACTGCTTGGTGAGCGCGAGCCCGACACCGGTGCCTTCGATCCCCGAGCGCTCCGCGCCGAGGCGCGAGAACGGGACGAACAGCTCGCCGTGTCGTTCGGCGGGGATGCCGGGGCCGTCGTCGGTCACTGCGATCCGGGCCCGGCCGTCTCCGGCGTCGACGGTCTCGAACACCACCATGCCACCGGCGGCGTTGTACTTGACGGCGTTGGACCCCAAGTTCAACAGCACCTGGAGGAGGCGTTGGCGATCGGCTTCGACGACCACGCCCTCCACGGGGACCGGGACCTGGCGGAGCTCGATCTGCTGCGACTCGGCGACCGGCGCCAGCAAGGTCATGACCTCTGCCATGACCTCGGCCACGGCCACCGGCTCGAGCGAGAGGCTCACATGGCCCGACTCGATGCGGGCGATGTCGAGGACCTCGTTTATGAGTGCCAGCAGGTGCTGCCCGGCTCGCTGGATCTGCTCGACGCTGGACGTCTGGTCGGGCGGGAGCTCGTCGAGCTGCATGAGCTGGGTGAAGCCGAGGATGGCGTTCAGCGGGGTGCGCAGCTCGTGGCTCATGCGGGAGAGGAACTCGCTCTTGGCGGTGCTGGCTGCCGAGGCGACCTCCGACGCCCGGCGCAGCGAGTGCTCGAGCTCGACCCGGTCGGTGACGTCACGGGACACCGTCACCGTTCCGGTGACGATCCCGGTGTCGGTCGTCACCGGTCGGGCCCGGACTTCGAAGACGCGAGCGGTCCCGTCTCGACCTGTCGAGGCCACCACCACCGGGCCGGGATCCGGGTCGCCGCGCCGGCACCGGCGCACCAGGTCGAGGATCTCTTCGCGACCGCCCTCGGTCAGTGCGTCGGGGCGGCTCCACCTCGAGCTCCGGGGGCTGTGGGCGAACATCGGGTGGCGTCGATCGGGTGCTTCATCGGTCCTGGTGGCCGCACCGAGCAGCTCGGTGGCCTGTCGGCTGGCGACGACCACCTGGTCGTCGAGATCCCAGACCACGATGATGTCGGGAGAGGCGTCGAAGATGGACTCGATCAGGTGGCGTCGTTCGGCTGCGGCCGCTTCGGCTCGCCGTCGCTCACTGACGTCGACCAGGTACACAGCCACGTCGTACTGCGTCGACACCGGACCGATGTACTGGGCGCCGTCGGCTGGCGCTGCCCCGGGCGCCAGCACCGTCACCACAGCGCTGGCTTCGCCCCACTCGGCGGAGCCGAACCGGCGGAACCGCAGCCTGTGCTCTGTGCGCTCGAGGCTGGCGGTGTGCCCGGAGCGCCCGGTGCTGTCGTCGGAGTGGGTGGGCACGGGGCCGGCGCGTGCGGCCGGCAGCAGGTCGGTGCCGAGCGCGGCCATCTGGGCTCTGGCATCGGCCCTGATAGCAGCTACGTCGTCGGGATGGAACAGCTCCAGGAGCCGATCGGCATCGGCCGTGACCTGCGCGCGGGACACCCCCAGTACGGTGCCGATGTTCGGACTGGCGTAGACGACAGTGCGCCGGACGCTGTCGAAGCGCACGGCCACCACCGGGCTGGCCGACAAGACGTCGTCGAGGTTCGCCCGGTCGCGGCGGTGCGCCTCCTCGTGCTGGCGGATGAGCGTCGCGGTGTCGCGCAGGCGCCGGCCCAAGCGTCCGAGCTCGTCGGCACCGTCGGGCAGGTCTCCTGGCTCGCCGCCGGCGGCGAGGGTGTCGGTGGCGTCTTCGATCTGGCGTAACCGCTCGACCACCCGGCTGGTGAACAACAGCGACAAGGTCACCCCGCCGAGCAGCACCGCCAGCACCGCGACCGCGCTCACCACGACCAGCGCCGTGCTCGAGCTGCTGATGGCCGCCTGCTCGCTGGCGATGACGCCGGTGTCGGCTCGCCGGACTGCGATCATGGCGCTGTTGAGGTGCCGGTCGAGGCCAGCCAATTCCGGGACGTCGGCGACGAGCTGCTGGGTGCTGGTGGCGCGCACCATGGTCCCCATCACCGAAAGGAGCTTTTTCATGTCCGACGACGCTCGAGCGGTGGCCCGGGCGGCAGCGGGCGACGGGGTCGGTGCTGTGCTCAGGCGTCGCAGCTCGCCGGTGATGGGGGTCATGAGCCCCGTGGCCAGATGCCGGTCGACAGTGTCGTTCGGCCCGCTGAGGAGGTAGGACGCCCCTTCGGTCTCGAAGTCGAGGATGGCGCCCTGCACGGTGGTGGCCGCCACCAAGGCTTGCTGAGCCCGGGCGAGCCCAGCCTGGGCGTCGTGGTTCACGTGGTCGAACCATCCGGCCAGTGCCAAGTTGACCAGGACGACGACGAACGGTAGGGCGATGACGACCAAACCCTGCGCTCGAAGTGAGCCGATCGGGCGGTTACCGGCGTGGTGCCGCAGTGCGGAACCGTCCATAGCTTTCCTTCACTGTCACCTCACCTGTCGGCCCCGTGGCGGTGCCGCCGGCAGCGCGAGCCGACGTCACCTAGCAGGTTACGAGACACCCGGTGAGGTGTCGAGGAGGGACGGCGCCGTGGTCAGGGACGGCGCGCTGTGGCGCTGTGGCGCTGTGGTCAGGGACGGCGCCGTGGTCAGGGACGGCGCTGTGGCGCTGTGGCGCTGTGGCGCTGTGGTCAGGGACGGCGCCGCGTT
>JAKAQW010000211.1 GCA_021819525.1 Actinomycetes bacterium
GTCGCCTGGCGAGCTCGGCGGCCACCACCTTGCCGTTCGCCTTGCCCTGGGTGGCGCGCATGACGTGGCCGGTGAAGAACCCGGCCAGCTTCTCTTCGCCGGCGCAGAACCGAGCCCACTCCTCGGGATGCTCCGCCACCACCGCCGAGACCGCGTCGGCCACCGACGCGCCGGACAGGCCCTCGAACCCGAGGCGCTCCGCGATGGCGGCCGGATCCCCGCCGCCTCCCAGCAGCTCGGCGAGCACCGTCTTGGCCTGGGTGGCCGAGAGGTCGCCCGCCTGCTCCATGCGCAGCAGCGCCACGTAGGCATCGGGGTCCACCGCGCGCGCGGCGTCGGCACCGGCGGCCGCCTCGTTCGCCGTGCGGGCAAGGGCCAGGGCCGGATCGACCCCGCCGGCCGCGGCCGCGAGCACCAGGTGGTCGAGCCCCAGCTCGACCACCGTCCCCACCTGGTCGGCCCGGCCCGGGTTCGACGTGGCGTCGCCCAGCACCGCGGCTACTGCCCGGCGACGCTGCGCCGGCATCGGCCCGAGCGAGCCCCGCACCCGCTCCACCCACGCCGTACCGGGCACCAGCGGGACCAGATCGGGCTCGGGGAAGTACCGGTAGTCGTAGGCCTCTTCCTTGGAGCGCAGCGCCACGGTGGCACCACGATCCTCGTCCCAGTGCCGGGTCTGCTGCACGACCCGCTCGCCGGCCGACACCAGGGCCACCTGCCGCTCGATCTCGTGGTCGACCGCCCTGGCCAGCGAGCGCAACGAGTTCAGGTTCTTCACCTCGCAGCGCGTGCCGAGCTCCCGGTCACCGACCCGGCGCACCGACACGTTCGCGTCGACGCGCATCGATCCCTCTTCCATGCGACCGTCCGAGGCCCCCGACGCCACCAGCACGGCCCGCAGCTCCGCAGCGTACGCCCGGGCCTGGGCGGCCGAGGTGATGTCGGGAGCCGACACGATCTCCACCAGCGGCACCCCGGCGCGGTTGTAGTCGACCAGGGCGTGCCCCGCGCCGTGGATGCGACCGCTGTCGCCGACGTGGGTGGTCTTGCCGGTGTCCTCCTCGATGTGCGCCCGGACGATGCCGACGGTGGAGCCGTCGGGCAGATCCAGGTGGCCGTCCACGTTGATCGGCTCGTCGTACTGGGTGACCTGGTAGTCCTTGGGCATGTCGGGATAGAAGTAGTTCTTGCGGTGGAACACCGACGGCCGCACCTCGCAGCCGAGGGCCAGGCCGATGCGCATGGCCAGCTCCACCGCCTGCTCGTTGAGCACCGGCAGGGATCCGGGCAGGCCCAGGCAGACCGGGCAGACATGGCTGTTGGGCGCGGCGCCGAACTCGTTACGACAGCCGCAGAACAGCTTGGTGGCCGTCAGCAGCTCGCAGTGGACCTCCAGGCCGATGACCGCCTCCCAGCCCGCCGGCGCGCTCACGGCCGGCCTCCACCTGGTGCTGCGCCCCCTGCTTTGGAGACAACCGTCTGCCCTTCCGTGCCAGCCTGGGATCCGGTGCCAGGCTGCCCTGCGGTGCCAGCTCGGGATGGGACGCCGGGCTGGGGTGCGGCACCAGACTGGGGGTCGGCGCCGGGCTGGGATGCGGGGTGGCCGGAGTGCCCCGTGGCGTCGAGCAGGGTTGGTGCCGCCACCGCCGGCGGGCGGGTGGCGGGGGCACCGGCTTCGAGCACGGCCGCGGCAGCCACCATGGTGGCTTCACCGAAGGCGGGGGCCAGGATCTGCACCCCGATCGGCAGGCCGGCGTCGTCGGTACCGAAGGGGACGCTCAGCGCCGGATGGCCGGCCAGGTTCGTCGGGATGGTGCAGACGTCGCTCAGGTACATCGACAGCGGGTCGTCGAGCTTCTCCCCGAGGCGGAAAGCGGTGGTGGGCGTGGTGGCGCCGAGCAGCAAGTCGACCTGGCGGTACACCCGGGCGAACGCGTCGATGATGACCGTGCGCACCCGCTGGGCCTGGGCGTAGTAGGCGTCGTAGTAGCCCGCCGACAAGGCGTAGGTGCCCAGCAGCACCCGGCGCTTCACCTCGGGCCCGAACCCCGCGGCCCGGGTGCGCGCGTTCATGTCGGCCACGTCGTCGCCGTCGACACGCAGCCCGTAGCGCACGCCGTCGTAGCGAGCCAGGTTCGACGAGGCCTCCGCGGGGGCCAGCAGGTAGTACGCCGGCAGCCCGTAGCGCAGCTCGGGGACCGACACCTCGCTCACCTCGGCGCCCGCCGCCGCCAGGGCTTCGGCTGCCTCGAGGACGCGGCGGCGCACGGCCGGCTCCACCCCGTCGGTCTCGGTCAGCTCGCGTACCACCCCGACGCGAAGACCCTGCACCCCGCGGTCGACCGCCGGGCGGCACGGTGCGATCGGCTCGCCGAGCGAGGTGGAGTCCCGGTGGTCGTGCCCGGCGATCGCGTCGTAGAGCGCGGCCGCGTCGGCCACCTGGCGAGCGAGCGGGCCGACCTGGTCCAGCGAGCTGGCGAAGGCCACGAGGCCGTAGCGCGACACGGTGCCGTAGGTGGGCTTCAACCCCACCACCCCGCACAGCGCGGCAGGCTGGCGGATCGAGCCGCCGGTGTCCGATCCGAGGGCCATCGCCGCCAGCCCGGCCGCCACAGCGGCAGCCGAGCCCCCGCTCGATCCGCCGGGCACCCGGTCGAGGTCGTAGGGGTTCCGGGTGCAGTGGAAGGCCGAGCTCTCCGTGGAGGACCCCATGGCGAACTCGTCGAGGTTCGTCTTGCCGACCATCACCGCACCGGCCGCCGCCAGCCGGGTCACCACAGTGGCGTCGTAGGGCGGGCGCCATCCGGCCAAGATTCGCGAGGCGCAGGTGGTGGGAAGACCGGCCGTGCACAGGTTGTCCTTCACCGCCACCGGCACCCCGGCCAGCGGGCCCGGGTCTCGCCCGGCAGACACCTCGGCGTCGACTGCGGCCGCCTGGCGCCGGGCGTGCTCGGCGGTGACGGTCACGAAGCAGCCGAGACTGCTCTCGAGTGCCTCGATGGCGGCAAGGTGCGCGTCGACCACGTCCACGGCGCGAAGCTCCCCGGCGCGCACCGCGTCGGCCAACCCCAGCGCGCTCACGGTCCCCGGAGCCCGCACGCTCCCCGGAGCCCGCACAGTCCCCGGAGCCCGCCCGCCCCCTGGCGCTCGCACGCCCGACTTCCCGGCCCGGTCGACGCTCACGGCGCCTCACCGAGGATCCGTGGCACCCGGAACCGACCGTCTTCGGCAGCCGGCGCCTCACCGAGCACGAGCTCCGGGTCGAGCGACGGGGCCGGCTCGTCGGGTCTGAGCACGTTCACCAAGGCGAACGGATGGGCAGTCGGCGGGCGCCCGGCGGTGTCGACAGCCGCGACCTGGGCCGCGTGCTCGAGCACACCGGCCAGCTGGACGGCGTAGCGGTCCAGCTCGTCGTCGGTGAGCGCCAGGCGAGCCAGCACGGCGACGTGGGCGGTGGCCTCGCGCGTCAGGCGCTCGGATCCGCCCGGGTCATGGTCGTGGCGATCCGGCGTGTCGGAGGGCTCGGTCACGGCGGCATGCTACTTCCCGCGCCCGACCGCCCCGGCGCCACCTGCGGCACTCGACCCCCGGCAGCGCTCGACACCTGGACACTCGACCACCTGCGGCGCTCGACACCTGTGACATTCGACCCCCGCCAGCACTCGGCCACCTGTGACATTCGACCCCCGTCAGCGCTCGACACCTGGACACTCGACCACCTGCGGCGCTCGACCACCGCCAGCCGTCGCAGTATCGTGACGGCGACCCCGCCAGGGGCGGGCCGAGGCCCCGGCCCAGCGCCTGGCCGGCCGACGGTGACGAGCAGGTGAGGAGCACGACGATGGCCCAGTACCAGTTCCTGAGCGACGAGTGGGTGGTCGAGGCCCGCCGTCTGCACGAGGAGCATGCCGGTCGCGCTGGCGCTGTGGCCCACCAGGTCCGGATGAACCTGGTGGTGACCGAGGTGCCCTTCGGCGACGGTCCCATCGACGCCCACCTCGACACGAGCGACGGACTGATCGAGCTCGACATGGGGCACATCGACCCAGCCGACTTGAAGGTCACCGTCGACTACCAGACCGCCAAGTCGATCCTGATCGAAGGCAACCCCCAGGCCGGCATGCAGGCCTTCATGGCCGGCAAGATCCGGGTCGAAGGTGACATGGCCAAGCTCATGGCGCTGCAGACCACCCCGCCGGACCCCGACGCCCACAGCCTCGCCGAGCAGCTGAAGGCCATCACCGCCTGACGACGCCGCGGTCGCCGCAAGGCGGTCTCCCACGGGATCCAGCACTCCGCCACCGGCTTGGATCTCCGGTGATCGGCTCGGATCTCCGGTGAAGCGGTGGGACGCGGTCGTCGCAGACCCGGCGACTCGCGCTCACGCCGGCGGCTCCTGTTCAGCCGGTGGGGGCCAGCGAAGGCAGCTTGGCAGCGAGCTCGGCCACGTCCCAGCGCCCCTCCGTCTGCAAGGTCTCGGTCATCGTCCACGGCTGGAACAGCCGGACCTGGCCGCCTTGCACGAAGAACACCTGGCCCGTGATGGCGCAGTCGGCGGTGGACAACGCGGCGACCAGGGGTGACACGTTCGCCGGGTCCCACACGTCGAAGGCGCCCGGATCCGCCGGGGGGGCCACGATGTCCGAAAGGCCCGGCGTCTGCGCGGTCATCCGGGTCCGAGCGGCCGGCGCGATGGCGTTCACCCGGACGCCGTAGCGAGCAAGCTCCTGGGCGGCGATGACGGTGAGCGCTCCGATGCCGGCTTTCGCCGCGCCGTAGTTGGTCTGGCCGGGGTTGCCGAGCAGACCCGAGGTGGACGACGTGTTCACGATCGCGGCACGCACGTCGCGACCCGACTTGGCCTGCTCGCGCCAGTAGCTCGCCGCATGGCGAGTAGGGACGAAGTGGCCCTTCAGGTGGACGTGGACGACAGCGTCCCAGTCCTCCTCGCTCATGTTGACCAGCATCTTGTCGCGCAGGATGCCCGCGTTGTTCACCAGGACGTGGAGGTCGCCGAAGGTCTCGAGCGCCAGCTCCACCAGCCGCTTGCCGCCTGCCCAGTCGGTGACGTCGTCGGTGCTGGCGACCGCGGCGCCCCCCGCTGCCACGATCTCGTCGACCACCTGCCGGGCGGCGCTACGGTCGTCGCCCGACCCGTCCACAGCGCCCCCAAGGTCGTTCACCACGACCTTGGCGCCTTCGGCGGCGAACAGCAGGGCATGCTGGCGGCCGATGCCGCGCCCCGCGCCGGTGATGATCGCTACCCGTCCGTCGAGCGAGCCCATGGGCCATCCTCCTGTGGTCGTCGGCTGCCGGTCACCGGCGGTGGTCCGCGCCAACGTTGGCAGGGCAGCCGGCCGTGGTCAACTCGTGCAGGCGGAGCGCCCGGCCTGCCGGCGCAGGCACCAGGCCCACCAGCGCCGGTGGCGGGCGTCGGAGTCCTCGCCGCCGGCGTCGGCGTGGCCAGTTCGGTCAACGCCCACCTTCGAGGCGCCGCAGCCACCAGTGAGGATCCCGGGCGTGGGCGTGGAAGTGGTCCGGCACCTGGCGCATCACCCGGTCCACCGACCACGACCCCTCGCCCAGCACCCGGTCGGCCACCTGGGCCAGGAGGCCGAGCATGTGGGCCAGATCCCCGGCGGGTGGGTCCACCCCGTGGCGGCGCCAGACCACCATGGGCACCGCGCACGCCTCGCAGTCGGCCACCCAGCACACCTCGTCCTCGGCGTACCAGGTGGTCAGCCGCGCGGCCTCGCACAGCTCGCAGAAGGGCACCGACGCGGCGCCAGAGCTGCTCACCGGGTGTAGACGTCTCACTGGGTGTAGACGTCCACGGTGGTGCCCCGGGGCACCACCGCGCCGGGGGCGGGCACGGTATGGAACACTGCGCCACTACCTGGTCCGAAGACGCTCCCGACGACGAGACCGGCCTGCTCCAGGACCGTGATGGCCCTCGACAGCGGATCGCCGTTGGT
>JAKAQW010000212.1 GCA_021819525.1 Actinomycetes bacterium
CTGCACTGACGACCTGCACTGCAGACCTGCACTGCGGACCTGCACAGAACGCTGCCACATGTGTCGCCCAGAGCCCCGCAGGGTCGGTCGCCTCGCCGGGAGACGCCGGTCTGCGAGCATGGTGAGGTGCCACCCGATCGTGACCTCGCCGCCTTCGAGGCCCGGGCGTCCACCTACGAATCTGGTTGGCGCGGACGCCTCCACCACGACATCGCCGATCGCACCGCCACCCTCGCCGTGTCTGCCTGTCCCGGCGCCCGCCGGGTGCTCGACGTCGGATGCGGCACCGGCTACCTGCTCGGCCAACTGGCCGCCCGCTACCCCGAAGCCGGCGAGCTGGCCGGCGTCAACCCTGTACCGTCGATGGTCGAGGTGGCCACCGCGGCGGTGTCCGGCGACGAGCGGCTGTCGATCTCCTGCGCCGTCGCCGAGCACCTCACCTACCCCGACAACACCTTCGACCTCGTCGTGTCGACGACGTCGTTCGACCACTGGGAGGACCAGGCAGCCGGGCTCGCCGAGTGCGCCCGGGTGCTCCGCCCAGGCGGCACCCTCGTCCTCGTCGACCAGTTCTCGGCCTGGCTGCTCCCGACCCTGGTCGGCAGCCGGCGGGGAAAGGCCCGGACCAAGCAGCGCTGCAACCGCCTACTCCGGGATGCAGGGTTCGGCTCGGTTGCCTGGCACCGCTGCTACGCGGTGATCATCAACGCCGTGATCGCCACCACCTGAGCACTGTGGACGGTGTGACCATCGACAGCGAGCTGCGCCGACCGAGCGGCGCAGGCGGCACCATGCGCACCGCGCTGATCCGAGCGGAGATGCGCTGCTGGCCCTGCAGCGCAACGACGCGGGTCCCCGCAGCGCCCTCACCGGGTGGCGAGGATCACCACGAGCGCGCCAATCCACAGGAACGGCACGGCCGGGAGCGCCGCCACCCGACCGCGTGCACGGTTACGCAGCACCACCACGGCGACGAGCGCGATCGCCCAACTGAGCAGCACCCCGGCCTCGACCGCCGGCCATCCCACCCAACCGAGCAGGAGGCCGGTCAGCCCGCCGACGGTGACGTCGCCGAGCCCCATTTGCCGGCCACCGGCCACGAGGGCGAGCGCGAGGTAGAAACCGGCGACGCCGGCCATGGCGAGTAGGGCCCGGGCGAGCGGCCACCACTGCCCCTCCACTCCTGCGGCCACGCCGAGCAGGCTGACGCCGATCGGGTAGGCCGGCAGCACCAGCACGTTGGGGACCCGGGAGGTGCGGGCGTCGATGACGGCAGCGACCGTCAGCACTGCCCCGAGAACGAGGTAGGCGGCAAGCGACGCCGTCCACCCGAACCGCCAGCAGAGCCCGCCTTCGACGACGGCGAGCGAGACGGCGGTGGCCACCCGCCACCGGGACGGCCGGTAGGCCGGGGCGAGGCAATCCCGGCCCGTCGGTCCACCAGCGCTCATCGGGACAGCCCGAACCGGCTCAGCTGCTGCTCGGCGGTGAGCTGGCGGTAGAGCGCGGCGGTGGCGGGCTCGACGTCCAAGTCGAGCTCGGCCAGGTGGCCCCGCAACGCCTTCCACACCTCGGCGACCGCGCTCGTGCGCCCGTAGGCGCCGTGGAGGGCCATGAGGCGGCGGTAGGGCTCTTCGGCGTAGCGGTCACGGGCGATGGCCTGCTCCAAGACCTCTACGGCCGCGTCGGGACGGCCGGTCTGGTCTTCCAGCTCGGCCAGGCGCAGGTAGGCATCGAGGCAGCGACGGTGCAGGTCCTGGCGGACCGGCTCCACCCAGGGGCGGTCCATCCCGACGAGCAGCTCACCCCGAAAGGCATCGACCGCACGGCGCAGCGCCAGGCGAGCCTCCTCGGGGTCACGGGCGCGCGACGCCTCACCGAGGGCGCCCTGGAGCTCCCAGAGGTCACAGGCGATCTCGGCCGCGCACGGCCGGTAGTGCTCGCCGGCCTTGACGAGCACCTCCAGGTCGCCTCTGCCCGCGTCTCGCAGCCGGGCCCGCAGTTCACTGAAGGACCGCCAGAACTGGGCGTGCACCCGCTCGGGCGCCGTGTCGGGCCACAGCGCCTCGACCGCCTCGTCGCTCGTCGCTCCCTCCGGGCGCAGCAGGCACCAGGCGAGCACGTCCCGTGCCCGGCTGCGCAGCCCGCTCGCGATCACCTCGCCGTCGACCGCCACCTCGAAGTGGCCGAACATCCGCACCGTGATCGGCCGCACCCCGACCGGCCGGGCGGCCCGGCCGTCGTCATTCCCTGGCGGAGCCGGGGAGGTCTCGGGCCACGGCTCGCCCGGTTCGTCGTCCCGCGGGGCCGACGCCGCCTGGACGCCGTCAGGCGCGCCCGGTGTGCGAAGCGCGACGAGCGTGGCCCCGGCGTCGGAAGGATCGTCGTCGAGGTCTTCTTCGTCCCCAGCCCCGGCCTCGCCGAGCGCGGCGAGGACCTCGGTCGCCTCCTCGGCGCGCAGCCCGAACAGCTGCACGCCGGCGAGCAGGCCGAGCCGCTCGGAGGGTGCCGCCTCGGTGACCCGGTGTGCGGCGTCGACGCGGATCGTGCCGGTAGCGACCGGCGAGGGAGCGAGGAAGACGACCGCGATGGCAAAGCGCGGCGCGTCGGCCACCAGCGCCTGCCAGCGGCCGAGCGACTCCGCCGTCAGCGTGTCGAGGAGGACGAGCAGGAGTGGGAGGGGGTGCTCGGGGTTCTCGGCCCGGAACTGCCCGGCAAAGGTGGCACCGAGAGCCTCGAAACGTCGGGCGCGCCCGACCCGCTCGGACTCGACCAGGCGCGCCGCCTGCTCGGGCGACGCCGCGACCCGGATGCTCTGGTGCGGGCAGAGCCCGGGAAGGAGCCGGCCGGCCAGGTCCTCGGGCAAGAGCACCTCGGCGGCGCCCGGCTCGGCTCGCACCACCAACCCGGCCACCACCGCCCGGACGACGTCGTCTGCCCCCTCACCTTCGATGGCTATGCCCGAGAGCTCGGTGAGCTCGAGGGCCACCGCCTCGTCCCGGCGTACGCCGACCTCCAGACGGCCGGGGTCGCAGATGCGCTCGTCGGTGCCGGCTGGCATCACCGGCACCGCGTCCTCTGCGTCGGGTATCGCACCGCTCGCTCTGGCAGCGTCTCGGAGGTGGTCGATCGTCGGCCGGGACGGCTCGGATCCGAGGTGGCGTCCCGGGCGCGGCGGCCGGTAGCGGTAGGCGTGGCGGCGGCGCAGCCTGCCGACAGCCACCGTCGCTACCACCCCCGCTGCGAACGACCCGGCCACCACCGACCCCGACGGCAGCCGAACCGGGCCGCCGCTGCTGGGAGCCGCAGGAACGGTCTCGGCACGGCGGGGCGACGTCACGTGGGGCTGCGGCGGGGGCGCCGTCGTCACCGGAGTGGTCGTCACCGGCGGGGTTGCCGGCGGCGGCGTGGTCGGCGGCGTCGGCACGACCGGGGCCGGCTGGGCCACAGCCGGCGGGGCCTGTCCTGTGGTGGGCGATGGCGGTTCTCCGCCCGGAGCGGGGCCGGTGGTGCTCGACGCCGGCAGGAGGAGAGTCCAGCCGGGGTCGATCCAGTGGGGCTCGGTGAGCGTCACCCCGCCGGGCTGGGGGCGGCCCTCGTTCATCTGGAAGATCTCCGACCACTCGAGCGGGTCACCCAGCTCGCGCTCGGCGATGCCCCAGAGGGTGTCGCCCCGCTGCACCACGTACACCCTTGGCGCCACCACCGGCGCCGGAGATGGTGGGGTCGCTCCGGTGGTCTGTGCAGGGGCAGCGGTCCCCATCCCGGCGGTGCTCACGAGGGCCGGCGAGGTGCGCACCGGCGTGAGCCGAGCAGTGAACGCGTCGTCGCGCACGACGAGCGCCGGGGTCGGCCGGGGTGCAAGCGTCCCGCCCGGGTTCGTCGAGAGCCCAGGCGTCAGGTGCGCGGGCCGCGGGGCAAGGGTGAGGCAGGCGACGACGACCGCGGCGACGAGCCGGCCGGTGAGCGGCTGGAAGGCGCCTGCGAGGGGAAGCCGCCCGGCGTGGCGGCCGGCCAGCGCGGCGGGGATCTCGACGGCGAGCGAGGCGAGGAGGGTCGCCCAGGCGACCCACACCACGACCGCCAGCGCGTCGACGAGGGTCTGGGCGGGGATGCCCTGGTGGTCGAGGGCCCGCCCGACCTCGGCGGCGGAGGGGACGTGGTGCGGGAGCGGCCAGCCGACGAAGTGCACCAGCGCCCAGGGGACGCCCGCCACCAGGACGACCAAGACCGCCAGCGCGCCGATCCCCTTTGCGAGGTGGGCCGCTCGCTCTTTCACGGCTCGGCCTGCTCGGCGGTCGCGCTGCCGCTGGCGGTCTCGGTGAGCGAGTCGATCCCGACCAACGAGAGGATCTGGGTGGGCTGGGTGATGGTGACCGTGACGGTCACCTGGTCGCCGTTCACACTGACGGTGCCGGTGTGCCCGGTGCGGGCGAGGAACGCCTCGGCGTCGGTGCTCGCCTGGGTCGGGTCGAGGGTGATCTCACCGGTCGAGCGGTAGAGCGGGACGTCGATCGCCTGGGCGCCGGCTCGGGCCGCGGCCTGGGCGTCGTCGATCGCCTGGACCTTGGCGGCGAGCGCCAGGCCGCCGTCGAGGACGAGGCCCGCCATCACGATCAGCGCCAACATGAACACGACGACGAAGGCGGTGACCATTCCCACCTCGGGCTCGCCGAGCCGGCCGCGCAACCGTCCAAGGCTGAGCCGTCGAAAGCCAGTCCGTCGAAGGGTGGCGGTCATGTGCCTGTGACCGCACGGTAGGTGTCGATCACCGAGCTTGCCGTCGAGCTGAGCGCCTCGCTCGCGGGAAGGCGCAAGCCGACGAGGTCAGAGAGCGCGACGTGGCAGGTGACGGTCACCGCCACCGAGCCCCCGGGGACGAAGTCTGCGGTGTCGGTCGAGATGCTGAGCCCGGCGCAGGTGACATCGTCGGAACCGAGGGCGGTGGTGGCCGCCTGGGTGGCCATCGCGGTCGCGGTGGCGGGGCTGCGGGCGATCGACGCGGCCCGCGCCGCCTGGGCGGCCGCCCCGTCGACCTCGATGCGCGCCGAGACGACACGTCCCAAGGCCACGACGAACAGCAGCATCAACAGAAGCAGCGGGGTGAGCAGCACCAGCTCCAAGGCGACGGCGCCCGACTCGTCGCAAAGGAGCCTGTGCCAGGACCGTCGGGCGGTCACGGCGCCTGGCCCGGGGAAGTGAAGCTCTCCGATGCGCCTGAGGCGGTGGCAGCGACTGGCAGGGAGAAGATCCCGACGATGCTCTCGGCGTGGCCGGTGACGGTCACCGTCGTCATCTGGTCGGTCTTGGTGACGGTGATCGTCACGCCGGTGAGCACCGAGGAGCCGAGCTGGTCGAGGACGCTTTGGGCCTCGGCCTGCCCGGCCTCGGCGCTCTCTCCCTGGAGGCGGCTGACCGAGACCCCTTGTTGGGCGACGGCCGTCGCGATGTGCACGGCGTGCTCCCAAAGGGCGAACTGGATCACCCCCATGATCAACAGGAGCAGCAGCGGCGTGGCAATGACCAGCTCGGCTGCGACCGCTCCACGTTCGCTCCGCCCAAGCACGCGATGGCGCGCGCGGCGACCCTGTGAGGGTGGCCCGGTGCGAGCAGCGCGCTGAGCTGCACGGCCCGGCTCCCCGGGCACGGTCCCGATCACGATCGTCGCCACCGCTGTAATCGTCGCCGTCAGCGGGTCAGCCGCCGCTGCCGGTCGAGATGTTGTTGGCGGCCGCAACGACCTTGGCGACGATGATCCCGACCGCGGTGAGCGCGAGCGCGGCGAGAAGGGCGGTGACGATGACCGTCTCGGTCGTGTACCCCCCTTCGGGGTCGGCTCGGAGCGCCTCCCAGCGGCTGTGGAGGACCGCGTAGAGATGGCGGAGGATGATCAGCTCTGTGAACATGGTGCTCGTCCTTTCATCGCTGGCTTGGTTTCAGTTGGCTCGGATCGAGGCGGCTACTCACAGGG
>JAKAQW010000037.1 GCA_021819525.1 Actinomycetes bacterium
TGGCCATGGGCCCGGTACTGGGCTCGCTCGGTCTGGCCCACATCGAGCGCTGAGCTCGCTGGTGTGGGCCCGCTCGCTCTGGCCCCCATCCGAGCGCTGAGCTCGCTGGTGTGGGCCCGCTCGCTCTGGCCCCCATCCGAGCGCTGAGCTCGCTGGTGTGGGCCCGCTCGCTCTGGCCCCCATCCGAGCGCTGGGAGCGGCGCTCCGGCGCGCCGGGCCCACCAGGTAGCGTGCTCGGCCCACCAGGTAGCGTGCTCGGCCCACCAGGTAGCGTGCTCGGCCCACCAGGTCGCGCAGCCCGCCTGGCGCTGCGGGCTCCGGCCCGGCATCCTGGTAGAGGCCGGCCCGCCCCGACAGCGTCGGGGCACCGGGTTCGGTCGGCACCGCAGTGGTCGCCGTCACCCTGATCCGAACGAGGAGCCAGATAGGCATTGTCCATGGTCGTCGTGGGCGTGGAGCCAGAATGGGCACCACTCGACCTGCTCGAACGCATCGCCGTTCCCGACGAGCAGCTCGGCAAGGTGCTGGCCGCGCTCGGCGAGCGGGCGAACATCACCGAGACAGTGGTGCTCTCCACCTGCCTGCGTACCGAGGTCTACGCTGTGGTGGACCGCTTCCACGACGCCGTGGCCGACTTGCAGGAGCTCTTCGCCGAGCGGGCCGGTCTGACGGTCGAAGCGGTAGCCGAGCACCTCACCGTGCAGTTCGACTCCCAGGTGGCCGACCATCTCTTCGAGGTGGCGGCCGGGCTGCGCTCGGCGGTCCTGGGCGAGACCGAGGTGTTGGGACAGGTGCGTCGGGCTGCTCAAAGGGCGGCCGCCGAGCGGGTAGCCGGGCCTGTGCTCCAAGAGCTGTTCCGCCGGGCGGTGCAGGCAGGGCGCCGGGTCCGCTCGGCCACCGCCATTGCCCGGGGGTCACTGTCCCTGGCCCATGTGGCCAGCGAGCTGGTGTCCGAGCATCTGGACGGGACGGCCGCCGGGCAACGAGTGGTGGTGGTCGGCGCGGGCGAGATGGGCGCCGCCGTAGCCGCCGCGCTGGGCCGGGCCGGAGCGGAAGTGGTGGTAGCGAACCGTACCCATGGGCGGGCCCGGGCCGCGGCCGCGGCCGTCGGCGGCCGTGGGGTGGGGATCGACCAGCTCGCGGTGGAATTGGCCGCAGCTGATGCCGTGGTGACCTGCAGCGGGGCGAGCGTGCCGGTGATCGGTCCCGAGATGGTCGAGCCTCTGGTGGCTCGTCGCCAGAAGGAGGGTCGTCGTCACCTCGTCCTCGTCGACCTGGGCATGCCCCGGAACATCGACCCGGTGCTGCGAGGCGTGGCAGGTGTCGTGCTTCTCGACCTCGGCGAGCTGCGAGCCCGGGCCGACCAGGCCATGGCCAGCCGTCGGGCCGAAGTCGGCGCCGCCCAGGCCATCGTCCGAGCCGAGGTGGAGAAGTACCGGGCCGACCAGCGGGCCCGTGGTGCGGCACCGGCCGTGGCCGCCTTGCGCGAGCGGATGGAGTCGCTGCGAGCGGAGGCTGTCGAGCGCCAGCGCCACCGCTACGGGGAGCTGACCGAGCAGCAGTGGGCGGCGGTCGACGCCGTGAGCGAAGACGTGATGGCTCGCCTGCTGCACCAGCCCACCGTGGCCCTGAAGGAAGCGGCGGGCACGGCGCGCGGCGAGCGCCTGGTCGAGGCCGTGCGGGCGTTGTTCGATCTGTAGCTGCCCGGTGATCTCGTCGACCAAGCCGGCGCGCCAGATGGTGCTGGCTACGCGTGGTTCGCCGCTGGCTCGTTGGCAGGCTGAGCGCGTCTCTGCCCTGCTGGGCTCGGTACCGGGAGCACCGGCTGTGGTGCTGCGCGCCGTCGTCACAACCGGTGACCGGCGCCGTGACGTCACGCTGGGCGAGCTGGGGGGCCATGGTGTGTTCGCCAAGGAGGTCCAGCAAGCGGTCCTCTCCGGCGAGGCTGATCTGGCGGTGCACTCCGCGAAGGATCTGCCGTCTGACACCCCGGAAGGGCTCGTCATCGCCAGCGTGCCGGAGCGGGCCGATCCCCGCGACGTGCTGGTGGGCGCCCGCCTCAGCGGGTTGCCTCCTGGAGCCTTGGTCGCCACCGGCTCGCCGCGGCGCCGGGCCCAGCTGGCCTGGCTCCGCCCCGATCTGCGGTTCACCGAGGTCCGGGGGAACATCGCCACTCGGCTCGGCGCGCTCGGGACGGTCGATGCCGTAGTGGTGGCCAAAGCGGCGATCGACCGGTTGGGGCTAGCCGGTCAGGTGAGCGAGATCCTTTCGCCGTCGGTGATGCTGCCCCAGGTCGGCCAGGGTGCGCTGGCCGTGGAGTGCCGGGTCGACGACGAGTGGACGGCAGCGTGGCTGCGGCGGATCGACGACGCCGACGTCCACCGGGCTGTCGACGCCGAGCGGTCCTTCCTGGCAGCAGTGGGCGGCGGATGTCGGGCTCCGCTGGGGGCATGGGCCACT
Organism: Actinomycetes bacterium; assembly: GCA_021819525.1. GTDB lineage: Bacteria > Actinomycetota > Acidimicrobiia > Acidimicrobiales > UBA8190 > JAKAQW01. The sequence goes on from JAKAQW010000037.1 coordinate 2,461, forward strand.
GTCGAGGACCAGGCGCCGGTCGAAGGTGAGCCCCGAGCCGAACGTCGGCAGCTGCGATTACAGGTGATGGTAGCCAGCGGCGACGGACATGTCGTGCTGCGCCAGGAGGTGGCAGGCGACGACCCCCGGGTCCTGGGGCAGGCAGCCCGCGCCGCGCTGTGGCAGCGCTGCGGGGCGGCCACCATCGAGCTGGTGGACGTCTCTGTGGGTCCGGCGGGCGCGGAACCGGCAGGGCGCGAACCGGCAGGGCGCCAACCGCGAGGGCACGCACCGGGCGGGCACGCACCGGGCGGGCACGAACCGGGCGGAGAGTGACCCGGTGGGCGTAGACCGGGCGGGCGTAGACCGGGTGGGCGTGGACCGGGTGGGCGTGGACCGGGTGGGCGTGGACCGGGTGGGCGTGGACCGGGCTGCGCGCCAGCCGCAGACGGGCACCTCCGGGCCGACGGGCCTGGAGGGCTGCCAGTGACGGTCTACCTGGTCGGGGCCGGGCCCGGGGATCCGGGGCTCGTCACCGTGCGCGGTGCGGAGCTGCTTCGCCAGGCCGACGTCGTGGTGCACGACCGCCTGGTGGCGCCGTCGCTGCTGGCCCAGGCACGACCCGACGCGCTCGTCATCGACGTCGGTAAGCAGCCCGGCCGCTCGCACCGCCAGGACCGCATAAACGACCTCCTGGTCGAGCACGGTCGGGCTGGCAGCACCGTCGTCCGGTTGAAGGGAGGAGATCCGTTCGTGTTCGGCCGGGGCGGGGAGGAGGCCGATGCCCTCCGGCGGGCCGGCGTGCCCGTCGAGGTGGTCCCCGGCGTCACCGCCGCCTTCGCGGCACCGGCGGCGGCGGGGGTGCCGGTCACCCACCGGGGGTTGTCCACCTCGGTGACGGTGGTGACGGGGCACGTCGGTGACCCGAGCGCGCCCGGGGGGGTCGATTGGTCGGCGCTGGCTGCGGCGGGTGGCACCTTGGTGGTGCTCATGGGCATGGAGAACCGGGCCGCCATCGCTGCGAGCTTGACGAAAGCAGGACGCGACCCGGCGACGCCGGTGGCCGTGGTCCACTGGGGCACGACGCCGCGCCAGCGAACGGTGCGGACCACCTTGGGGGAGCTGGGCGCAGTGGAGCTGGACCCTCCGGCCGCGCTGGTGATCGGGCCGGTCGCCGGGTTGGCGCTGGGCTCCATCGAGCAGCGTCCGCTGCACGGCGCAACCGTGCTCCTCACCCGGCCATCGGACCGCAGCGTCGCCCTGGCCGGCGCGTTGGCCGCCGCCGGGGCGGCGGTGGTCGAGCTGCCGCTGGTCCAGGTGGCGCCGCCGGCAGACGGCGGTGTGGCCTTGCGCGAGGCGCTGGCCGGCGTGCGCCGGTACGCATGGACGGTGTTCACCTCCGCCACCGCGGTGGACCGGGTCATGGCTGAGCTGCGTGACGGGCGGGACCTGGCCGGTGTCGCCCTCGCGGCGGTCGGCCCGGCCACCGCGGCGGCGCTGGCCAGCCGTGGCCTCGTCGCCGATCTCCAAGCGGCCGAAGCGTCGGGTGCGGGTCTGGCTGCCACCATGCCGCTACCGGCGCCTGGTGCCGAGGGCCGGGTCCTGTTCCCCCGGGCGGCTGCAGCCGGAGCTGACCTCGTCGACGGCCTGCTGGCCAAGGGGTGGGCGGTCGACGACGTGGAGGCCTACCGCACCCTCGCGGTCCCCGACGACGCCCTCGACCCGGTGGCGCTGGCGGAGGCTCCCGGTGCCGACGTGGTCCTCCTGGCATCGCCGTCGGCTGCCCGGCGCTACGCCGAGCTGGCTGCCGCTGGCGGCTGGGAGGCAGCGGTGGCCTGTATCGGCTCGACCACGGCGGCTGCAGCCGCGGATGCCGGGCTGGTGGTGGGCGGGGTGGCTTCACGGCCCACCACCGCCGATCAGGTGGTTGCCGTCACCGAGTGTTGGGCTGCCTGCGGTACCCACGGTACCCGCGGCGCGCCGTAGGCTCCATGTCTGTGGAGCCATCGAGCGCCGTGCCATCGCCGAGCCCCGCGGGGCCCTCGGGCACCGCGCCCGCGGCCGGCGGGCGAGGCCCGTCGGACAGCGCTCTGGCGCCGGCTGTCGGAGGGGCGTCAGCCGCCTCCGGAACGGCGGGCATCGTCGCGTCACGGCGCTCGGCATCGCCCGCGGTCGACGAGGCGCCGCCGCCGGCGCCGCTTGCGAGCGCGGATGCCCCGGGAAGTGCCCCGAGCGCGGAAGCCCCGCCCGGCGTCCCGAGCGCGGAAGCCCCGCCCGGCGTCCCGAGCGCGGATGCTCCGGGAAGAGTCCGGCCCCCCTCCGCGCGTCGGCCGCGACGCCTTCGGCGTACAGCAGCCCTGCGGCGCTTGGTGGCCGAGACGGCGCTGAGCGTCGACGACGTGCTGGCCCCGCTCTTCGTCCGCCAGGGGATCGACACCCCTGTGCCCATCGCATCGCTACCCGGACAGCACCAGCACACCGTGGGGTCGCTCGTGACAGAGGCCACCCGTCTGGCGTCGCTGGGGGTGCCTGGCATCGTCGTGTTCGGCGTCCCCGATCGTCGTGACGCGGAGGGGTCCGGCGCCTGGGACCCCGACGGCATCGTGCAGGTCGCGCTGGCGGAGCTGCGCGGTGCCCTCGGCGACCGCATGGTCATCGTGGCCGACTTGTGCCTCGACGAGTACACCGACCACGGACACTGCGGGCTGGTGGACAGTGCCGGTGTCGTCGACAACGACGCCACGCTGGCGCTCTACCAGCGCGTCGCGCTGGCCCAGGCATCAGCCGGTGCCGACGTGGTGGCACCGAGCGGCATGATGGACGGCCAGGTGGCTGCCGTGCGCAGCGCGCTCGACGGAGCCGGCTTCGACCAGGTAGCCGTGCTGGCCTACGCCGCGAAGTACGCGTCCGCCCTCTACGGGCCGTTTCGTGAGGCGGTGGACGTCGAGATCGCCGGCGGCGGCGACCGTCGCGGCTACCAGCAGGATCCGGCCAACCGGCGCGAAGCCCGGGTGGAAGTGGCCCTCGACGTCGCCGAGGGCGCTGACATGGTGATGGTGAAGCCGGCGCTGGCCTATCTCGACGTGCTCGCCGACGTCGCCGCCTCCGTCGACGTGCCAGTGGCCGCCTACCACGTGAGCGGTGAGTACGCCATGGTCAAGGCCGCCGCCGAGCGGGGCTGGATCGACGGCCCGGCGGTCATGACGGAGCACCTGACTGCCATCAAGCGCGCCGGCGCCCGCATGATCCTCACCTATGCGGCCGGAGAGCTCGCCGAGGCTGTGCACCGGTGAGCGTCCCCGACCGGCGAGCCGGGGCCGGCGAGCTGTTGCCGACCCGGCATCGGGCGAGCCGGAGCACCCGACGCTCACCGACCCGGCATCTGGCGCGCCGGACCACCCGGCATCGGGCGAGCCGGAGCACCCGACGCTCACCGACCCGGCATCCGACCAGCAAGGCCTTTCGGTGGTGACCGACCCGGCGCCGGGCGAGCCGGAGCACCCGGCGTCTCATGCGTCCGATCGCCCGCGGGACGCCGAGCTGGCGCCGGCCACGAACCAGGCATGGTTCGACCGGGCCCGTCGGGTGATCCCAGGTGGGGTGGACTCTCCGGTGCGCTCCTTCGGCTCGGTGGGAGGCACCCCCTACACCGTGGAGCGGGCCCAGGGGCCCTGGGTGTGGGACGTGGAGGGCCGCCGCTACCTCGACCTGGTCCAGTCCTACGGCGCAGTGCTGCTCGGCCATGCCCACCGGGCGGTGACCGAGGCGGTATGCCATGCGGCGGCGGCTGGCACCACCTTCGGGGCACCGTCACCGGGTGAGACGCTGCTGGCGGAGGCCATCGTGGAGCGGGTGGCGGGATGTGACCAAGTCCGGCTGGTGTCCTCGGGAACCGAAGCGGTCATGAGCGCCCTGCGGGTGGCTCGAGGCGCTACCGGTCGGGACCGTGTGGTGAAGTTCGACGGCTGCTACCACGGGCATGCCGACGTGGTGCTGGCGGGCGGGGGAAGCGGGGTGGCCACCTTGGGGCTGCCCGGATCCGCCGGGGTGCCGCCCGGAGCGGTAGCCGACACCGTGGTGGTGCCCTACAACGACGTGCCGGTCCTCGACGAGCAGGTGGCATGCGTGATCGTGGAGCCGGTGGCGGCCAACATGGGCCTGGTGCCGCCTGTCCCGGGCTTCCTGGGTGCCCTGCGCGAAGCGTGTGACGCCGTCGGGGCGCTGCTCGTGTTCGACGAGGTGATCACGGGGTTCCGGGTCGGGCCCGGAGGGATGTCCACCGCCGGAGGCGTGGTGCCCGACCTGTGGTGCTTCGGGAAGGTGATCGGCGGCGGCCTGCCGGTGGGCGCGTTCGGCGGCCGGCGCGAGCTGCTCGAGGTGCTCGCTCCCGAAGGGCCCGTGTACCAGGCCGGGACCTTGTCGGGGAACCCGCTGGCCACTGCCGCGGGGCTGGCGGTGCTGGGCCACGCCGCTGCGGCGGACTACCAGGCGCTCGCCGATCGGGTGGCACGGTTCGCCACGGCCCTGCGAGAGACCATGGGTCGTCGCGGGCTCGCCGTGCAGGTGCCGGTGGCCGGTCCGCTGGTCGGCCTGTTCTTCGCCGACGAGCCGGTCACCGAGTACGCCGGTGCCCGCTCGGCAGCGGCCAACGGGCGCTACAGCGCCTTCTTCGCCGGCATGCTCCAGCGAGGCATAGCGCTCCCCCCGGGGCCCTACGAGGCGTGGTTCCCCGGGTTCTCGCACACCGACGCCGTGCTCGACGAGGTGATCGCAGCGGCCGGAGAAGTCGCCGGGGAGATGGCGAGCCCGAGGCCGAGCTGAGACTGCCGGCACGGCTCTGAAGCTGCACGCGCTCGGGCTGCTGGGGATCCGGCGCTCGGGCTGCTGGGGATCCGGGCAGTACCATGCCGGCGATGAACCCTCGTGCCCGCCTCGATCGCCGGCGCCGAAAGTGCCCGATCAGCTGACCGAGCCGACCTCGAAGGCACCGGCGCAGCTCGGTGGGTCGAGCACGCACAGCGAAGCGCCGGCAGCTGGCAGCGGCGCGACCGCATCCCGCGCGCGAGTCGAGCCGGAGGCGGGTCATGGGCTCGGCTCCCCGGCAGTTTCCTGCTCCCCGGCGGCTCCCGGCTCCCCGGCGGTTTCCGGCTCCCCGGCGGCTCCCAGCTCTCCGGTGGCGCGGTGGGGGTGGAGGCTCGTTGCCGCGGGGTCGGTGGCGGTGGTGGTGGCGGGGGTGCTCCTGCGCTTCTACACCCATGCCGATCTGTGGCTCGACGAGGCGCTCACCGTCGACATCTCCCGGCTCCCGGTGGCCCTGATCCCCGGGGCGCTGCGACGAGACGGCGCGCCACCGCTGTTCTACGTGCTGCTGCACTTCTGGATGGGCTGGTTCGGCCAGTCGGATCTGGCCGTGCGGTCCCTGTCGGGCATCTTCAGCTGCGCCACGATGCCGGTGGCCTGGGTGGCGGCGCGCCGCCTCGGGGGCCGGCCGGCCGCGGTGGCGGTCGTGCTCGTGCTGGCGTCGTCGCCGTTCGCCATCTACTACGGCACCGAAGCACGGATGTACGCCATGGTGGGGTTCTTGGTGGCCTGCGGGATCGTCGCCGTGCAGCGGGCGCTGGAGCGCCCGCGCCCGGGCAACGTGGTGGCCATCGCCCTGTGCACCGCGGCACTCCTCTACAGCCACTACTGGGCGCTGTACCTCGGGGCCTCCACCGGCGTGTGGGCGCTGTGGCTGGCGTGGCGGGGTCCCGAGCGGCTGCGGCGCAGCGGCCGGTGGATCCTGGGGGCGGTGGTCGTCGGCGGGCTGAGCTTCGTCCCGTGGCTGCCCATCTTCGTCTTCCAGGCCCAGCACACCGGCACCCCGTGGGCCACGCCGGCCAATTTCGCGGCGATGGTCCACGTCGTCGGCTCCTTCGCCGGTGGCGCCACGAACCAGGGGCGGGTGCTCGGGGTGCTGTTCTTCGCGCTGGCCGGGTTCGGGTTCTTCGGCGTGGCTCGCTCCACGCTCCACGTCGAGCTGGATCTCCGGGGGCAGCGCCGATCGAGGCTGCTGGGGTGGATATTCATGGCCACGATGCTCCTGGCCCTCGTGGGTGGCGCCATCTCGCAGAGCGCCTTCCAGGCTCGCTACGCCATGGTGGTGTTCGTGCCGCTGGTGCTGCTGGTGGGGTTGGGCATCACCACCTTGGCCGACCGGCGGATCAGGGTGGGGGTGCTCACCGTGGCGGTGGTGGCCGGCCTGGTGGCCAGCGTGCCGAACATCGAGAACACCCGGACCGAAGCCGGGCAGGTGGCGACCGTCCTGGCCCACCTGGGGCGACCGGGGGACGTGGTGGCCTACTGCCCCGACCAGCTCGGCCCGGCGGTGAACCGGCTGCTGCCGCACGGGCGGTACCGCCAGATCACGTTCCCTCGTGGCTACGGACCCCAGTACGTCAACTGGATCAACTATGCCCAGGCGGTCCATGGGGCCAGCCCGGCAGCGTTCGCTCAGCGCCTCGAGCGGATAGCGGCACCTGATCACCAGATCTGGTTGGTGTGGGCCGGCGGCTACAAGGACTACGGGGCGAAGTGCCAGCAGATCGAGACCGATCTCCTGGCGGACCCCGCGCTCGGCGCCCGGGAGGTGGTGGTGCCCGAGCCCAAGTACTACGAGCCCATGGAGCTGGTGCACTTCGTGCACCTGCCGGGGGGATAGGCGGCTTCGATACGGGCTCCGACCCGAGCCACGGTGGCGAGGGCGGCGTACGCCGTCTCGGCCGCGCCGAGCTCGTCGGGGCGCAGCAGGTTCGCCATGATCCGTAGGAGCAGGCTCATGACCCGCCGGGAGTGCATGCCGGTGGCCACCGATGCCTGCATCAGCCGGGGCCGGCTGATGAGGCGGACGAAGTCCCGAGCCACCTGGTAGTAGAGGCCGTAGGATGCCTGCAGGCGTCGCTCGTAGTCGACCAACGCGTCGTCGCCGGCGCCCGCGAGCGCCTGGCCCAGCACCGAGGCGGCGAGCCGGCCGGTCTCGTAGCCGTACGCGATCCCTTCGCCGTTGAACGGGTTGATCGATCCCGCCGCGTCGCCGACGAGCAAGGTGGTGGGCCCGAGCCGTGGGCCGACGGCGAAGCCCATAGGGAGCTTGCCGCCGGTGGGCGGCCCGCAAGCAGCAGCCGGCGACAGCCCCCACGAGGCCGGCGCCTGGGCCACGAAGACGTCCATCAGCTGGCTGGTGTTCATCCCCCGCCAGCGGCCCTCGGCCGACAGCAGGCCGACCCCCACGTTCACCCGGCCGTCGCCGAGGGGGAATATCCACCCGTAGCCAGGGACGATGTTGCCCGACGCGTCGCGGATGTCGAGATGGGACTCGATGAACCTGTCGTCGTGGCGGGGGGAGCGGTAGTAGCCGCGCAGGGCGAGACCGAATGGCAGGTCCCGGTCTCGGGTGGCCCCGAGAGCCCGGCCGAGACGCGAGTTCGACCCGTCGGCCAGCACCACGTAGCGGGCTCGCAGCGGGGCCGTCTCTCCGGTGGCGTGGTCCCGCACGAGCGCACCGGTGCACCGTGGCAGCAGGCTGTCACCACTGGCGTTCCCCCGGACGCCTCGAGCCCCGTGGTCGGCAGCTTCGTCGAGGAGCGGCTCGACGGCTTCGCATCCCTGGCGGACGGTAGCGCCGGCTTTGGCCGCCTGCTCGACCACCAACCGGTCGAGGTCGAAGCGGGTGATGACGTACCCGTAGGGCGGGAACGTCGGGTGGGCGGGCCAGGGCAGCTCGAGGGCCATCCCGTACGCGCAGGAGCGCAGACCGTCGTAGCGATGCGCGCCGTCGAGGGCGTCGCCGAGCCCCATGTCGGTGAGCTGGTGCACCGACCGTGGCGTGAGGCCGTCGCCGCAGGTCTTCTCTCGCGGAAAGCGCTTCTTCTCCACCAGCACGACGTCCCAGCCGGCGTCGGCCAGCCAGTAGGCGCACGAGGCGCCAGCCGGGCCACCACCCACGACGAGCACGTCGGTGCTGGGGCGATCGCAAGCCGGCCCGGCACCGCCGCCGGTGACGGCGCTCGGGCCGGCGGACGAGGCGACAGCCCGAGCCACGTCGAGGGCTGCCCCTGAAGGGGCATCCGGGGGAGAAGAGCCCGGGGGAGAAGAGCCCGGGGGAGAAGAGCCCGGGGGGGCAGAAGCGCCGTCGGGCGGTGCTGAGTGGGTCACGCCCTGATCGTAGGCGTCATCGGTGGCGAGCACCGTGGGGCGGGACCGCCATGGCCACCCGCACCGCTGTGAGCGGTCCGAGGAGCCGCGCCGGTCACCCTGGTCATTCCCGCGAGCCCGTAGGATCAGCCGTGCCGGTGGCGGCGGGACCCTCCGCCGCCCGGCGAGGACGGAGCGTCGGCTCTCCAGCTGCTCCGAACACCCGGTATCAGTCACGTTAGGTGGCGAAAAAGGCCACAGTACGTGACGAAGAGCCCCCAATGTGACCCTCGGGCGCTGCCGTGGTAGAACCGAAACCGGCCATGGGAGAATACCTACCGATCCTCGTGCTCATCGTGCTCGGGCTGCTCTTCGCCGGCCTCTCGTTCGCCGCGTCCGCTCTGCTCGGACCTCGCCGGCGTCCCACCTCGGCGAAGGTCGCGCCCTACGAGTGCGGCATCGTGCCCGACGTCGAGCCTCCCCAGCGGTTCCCGGTGCGGTTCTACCTGGTGGCGATGATCTTCATCATCTTCGACATCGAGATCGTCTTCCTCTACCCGTGGGCGGTGATCTTCCGGCAGCTGCAGACCTTCGGCCTGGTAGAGGTGCTGGTCTTCGCTGTGGTGGTGTTCGTCACGTTCTTGTACCTGGTGAGCAACGGTGCGCTCGACTGGGGGCCGGCAAAGCGCCTGGAGCGCGCCGACACCAAGCGCACGACGAGCTCCACGGTGTCGCGCGTGCCAGGCGGCCCCCCTGGCGAGCCGAGCAGCGGTCACGAGGCGGCCTGAGCCCGTGGGTCTCGAAGATCTCCAGCACAACTTCCTGACCGGCCGCATCGAGGACCTGGTCAAATGGGCGCGGAAGAGCAGCGTGTGGCCGGCGACGTTCGGGCTGGCGTGCTGCGCCATCGAGATGATGGCGGTGGGCACCGCCGACTTCGACATCAGCCGCTTCGGCATGGAGGTGTTCCGGGCCTCGCCGCGCCAGGCCGACTTGATGATCGTGGCCGGCCGCGTGTCGCAGAAGATGGCGCCTGTGCTCCGCCAGGTCTACGACCAGATGATGGATCCGAAGTGGGTGATCTCCATGGGGGTCTGCGCTTCGACCGGTGGCATGTTCAACAACTACGCCATCGTGCAAGGCGTCGACCAGGTGGTCCCCGTCGACGTCTATGCACCGGGATGCCCGCCGAGCCCGGAGACCTTGCTGCACGCGGTGCTGACCCTCCACGAGAAGATCCGTACCGGGGCCATCGCCCGTCGCCCGTCGCCTCCCAAGGAGACCGAGCAGGTGGCTGGTTGGCTGCCCGAGGCGCAGACGGCGGTTCGCCTGGGGACGCCGCGATGAGCGCGGCTTCGGTGGTCGGCTCCGCTCCGGGCGCGCTCCGCGCAGCTGACGGCGACCCCGGCGTAACGGGCGGAGACGGCACGCCCGGCGCAGCTGCCGGCGACCCCGGCGCAGCTACGGCTGCTCCTGACGCGTCTGCGGCTGCTCCCGGCGCTGGTGCCCCCGGCGTGCCGGTGCTGGCATCGGCTGCCGGCAGCACCGTGTACTTCCCGCCGCGTGAGCGCTACCACGATCTGCTCGCCGCCCGGCGCGACGACGGCTTCGAGCTGCTGGCCGACCTGTGCGCGGTGGACTACCTCGTCCACCCGGGCCGCACGCTCCCCGACGGCGTGCTCCCCGAGCGCTTCGAGCTGGTCGTCGTGCTGCGGTCCGTGGTCGCCCGGAGCATGGTCCGTGTGCGGCTCCAGGTCCCTGAGTCGGATCCCGAGGTGGCGTCTGCGGTCGATCTCTACCCTGGTGCCGAGGCCATGGAACGCGAGGCGTACGACATGTTCGGCATCCGCTTCGCCGGCCACCCCGACATGACCCGGATCCTCATGCCCGAGGACTGGGAGGGTCATCCGCTTCGCAAGGACTACGCGGTGGGCCGGGTGCCGGTGCAGTTCAAGGAAGCACCGGGGCCGAGGTGAGCCTGCCCATGAGCGAGCGTGTGCCGTGAGCGAGCACGAGAACCCTGGCGGCGACGCCGTCGCGCCGGGTGCTCCCGGCGCGGAGGTGGCTCACGTGCCCGGTGCCCCCGGTGCCCAGCAGCGCACCGAGCACGACCGGCTGGTGCACGAGACCTCCGAAGGGCCCCAGGGGTTGCTTCCCCGGGGCGCCACCGGGACTGACGAGCTGCGCCGCGAGCACGGGGCGGTGCTGCGGGTGCCCGAGAGCCACGGCGCGATCGACCTGGACAGCGCCCATGTGGACGTGGAGCGTCCCGACGACGAGACCATGATCATCAACATGGGCCCCCAGCACCCGTCCACCCACGGCGTGCTGCGGCTCATGATGGAGCTCGACGGCGAGACGGTGCTGCGCACCAAGCCGGTGGTCGGCTACCTGCACACCGGGATGGAGAAGACTGGCGAGGAGCTCACCTACGTCCAGGGCGCCACGAACGTCACCCGCATGGACTACCTGTCGCCGCTCACCAACGAGCTGGTCTACGCCATGGCAGCCGAGGCCCTGCTCGGCGTGGAGCTGCCGCCTCGGGCGGTGTGGGTTCGGATGCTGCTCGCCGAGCTGCAGCGGATCTCGTCGCATCTCATGTGGATGGCCACGAACGGCATGGACCTCGGCTCGACCACCATGATGATCTTCGGCTTCCGGGAACGTGAGATGGTGCTGGCTTTCTTCGAGAAGACCACCGGGCTGCGCATGAACCACGACTTCATCCGGGTGGGGGGTACCGCCGCCGATCTCCCTGACGGCTGGGAGGACGACGTCGCGGTCATCTGCGACAACGTGGAGGCCCGGCTGGAGGTCTACGACGAGCTGCTCACCGGGCAGCCCATCTTTCGCGAGCGGGTGGAGGGCACCGGGACGCTCAGCGCCGCGGAGGCGCTGGCCCTGTCGGCGACTGGTCCCATCCTGCGCTCCACCGGGGTGGCCTGGGATCTGCGCCGCACGATGCCGTACCTGGCCTACGACCAGGTCGAGTTCGACGTGATCGTCGGCACCTACGGGGACAACTTCGACCGCTACGCCGTCCGCCTCAACGAGATCCGCGAGTCGGTCCGCATCGTCCGCCAGGTGGTCCAGAAGATGCCCGGGGGACCGTACCGGGTGCTCGACAAGAAGGTGACGCCGCCGCCGCGGGCTCGCATCGACGAGTCGATGGAGGCGCTCATCCACCACTTCAAGCTGTTCACCGAAGGGATCCGGGTGCCCGAAGGCGAGGTGTACGTAGCCGTGGAGTCGCCCCGTGGCGAGCTGGGGTGCTACATGGTGTCCGACGGGTCGGGCAAGCCCTATCGAATGCACATCCGAGCTCCGTCGTTCGTGAACCTGCAGAGCCTCCCGGTCATGATCCACGGCGGGCTGGTGGCCGACGCCATCGCCAGCATCTCGTCGTGCGACCCGGTCATGGGAGAGGTCGACCGATGAGCGCCTCGCGATCGTCGGTCGTCGACACCAGGGTGGCGGGCGGGGTCGGGCGGGAGGTCGACCGATGAGCCACCTCTCCGACGACACCATGGACCGGGCCCGACAGCTGGTCGAGCTCTACCCCCATCCCCGCTCCGCGCTCGTCCCGCTGTGCCACCTGGCCCAGGAGCAGGACGGTTGGCTCACGCCCGAGGCGATCGCGGAGATCGCCGAGCTGGTCGGCGTCAGCCCGGCCGAGGTCCACGGCACGGCGTCGTTCTACGACATGCTCCACACCGAGCCGGTCGGCCGGTACGTGGTGGCGGTGTGCACGAACATCGCCTGCATGCTGCGCGGCGCCTACGAGCTGCTCGAGCACGTCGAGCAGCGTCTCGGGACCGGGGTGGGTGGCACCTCGCCAGACGGCCTGTTCACCGTGGAGGACGCCGAGTGCCTCGCGGACTGCGGCCGGGCGCCGTGCGTGGCGGTCAACCACCGGTTCTTCGGCGACGTGACCGCGCAGCGCTTCGACGCGCTGGTCGACGACCTCGTGGCCGGCCGCCTCGACGACGAGGTGCCGCCCCACGGCACCCTCATCCGGGTCCGGCGCCACGGCGGCTTGCGAGTCGGCGCCGACCAGGTGGCCGCCGAGCGCCGGGCCATGGCCGAACGCGCCGCCGCGGCCAAAGCTGCCGAAGCTGCCGAAGCCGAAGCCGAAGCCGCCGCCGCGAAAGACGCCGCAGCCGAAGAGGCCGCGAAAGACGCCGCAGCCGCCGCGGACGGCGCCGACGAAGCCCATGGCGCCGACGAAGCCGACGAAGCCGACGACGTGCGGCCGGCAGACGGAGGCAGCTGATGGCCATCACCGAACCACCCAAGATCGTCACGTCGCGCCTTGCCCACGACGACAGCCACACCCTCGAGCGCTTCCTCGCCACCGGCGGCTACGAGGGGCTGCGCAAGGCGCTGGCGATGACCCCGGCGGAGGTGGCCGCCGAGGTGGACGCGGCCAGCCTGCTCGGGCGCGGGGGCGCCGGGTTCCCCGCCGGGCGCAAGTGGTCCATGGTGCGCCCCGGCCCGCTGCCGTACCTGGTGGTGAACGGCGACGAGAGCGAGCCGGCCACCTTCAAAGACCACCTGCTCGTCGAACGCGACCCGCACCAGCTGATCGAGGGGGTGGTCATCGCTGCCTACGCCTTGCAGGTCGCCCAGGTGTTCGTCTACATCCGCGGTGAGCTCGCCCTGGGTCTCGAACGGGTACAGGGCGCGCTGAACGAAGCCTACGAGCACGGCGCGGTGGGCCGGGACATCTTCGGGTCGGGGTTCAGCGTCGACATCGTGGTGCACCCCGGTGCCGGGGCCTATATCTGCGGCGAGGAGACCGCTCTCATCGAGAGCCTCGAAGGCAAGCGCGGCTTCCCCCGGATCAAGCCGCCGTACTTTCCCGCCGCCATCGGCCTCTACGGCGAGCCGACCGTGGTGAACAACGTCGAGACCATGTCGAACCTGCCGTGGATCGTCGCCCACGGCGGTGCGGCCTTCGCCGCGCTCGGCGAGGGGCGTTCGACGGGCACCCGGCTGTTCGCCCTGGCCGGGCACGTCCGCAACCCCGGTGTCTACGAGCTCGAGATGGTGAAGACGACCTTCCGGGATCTCATCTACGCCCCGGTGCTCGGCGGGGGCATCCTCCACGGCCACGAGCTGAAGGCGTTCGTCCCCGGCGGGGTGTCGGCGCCGTGGCTCGGCCCCGAGCACCTGGATGTCCCCCTCGGCCAGGACGAGGTTGCCGCCTGTGGCACCATGCTGGGCTCGGGGTCCATCGTCGTCATGGACCACACCACCTGCGCGCTGCGGGCCGCCTGGCGGATCACCCGGTTCTTCTGGCGCGAGTCGTGCGGCCAGTGCACCCCGTGCCGGGAGGGCAGCGGCTGGCTGGAGAAGATCCTCTGGCGCATCGAGTCCGGGGCCGGACGCGAGGAGGATCTGGACCTGCTCATGGACGCGTGCGACAACATCGCCCCCGGGGTCAGCTGGCCGCCGCAGCAGACCACCATCTGCGTCCTCGGCCCGTCGATCCCGTCATCCATCGCCTCGGGCATCCGCATGTTCCGTGACGAGCTCCTGTTGCACGTGAAGGAAGGGGCCTGTCCCCATGGCTGACCCGGTCGTCACCTCCCACCACGCCCGGGCTCCGGAGGCTGCTCCCGGCGACGTCGTGCGCGTCACCATCGACGGGCGCGTGGTCGAGGCGTCGCCCGGCCAGTTCCTGATCGCCGTGGCCGAGCAGGCCGGCACCTTCATCCCCCGGTTCTGCTACCACCCCCGAATGAAGCCGGTGGGCATGTGCCGCATGTGCCTGGTGGAGGTGGCCGGGCCCCGTGGCGCCACCTTGCAGCCGGCCTGCTACCTGCCGGTCACCGACGGCATGGAGGTGGTCACCACCTCCGACAAGGTGCGCAAAGCCCAAGACGGGGTGCTCGAATTCCTGCTGGTGAACCATCCCTTGGACTGCCCGGTGTGCGACAAGGGCGGGGAGTGCCCCCTCCAGGACCAGGTGCTCTCCTACGGGCCCGGCGAGAGCCGGTTCGTGGAGGAGAAGCGGCACTGGGCCAAGCCGACCCCCATCTCCGATCTGGTGCTGCTCGACCGGGAGCGGTGCATCCAGTGCGGGCGGTGCGTGCGCTTCGCTGCCGAGGTGTCCGGCGAGGCGGAGATCGACTTCGCCGGGCGCGGCGACCAGGTCGAGGTGGCCATCTTCGAGAAGCAGCCGTTCTCCTCGTATTTCAGCGGCAACACCGTGCAGATCTGCCCGGTGGGGGCGCTCACCGCCACCCCCTACCGCTTCACCGCCCGGCCGTGGGACGTCGAGCAGGTGGAGTCCACCTGCACCACGTGCGCGCTGGGTTGCCGGGTCGCCGTGCAGTCGTCGGCCAACCGCTTCACTCGCATGCTCGGCGTGGACAGCGACCCGGTCAACCAGAGCTGGCTGTGCGACAAAGGCCGCTTCGCGTCGGCCTCGGCGAGCTCGCCGGACCGCCTGACCGAGCCGCTGGTGCGCGAAGACTCTGGCGAGCTGCGCCCCGCCACCTGGGAGCATGCCCTGTCCACCGTGGCTCGCCGTCTCGCCGCGGCGCGTGACGAGCACGGTGCCGCTTCGATCGGGCTCATCGGCGGTGCCAGGCTCACCAACGAGGACGCGTATGCCTGGTGCCGGCTGGCGAAAGGCGTGCTGGGCACCGACTCGGTCGACTGCCAGCTCGGTGACGGGCTGCCGGCCGAGCTGGTGCTCGGGCTGCCCCGTGCCACGCTCGACGACGCTCGTACGGCGAAGGTGGTGGTGGTGGTGAGCGGCGACGTCCGCGACGAGCTGCCCGTGCTGTTCTTGCGGCTGCGCCAGGCGGTGGTGGACGGCGGCACCCGGCTGGTCGAGCTGGGCTCGGTGCCAGGGTCGCTCGGGACGCTCGACGTGGCCGTCGGGCACCGTGCCGGCGACGCCCCCGCCGTGGCCCGGGCGCTGGCCGCGAGAGGTGCGTGCCCGGCCGGGGTCGACCCGGTGCAGTGGGGCGAAGCCCTGAGCGCGCTGTCAGTGGCCGGCGAGGACGGTGCCGGCGTAGTGGTGCTGGTGGGCCGGCCGTCGTTGGCCGAGCACTCCTCGGTGGCAGCTGCCACGGCCCGGGTGCTGGCCGGGGCGTGGCCCGCTGCCCGCTTCCTGCCCGTCCTGCGCCGGGGCAACGTCTTCGGGGCTCTCGACATGGGCCTCGCGCCGGGGCTCCTGCCGGGGCGGGTCACCCTCGACGCCGGCCGGGACTGGTTCTCTGCTGCCTGGGGCCAGGTGCCCGCACGGTCAGGCCTCGACTGCGCCGGCATGCTGGGCGCCGCCACCGACGGCACGCTGGCCGCGTTGGTCCTGGTGGGCGCCGACCCACTGGGGGACTTCCCGGACCGGGGGCTGGCCGACCAGGCGCTCGAGCAGGCGCCGTTCGTGGTGGCGGTCGACGGGTTCCTCTCTCCCTCTGCTGCCCGGGCCGACGTGGTGCTCCCGGTGCCGCTCGCGCACGAGCGCAGCGGCACCACGACCAACGTCGAAGGGCGCGTCACCCGCGTAGCCCAGAAGCTGGTGGCACCCGGCCAGTCCTGGCCCGACTGGGTGGTGGCTGTCGAGCTGGCCGCCCGCTTGGGCTGCGACTTGCCCTACAGCTCGGTGTCGGACCTGTGGGACGAGATCGAGCAGCTCTCGAGCGCCCACCGCGGCCTCACCCGCAGCGTGCTCGACTCGCTCGCCCAGCGCGACGGCGTGCTCGTCCCGCTGGCCGGCACGCCGGTGGTGCTGTCGCGCCGGCCCCCCGCCCCCATCGATCCCATTGCCACGCCGGGGATCGAGTCGGTGGAGCGCCAAGGCGCCCCGCTGCGCGCCGGCCTGGCCGAGCCGCTCGGCGGCAGCGACGACGAGGCGGTGGTGGCCGCGGCGGCTGCCGCTGTCCGTGGCGAGCGGGCCGAGGTCACTGCCGGCCGAGGCGAGCCAGCCGAAGCGGGACCGCAGGTCGGTCCCGAGCCCCTCAGGGCTGGCGCCGGCGGCCCCGAGACGGCTGCTGCTGGTGCTCCGGCGGCTCCCGCCGGCTCGCCCGGTGCGCTCGAAGGCCAGGCCGCCGAAGGCCAGGCCGCGGCGCCATCGGCTGAGGGAAGCCCGCCGGAACGCCATCAGCGCCCTGCGATGCTGCGGGCGCTGCCCGAGGCGCCGGTGCCGGCGCTGCCCCCCACCGACGGCTACGGTCTGCGTCTCGTGGCCCGGCGCACCTTGTACGACGACGGGGTGGCAGTGGATGTGAACGAGCATCTCGCTTCGCTCGTGCCACCGCTGCAAGCCCGGTTCCACCCCGCTGACCTCGCTCCTTCGGCCGGCCCCGAGCGCTCCTTGCGCATCCGGCTGCGGTCGCGGCGCGGCGTGGTGACGGTCGATGCGCTGGCCGATCCGTCGGTGGCCCGGGGCACGGTGGTCGTTCCGTTCAACGTGGGCGGCGACGGTGCCGAGGGCGGCGCTGCCCGGCTCATCGGGGCCGACGACGTGGTGGTGGACGTCCGGATGGAGACGGTGGCGCCGTGAACCTCCACCCGCTGTTCGTCCACGGGGTGCACTGGCCCGAGCTGCTCGTCATCGTCATCCGGGTGGTGGTCGGTTTCGCCGCCCTCATGGGGGCGGTGGTCATGATGATCTGGTTCGAGCGCAAGGTCATCTCCGACATGCAGGCTCGGATCGGCCCGAACCGGGCCGGGCCCTTCGGGTTGCTGCAGACCCTGGCCGACGGCATCAAGCTCTTCTTCAAAGAGGATCTGGTCCCCGAGGAAGCCGACCGCTTCGTCTTCAAGCTGGCTCCTTTGCTGTCGCTCGTCCCGGCCATCGTGGCCTTCGCCATCGTGCCGGTGGGCGGGGTGATGTCGGTGGCCGGGCACCGCTTCACGTTGCAGATCGCCGACCCGCCCATCGGCATCCTGCTACTGCTGGCGATGTCGTCGATCTCGGTCTACGGCGTCATGCTGGCCGGCTGGTCCTCGGGGTCCAAGTACCCGCTGCTCGGCTCGGTGCGGGCCTCGGCCCAGATGATCTCCTACGAAGCGGCCATGGGCATGTCGGTGGTGATGG
Source organism: Actinomycetes bacterium (assembly GCA_021819525.1). Classification (GTDB taxonomy): domain Bacteria; phylum Actinomycetota; class Acidimicrobiia; order Acidimicrobiales; family UBA8190; genus JAKAQW01. The sequence continues at coordinate 19,667 of JAKAQW010000037.1, forward strand.
TCGTCCTCCTGGCCGGCACCTTGTCGACGCGAGGCATCGTCGACGCCCAGAGCAGCACCTTCTTCGCCAGCTGGTACTTCGTGCGCACCGGGGTGGTGCCGTTCTTCATCTTCCTGGTCGCGGTGACCGCCGAGACGAACAGGCCGCCGTTCGACTTGGTGGAAGCGGACTCGGAGCTGGTCGGCGGCTTCAACACCGAGTACTCGTCGCTGCGCTTCGCCCTGTTCTACATGGCCGAGTTCATGAACACCATCACCATGTCGGCGGTGATCGTCACGTTGTTCCTCGGCGGGCCCGACGGACCCACCCCGCACGTCATGGTGCTGAACCAGCTGGTGCCGGTGGCCTGGTTCCTCGGAAAGACGCTCCTGTTCCTCTTCGCGTACGTCTGGTTCCGGGCCGCCCTGCCCCGCCTGCGCTACGACCAGCTGATGGACCTCGGCTGGAAGGTCCTCATCCCCCTGTCGCTGGTGTGGACGCTCATCGTCGCCGGCGGCCTGGTGGCCGGCTGGTGGGTGGTGGGCCTGGCCGTGGCGCTGGTGGTCGGCGCCGGGTTGCTGTACCGGGCCGTGGTGGTCGGGCACTGGCGAGTCGACGCCGGCATCTTCCCCGATGCGCCCGACGCGCCCCCCGTCTCGCGACGCCAGCGCGGGGCGCTGGCCGGCCGGTGGGTGTCTCCCCCTGCGACGGCGACCGCGGGGGCAACTTCCGGAGCGGCCGTGGCGGTCGGGGTCGCTCCAGGTGCCAACGCGCCGCTCGGGGCCGAGCCGACCGCGACCACCGACGCCGGAGCCGCCAGGTCCGCGCCGGATGGCTCGGGCAGGGGGGGTGGCTCCTGATGGCGCTGTCGGACCGGCTGTCGCACCTGCCGAAGATCAACGTGGGTCCGTTGGGCGGGTTCAAGGTGACCTTGGAGCAGATGGCCAAGCCCCGGGTCACCGTCCAGTACCCGGACCAGAAGCGGCCCAAGTCGCCACGGCTCCATGGCCGCCACGTCCTCAACCGCTACGAGGACGGCATGGAGAAGTGCATCGGCTGCGAGCTGTGCGCCGGGGTGTGCCCCGCGGACTGCATCTACGTCCGCGGCGCCGACAACGACCCGGCGGGCCCGGTGTCGCCCGGTGAGCGCTACGGCTTCGTCTACGAGATCAACTACCTGCGCTGCATCCACTGCGACCTGTGCGTGGAGGCGTGCCCCACCGAGGCCATCACCGAGACCAAGATGTTCGAGTTCTCCTTCACCAACCGGGCCGACGCGATCTACACCAAAGCCGAGCTGGTGGTCGACGACGAGGGCCGCCCCCGGCACCAGCCGTGGGAGGACTGGCGCCCCGGCGACGACTTGTACACCTCGGCTTGGATGCGGGCCACCTCCCCCGGCGGCGACGTGGACTACGAAGGCGAGGTGGCCTGGTCCGGTGAGCTCGGCTACGGCGTCCGGGCGCCCGAGGGCGGCCAGAGCGGGCGGCGCGACGACGCCGCCACCGGCAACCGGTCGGTGCGCGACATGATGTCGTGGCATCTCGACGACGCCGAGCGCCTCCCCGACCAGCGCGGCGCGCGCGGCGCGGTCAACCGCCTGCGCGGCCGTATCGAGGCGAGACGCCCCGGTCGTCGTCGCCCCGGCGGCGGCGCCTTCCCGGTGCCGAGGGACACCGCGCGTCTGCCGACGACGTCGGCAGCGTCCTCCGAGGAATCGTCCGGGCGTGGCGGGGGGGTGGCCCGCTCCACGGAGGCGGCCACCTCCGAGCACGTCGCCGCGCAGCAGTCCGCTGCGGGCCAGGCCGCCGACGCCCAGCCCGCCGGCGGGCACCACGGCGGGGAGGGCCAGCTGTGAACGCCGTCGTGGGGACCGGCACCGTCATGTCTCTGCTGGGGCGGGCAGGCGTGGGGCCGCTCGCGGTGATCAGCCGTGTCGACTTCGTCACCTTCTGGGTCTGCGCGGTCATCATCGTGGTGGGAGCGGTCGGGGTGGTGCTGTCGCGGCACCCGGTGCACGCCGCGCTCATGCTCATCATGACCCTGTTCGCCGTGGCCGTGCTCTTCATCGAGCAGGACGCGAACTTCTTGGCTGCCATCCAGGTCATCGTCTACGCCGGCGCCATCGTGGTCCTGTTCCTGTTCGTCATCATGTTCCTCGGGGTCGACCGTCGGGAGGACCTCTCCCACGACCCGTTGCGCGGCCAGCGGGTCGTGGCTCCGATCCTGGTCGCTTTGGGGCTGGCCGGGGTGCTCGTCCTCGGAGTCGGGGCGCACTGGGCCACCGGCGCCCACTCGGTGGTCGGCCCGGCTCGTGGCCAGCCCGGCGGTGACGTCGCGGCCTTGGGCCGAGCGGTGTTCACCGTCTACCTCTTCCCCTTCGAGATCACCGTCGGGCTCCTCGTTACCGCCATCGTGGGTGCTGTGGTCCTGGCACGGCGTCCGAGCCAGCCGGCTGTGCCTGACGACGAGGCCGCGACCGGTGACGCGGGCGACCCCGCGCCCAGCCCGCCACCCGCCTCGCTGCGCGCGACCGATGCCGAGGTTCCTGGTGCGCCGGCGGCCGATGCCCGCACAGAGGCTGTTGTGGCAGGGGGCAGCGCGCCGGCGGGCAGCACCCACACAGAGGCTGTCGCCCCAGAGCTCGGTGCGCAGGCGGCCGATGCCCGCACAGAGGCTGTCGTGGCAGGGGGCAGTGCGCCGGCGGGCAGCACCCACACAGCCACCGGCGTCACGGAACCCGGTGCTGGAGCCGGATCGGCGTCCGAGCCCGGTGCCGTTCGCGAGGAGGTGGTGTCGTGACCGTCCCTGGCAGCTGGTACCTGGCGCTGTCCGCGGTGGTCTTCGCCATCGGCGCCCTCGGCGTGCTCACCCGACGAAACGTCCTCATCATGTTCATGTGCGTCGAGCTCATGCTCAACGCCGCCAACCTGGCCTTCGTCACCTTCGCCCGCATGCTCGACGACATCGGCGGCGAAGCCCTGGTGTTCTTCGTGCTGGTGGTGGCGGCCGCCGAGGTCGTGGTCGGCCTCGGCATCGTGGTGTCGATCTTCCGCCGGCGCCACAGCGCCACCGCCGACGACCTCCACGTCATGAAGGGCTGACCCCGGCGCTCGATGGCTCCACCTTCGTTCCTATGACCCCACCTTCCCGATGACCCCACCTTTCCCGACGCCCCCGCCGACCAGGACCCCCACACCATGATCCATCTCGCCTACCTGCTGCCGTTGCTGCCGCTGAGTGGCGCCTTCGTGCTGGGCATCTTCGGCCGGCGTCTCGGCGAGCCGCTGGCCGGCTGGCTGGGAACGGCCACCGTGCTCGGATCCTTCGTGGTGGCCTGCATCGAATTCGCCGCTCTGTTGGCCCGCCACGCACCAGGCAGCCGCAGCGTCACCCAGGTGCTGTGGCGGTGGATACCGGTCGGGGGGTTCCAGGTCCACGTCGGGCTGCTGGTGGACCCGCTGTCGATGACGATGGTGCTGTTCGTCACCGGCATCAGTGCGCTCATCCACCTGTACTCCATCGGGTACATGCACGGCGACCGGGACTTCACCAAGTTCTTCGTCTACCTGAACCTGTTCGTCGGCTCCATGCTGCTGTTGGTCCTCGGCAGCAACATGCTCGTCACCTTCGTCGGCTGGGAAGGGGTGGGGGCGTGCTCCTACTGGCTCATCTCCTTCTGGTTCGAACGCGACAGCGCCGCGTCGGCGGGGAAGAAGGCCTTCATCTACAACCGGGTCGGTGACGTCGGGTTCCTGCTGGCCATGTTCCTGGTGTTCGACAAGGTCGGCAGCCTGGACTACCACGTCGTCTTCGCCCACCTCTCCGCGTTCGACCCCGCCTCGCGCACAGCGGTGGTGCTGCTGCTGTTCCTGGCCGCGGCGGGCAAGTCGGCCCAGCTTCCGCTGTTCCCGTGGCTGGCCGATGCCATGGAGGGCCCCACGCCGGTGTCTGCGCTCATCCACGCGGCGACCATGGTCACCGCCGGGGTGTACCTCATGTGCCGGTTCAACCCCATGCTGTCCGGGGCCCACGACGCCCAGCTGGTGGTGGCCTCGGTCGGGGCGGCCACGGCCTTCGTCGCCGCCAGCATCGGTGCCACCCAGCACGACATCAAGAAGGTCCTGGCCTACTCCACCGTGTCGCAGCTGGGCTACATGTTCTTGGCCATCGGGGTGGGCGCCTACGAGGCGGCCATCTTCTTGATGCTGGCCCACGCCTTCTACAAAGGGCTGCTGTTCCTCGGGGCCGGGTCGGTCATCCACGCCATGCACGACGAGCAGGATCTGCGGCGCATGGGGAACCTGCGCCGGTACATGAAGCTGACCGCCGTCACCTTCGGGACCGCCTGGCTGGCCATCGCCGGCATCCCGCCGCTGGCCGGCTTCTGGGCCAAAGGCGACGTGTTGGACAACGCGTTTGCCTCGAACAAAGCGTTGTGGGCCATCGGACTGGTGACCGCGGCGCTCACCGCCTACTACCTGAGCCGGCTGATGGCGATGGCCTTCTTCGGCGACGAGCGGTGGCACGACCTGTTCGCGACCAGCGCCGGTTCGCACGGCCCTGCTGCAGCCGGCTCGGCTGCAGTCGGCTCACAGATGCCGGGCTCCACGATGCACGCACCGGCCGCATCCGGCTCGCCGCCGTCGGGTGCCGCTGTGCCGGCGCCGCTCATGCACGGCTCGAGCCCCCCACAGCATGCCGCCGGCCAGCCCCACGAGGGTCCGTGGGTCATGGGCGTGCCGCTGGTGGTCCTGGCCTTCCTGGCCTTCTTCGGTGGGGCGCTGAACCTCCCGTGGCACCCGTCGTGGGATCCGCTGGGCTGGCTGGCCCCGGTGTTCGGCAGCCGGCTGTACGACGCCCACCAGTCGGCGGCGACCCTGTGGCTGCTCGGTGTGGCCGACACCGTCATGGCGCTCATCGGCATCGGCACCGCGCTGCCGCTGTGGACCCGCCAGGTCGACAGGCCGAAGCTCGAGCCGGTGTTCCTGCTGCGCGCCTGGTACCTCGACGCCGCCATCGATCTCGTGGTCAGCCGTGGCGGCCAGCTGCTCGCGCGCTTCACCGGTGCGGTGGTCGAACCGAAGGTGGTCGACGGGGCGGTGACCGGCACGGTGCGGCTCACCGGAGCGCTCGGCGCCGGCCTGCGCCGGGTACAGACCGGGTTCGTGCGCCAGTACGCGCTCGGGGTGGTGCTGGGCATGGTCGCCTTGCTCGCCTACATGATCAGCCGGACGTGGATGTGACGCCATGACCAGCACCCCGGTCTTCCCTTACCTGTCCATCTTGATCTTCCTGCCGGCGGGCGCTGCCGTGCTGTGTGCCATCGTGCCCCGTTCCCTGGGCGAGGCGGCCCAGCGCCGGGCGGTCATGGCCATCGGCGTCACCGCCATGGTGGCCACCTTGGCCTTGGCGCTCACCGTCGCCGTCGTCTTCCGGGTGGGCGACGGCGGCTACCAGCTGCAGTCGGTGCAGCGGTGGATCCCCCAGCTCGGGGTGTCCTGGCACCTCGGTGTCGACGGTATCTCCCTGTTCTTGCTGCTCATGGCCGGGGTGCTGTTCCCCCTGGCCCTGCTCGGCGCGAATGTCGGGCACCAGAGCAGGTCGTACGTGTCGTGGCTGCTGCTGCTCGAGGCGGCGTGCATGGGCAGCTTCGTGTCGCTCGACCTGATCCTGTTCTTCGTCTTCTTCGAGCTGACCCTGGTCCCGGTCTACTTCATCATCGTGGGCTGGGGCAGTGGCGAGCGGGCCCGAAACGCCGTCAAGTTCTTCGTCTACACCTTCGTCGGCTCCGCGTTCTTGCTGGTGGGGATCGTGGCTGTGGCCGTCATCCACGACCAGCAGACCGGACATCTCACCTTCGACCTGATCGCGCTGCGCTCCACCCACTTCACCTTGACCACCGAGATCCTGCTGTTCTGCGCGTTCACCGCCGCGTTCGCGGTGAAGGCGCCGATCTTCCCGTTCCACACGTGGTCCCCGGGCGCGTACGACTCCTCGCCCGCCGGCGGGGCGGTCATCTTGGCCGCGGTCATGGCGAAGCTCGGCACCTACGGCATCTTGCGCTTCGACCTGAGCCTCTTTCCTCGGGCGGTGGTGGATCTCGCACCGGTGCTGCTCACGTTGGGGGTGATCGGCATCCTCTACGGCGCCGTGGTGGCCGCCGTGCAGCGCAACCTGAAGCGCTTGGTGGCCTACTCGTCGCTGGCGCACATCGGCTTCATCATCCTCGGGACCTTCGCGCTCTCCACCGAGGCGGTGACCGGCGGGGTGCTGCAGATGGTGAACCACGGCCTGGTCACCGCGGCGCTGTTCCTCCTGATCGGCTGGATCTGGGAGCGGCGGCGCACGGTGCGCACCGACGAGCTGCGCGGCCTGCAGCGCCCGGCGCCGATGATGGCCGCCATGTTCACCATCGCTGTCATGGCTGCCGTCGGCCTGCCCGGCCTCAACAATTTCGTCGGAGAGTTCCTGGTGCTCGCCGGGACCTTCGTCACCCACCGGTGGTGGGCGGTGGTCGCCACCCTCGGAGTCGTGCTGGCCGCGGTGTACATGCTGTGGGCGTTCCAGCAGGCCTTCCACCACGCACCACGGCCGGCCGACGAGCACACCAAGGACCTCGGCTGGCGGGAGCTGGCCGTCATGGCGCCGCTGGTAGGTCTCATCGTGTTCCTCGGGGTGTACCCGAAACCGGTGCTGGAGCGGATCACCCCCACTGTCGAGGACCTGGTGCACCAGGTCGATGCGGCCACCGGCCGGCACCAGCCGGCCGTGGCTGACAGGGGGACCGCCGCGGTCACCGCCGCGACCGGCACCACACCTGGCGCCGCCGCGACCGGCGCCATGCCACACGGCGCCACCACGCACAGCGCCACC
>JAKAQW010000038.1 GCA_021819525.1 Actinomycetes bacterium
ATCTCTCTTCGGGCCGTGCGGTCTTGGTGGTCGTCGTCGACGTGGACAGCGACGACCACCTCCTCGAAGTGGCGCCCTGGCAGTCGCGGTGCCCACGTGCGGCGGTGGTGGGGGTGGTGCGCCAGCCTGATCCGGCTCGCTGGCGGGCAGCCGAGCGAGCAGGATGCGACTTCGTCACCACCCGCGGAGCCCTTGGCCCGCAGTTGCGCCGCTGGCTCGTGCCAGGAGCAGTACGCCGCCGGCGCGTGGCAATTCTCGATGCCTCGGACATCGCGGGACGACTGGGGTTCATCCAACGAGTCGAGCAGACGCCGGTGGGACCACTTGCGGTGTTCCGGGTGCAAGGCGCGCTGTGCGCGATAGCGGACCGCTGCCCTCACGCCGGAGCGGCGCTGTCGAGCGGGCCGCTCGAAGGCGAGATCCTCACCTGTCCGGGGCACGGGAGCCAGTTCGACGTGACGACCGGCGAGCGCGTGCGCGGTCCTGCCGATGCCGGCGTCGCGGTCCATCGCCTGGTCGAGGAGGCCGGCCGGGTGTTCTTGGAGTGGTCGGCGCCCGTTTCCTGATCCTTGGCCGCCGGGCTCGGTGCCGGCCACCGGAACGCTGGACTGTCACAGAGAGGCCCGCAGAGCAGCGGCTCGGTGGTGACGCGGCCGCTTCGAGCGCAGGAGGCGAGATCTGCACAGATCGCTGGTCAGGTGCCGGTGTGCCGGTCGTCGGCCGGGGCGCCGGTGACGGCGGCGGCGAAGTCGGCCGGAGCCACCCCGGGACACTCGACGTGGTGGTGCCGGAAGAACTCGGTGACCACCTGGGCTACCACGGCCGCGTCGAATCGCAGCCCGACGAGCGCCCCGGCCAGGGCGCCGAAGGAGGCCTTGGGGAGGAACGTGAAGTCACCGGCGAGATCCACCTGGGCGATGTGGCCGTCGCGTACGGTCACCGTAGCCCGGACGAGGCCGCCGAGTGCCTTGTGCACGCCGTGGCGGACCGAGACGCCTTCACGGATCTTGACGGTGGTGTGCCGGCGGGCTCGAGGGGCGAGCAGGCGTTCGGGGGACTGCAGCTCGGCGGCCAACTCCCCCGCAAGCCGGCGGACCTCTGGAGGAACAGGCGTCGGGCGCAGCCTTCCCAGCACGCCGGCGAAGGCGTCGGCCAGGGCACCGACCACCGTGCTGGTCGGCGGCTCGTGCCCGGTGGCGCGCACGACGGAGGACATGTTGTCGTCGAGTGTCCGCCGCAGCTGGTAGCGGAGCTTCTCGTCGGGGACCCGTAGCACGGACGCCATGAGCGCGCTGTCGAAGTGCCGGAGCACCGCGCCGACGAAGCAGAACCGGTCACCGATGTCGGCTGCGCCCTGCCCGGTGATCTTGCGTCCGTCTGCGGTGACGAGATCGTTGACCGGCCGGAAGGCGACCTCGACACCCAGGCGGCGGTAGGTCTCGATCACCGGGACCGACAGGTGGCGGTAGACGTCGTCCAGCAGCGCGGGAAGGGCCCGATGGCTCCTGGGCAGGACCACGTGGTAGAAGACCTGGCCCGGGCCGAGAAGGACCGGGCCGCCGCCGATCTCCCGGCGGACCACCGGCAGCTGCTTCGCGCGGCAGGCGTCGAGGTCGACAGCGGCTTCGGTGTCGTCGAAGTACCCGACGCTCACGAACCACTCGCGGGGCTCGACGAGGACCAGGCCGTCGACCCCGAGGCGGGCCATCGCGTGGAAGTAGGTGATGGGCAGCACCCCGTCGCGGTCCTCGGGCAGGTACAGCGCCAGGTCGCTCACGTGCTGCTGCCCCAAGCGCCCACGGGCTGTCGCCTCGGCCGAGGGTGCCATCTCATGTCGGTATGGCTCTTCGACGCCGACCCGGCGCTCGACCTGGCACCGACCACGGTGTGCCACCCGCCGGGGTGAGGATCAGCTCGGCCAGCTCGGCCAGGGCACCGACCGAGTGGCCTGCCACGAAGTCGTCGACATGGGGGAGGGCTGTAGCCATGCCGCGCGCCAGAGGCGCGTAGCCAGGGGAGGCTTTGAGCGGGTTCACCCACACCACACGATGAGCCAGGTGCGCCAGGCGGGCCATGGCCGCGTCGAGCGCCTGGGGATCGCCCCGGTCCCATCCGTCGGACAGCACGACCACGACCGCACCGCGGGCCACGCCCCGAGCCCCGTAGCGGTCGGTGAACGAAGCCAGGGACTCGCCGAGGCGGGTGCCACCAGACCAGTCGGCCACCGACTCGGCCGCGCTTCGGAGCGCGGCTTCGGGATCCCGGTGCCCGAGCTCGCGGGTGAGGCGCGTCAGACGGGTCCCGAAAGCGAACACCTCGCAGCGCCTTTTCCCGGAGATCACCGCCGCGTGGGCAAAGCGCAGGAGCGCCCGGGCGTAGGGCTCCATCGAGCCCGAGATGTCGATCAGGAGGACCAGGCGACGTGGCCGTGCGCCAGGGGCTCGTCGAGGCCGGTTCACGGGTTCGCCAGCCGTGCGGGTGGCCAGCCGCAACGTCCGGCGGAGGTCGGGTTGGCCCCGAGCCTTGGACGTGGGGTGCCGGCGCCGGTCGGGCCTCGACTCGGCGGTCACCTGGAACTCAGCCAGCAGGTGGGCGGCCTCTGCCCACTCGGCTGGCGAGTAGGCCGCGAAGTCCCGGTGCCGGAGCACCTCGACCCGGCTGTAGCGCACCGCGAGGGGTTCGGCCTGGTCCTCCTCGGGCTCGGTGCTGTCCGCGGCCTCGGCGTCGTCGTCTGCGCCAGGGTCGTCGAGGGCGACCACCACCGGTTGAGCCACTATGGGCAGCGACGGGGCGCGACGGCCCAGCCACCACGCCTCGAACGCGCGGTCGTAGTCGAGGCGGTCTTCGGGGCGACGGACCAAGGTGGCCAGCCCGGCGTAGTACACCGAGTGGCGTCGCTCGAGGCCGACGGCGCCGAGGGCTTGGGTGAACGTGACCACAGCGTCGGGGGCCACCGCTAACCCCCGCAAGCGCAGTGCCCGGGCGAACCCGACGGCCATCCGCTCCGGGCGGCCGGCGGTGGCAGGCAAGCTGAGATCGTCAGCCAGCTGATCTTCGGGGGGCGTCGAGCTCACGGGTGCGTGGATGTCGCTGGAGGGTCAGTGGAGCTGTGATGTGTCGTGGCTGTCGGTGGATGTCGAGGCGGCCGGTGGGCGGCCGGTGGTGGTCGTGGGCGGTCGTGGCTGTCGGTGGCTGTCGTGGTGGCCGTGGGCGGTCGGTGGTTGGTCGTGGTGGCCGTGGGGCGGTCGGTGGCGGTCGTGGGCGGTCGTGGGCGGCCGAGCAGCGGATGGCCCAGCGTCGGAGAGGCTCACGCGCCCCGCGCCACGGCGGCACGCACCAGATCACCGATGCCGGCTGCTTGCACCCGGGCTTGGTCTTCCTGGTACTTGAGGACCGTGCCCAGGGTCAAGGTGACGCTTCGCTCGTCGAGCTCCGTGCGGCCCAGGGCGGCGAGCGAGGTCGCCCAGTCGATGGTCTCGGCGACTCCCGGCGGCTTGTAGAGGTGCAGCTCTCGCAGCGACGCGACCATCGCGGCCACTTGTCGGGCGAGCACCGGGAGGACCTCTGACGCCCGGCTACGGACGATGGCCACCTCGCGCTCGAAGTCGGGGTGCTCCACCCAGTGGTAGAGGCAGCGGCGCTTGAGCGCATCGTGGACGTCGCGGGTGCGGTTCGAGGTGACGACGACGATGGGCGGGACCTTGGCGCGAAACGTGCCGAGCTCGGGGACGGTCACGGCGTAGTCGGAGAGGATCTCGAGGAGGAACGCTTCGAACTCGTCGTCAGCCCGGTCCACCTCGTCGATGAGCAGCACCGGCGGCGGCCCGTCGGTGTGGTCGATGGCCGCGAGCAGGGGGCGGCGCACCAGGAACCGTTCCGAGTAGACCTCGTCCACCGGGTCGAGACGGTGGCGGTCGCTACCTGACGGGGGACCACCTGACGGGGGACCACCTGAGGCATCGCCGGAGAGCTTCGCAGCGCCGCTGGTGCGAGCGAGACCCTCGTCCCGAGACGACACGGCACGCCGGAGAGGTCCACCAGCAGCGGCGTCCTCGCCGGGCAGGGCGGGATCAGCGGCGACCTGGCGGGCAGGCTCGGTGGCGCGCAAGGAGAGCAGCTGGCGGGCGTAGTCCCATTCGTAGACGGCTTGGGAGACGTCGATGCCCTCGTAGCACTGCAGCCGGATCAGCTCACCACCGGTCCACGCTGCGAGGACGCGGGCTACCTCGGTCTTGCCCACCCCTGCATCGCCCTCGAGCAGCAGCGGCCGGTGCAACACCAGGGCCAGGAAGATCGCGGTGGCCAACCCCTCGTCGGCGAGGTAGCCATGGTCAGCCAGCGCGTGGGCGACGTCCTCGACGGTCAGGTCGATGGTCGGGCCTCCTGAAGGGCGCGCCGCACCAGCACCCGAGCCAGGTGTCGGCGGTACTCGGCACTCGCGTTCAGGTCCTCGGGTGGCTCCAGCCCGTCGGCCGCGTGGTCGGCGGCCTCGGCGTCGCCGGCGCCGCTCGCGAGCGCTTCTTCGACGGCTCTGGCTCGCAGCGGCGTCGACCCCATGTTCACCAGGGCCACCCCAGCGGTGCCGTTGCGCACGGCGGCGACCCCGACGATGGCCCAGTCCTGCGCCCGTCGATTGAATTTCTGGAACGACCAGCCCGCCCCGGTCGCCTTCGGCAGCGTCACCTCGGTGAGCACCTCGTCGGGCCGTAGCGCTGTCTCGAGGAAGCCCGTGAAGAAGTCGTCCGCGGCGATGGTGCGGCTGCCGGTCGGACCGACAGCAGTGATCGACGCGCCCAGGGCCAGGCATGCAGCTGGCAGGTCCGAGGCCGGGTCGCCGTGGGCCAGCGAGCCGCCGATGGTGCCACGGTGGCGGACCTGCGGGTCGCCGATCTGACCGGCCACGTGGGCCAGCAGGGGGACGTGGCGACCGAGCACGTCGCTCACCTCGATGTCGCGGTGGCGGGTGAGGGCACCGACGACCACCGCGTCGCCCTCCTCACGGATGTACGACAGATCGGACAGCCGGCCGATGTCGATCAGCACGGCAGGGGCGGCCAGGCGGAGCTTCATGAGCGGCAGCAGCGAATGGCCTCCGGCCAGTAGCTTGGCGTCGTCGCCGTGCTCGGTGAGGAGGCCGACAGCTTCGTCTGTGCTGCCCGCACGTCTGTAGTCGAACCGGGCAGGGATCATCACGTCTCCTTCGTGCTGGTGGCCTGGGTGGTGGTGTCGTCGGTGGCGGCGGTGGAGGTGGGGTGGGTGCCACGCCGGCGGGCGTCTTCGATGGCTCGCCACACCCGCTGGGGACTGGCGGGCATGGCGATGTCCTCGATCCCGAACGGCGACAGCGCGTCGACCACCGCGTTGATCACGGCGGGGGCAGCGCCGATGGTGCCGGCCTCCCCGACCCCTTTCACCCCGAGCACGTTCGTCGGGCTGGGGGTGACGGTGCTGGCGGTGGTGATGCTCGGTACCTCGGCTGCCGAGGGGACGAGGTAGTCCATCAAGGTGGCGGAGAGGAGGTTGCCCTCGGTGTCGTAGGCAGCCTCCTCCCACAGGGCCTGCGCCGCGCCCTGGACCACCCCGCCGTGGACCTGCCCTTCGACGATCATGGGGTTCACCTGCACCCCGCAGTCGTCGACCGCGTGGTACGCCACCAGCGACACCTTGCCGGTGTCGGTGTCGAGCTCCACGACGGCCAGGTGGGTGCCGAAGGGGAAGGTGAAGTTCGGCGGGTCGAAGTGGCACGACGCCTCGAGGTTCGGCTCCATGCCGTCGGGCAGGTCGTGCGCGGTGAACGCCTCGAAGGCCACCGCGGCGAGTGCCATGGTGCGATCGGGTGAGCCACGCACCGCGAACACGCCGCCGGCCAGCTCGAGATCCTCCTCGGCGACCTCCAGCTGGTGCGCCGCGAGGCGCCGGGCCTTGTCGACCACTCGGTCGGTGGCCATGGCGACCGCCGTGCCGCCGACGGCCAGCGAACGCGAGCCGTAGGTGTCGAGCCCGTAGGGCGCGCGTGCAGTGTCGGAGTGGATCACGTCCACGTCGTCAGGGCTGATGCCGAGGCGGTCGGCCACGATCATGGCCCACGACGTCTCGTGGCCTTGGCCGTGGGGGGAGGTGCCGGTGACCACCTCGACCTTGCCGGTGGGCAGGATCCGCACAGAAGCCGCCTCCCAGCCTCCGGCGGTGTAGTTGAGCGATGCCAGCACCCGGCTCGGTGCCAGCCCGCACATCTCGAAGTACGACGAGATGCCGATGCCGAGCTGGCGGGTGCCACCTGCAGCTCGTCTCCGCTGTTGCTCGGCGCGCAGGGCGTCGTAGCCGGCCAGCGCCAAGCACCGATCCAGCGCCCCGGCGTAGTTCCCGCTGTCGTAGACCAGCCCTGCCACCGAGGTGTAGGGGAAGGCGTCGGGTCCGATGAAGTTCCGACGCCGGATCTCCTCGGGAGCGACACCGACCCGCCGAGCCAGGGTGTCCATGGCCCGCTCGATCGCGTAGGTGGCCTCGGGACGGCCTGCGCCGCGATAGGCGTCGGTGGGGGTGGCGGTGGTGAACACCGACGTGCAGCGGAACGAGTAGGCCGGCACGTCGTAGACCCCGCTGTAGAGGAAGGCTCCGAGCAACGGGATGCCTGGAGTGACCAGCTGCAGGTAGGCACCCATATCGGCGGTGAGCCGCACTCGCACGGCGGTGACCTTCCCCTCGGCGTCGGCGGCCAGCTCCACGTGCTGGATCTGACCCCGGCCCTGGATGGTGGCCTGGGCGTTCTCGGTGCGCTCCTCGATCCAGCGCACCGGACGCCGCAGGCGCCGGGCCAGCGCCAGCGCGAGGACCTCTTCGGCGTAGACGTTCAGCTTGCTCCCGAACCCGCCGCCCACCGCGGGTGCCACCACCCGCAGATCGGTCTCCGGCACCCCGGCGGTGAGCGCCAGCATGACCCGCAGGATGTGGGGGATCTGGGTGGCTGAGTAGACGGTGAAGCTGCCGCCGAAGGGCTCGGGCACCACCAGCACGCCCCGCGGCTCCATGGCGGCGGGGATGAGGCGTTGCTGGACGTAGCGGGCGTCGACCACGTGCGCAGCCGAGGCGAACGCCGCGTCCACAGCCGCGTCGTCGGGGGCGAGCTCCCAGGTGTACGCGACGTTCGTCCCGAGCTCGGGATGGACGACCACCTCGTCGGTGAGCGCCTGCTCCAGGTCGACCACCGCCGGCAGGGGCTCGTAGGTCACGGTGACGGCATCGGCCGCGTCGTGCGCGGCGTACTCGCTCGTGGCGACCACCACGGCGACGGCGTCACCGACGTAGCACGCCCGCTCCACTGCCAAAGGCAGGTGAGCCGGCTGCTTCATCTCCGCGGTGACCGGCCAGCCACAGGGAAGCGGCCCGGCCCACTCGTCACGGAGATCGGCACCCGAGAAGGCCGCGACCACACCGGGCATGGCCAGGGCGCCTGACACGTCGACGTCGACGATGCGAGCGAGCGCGTGGGGGCTGCGCACGAGCGCCAGGTGCAGCGCCCCGGGCACAGCCAGATCGGCGACGAAGCGGGACTCCCCGGTCAAAAGGGCGCCGTCCTCACGTCGGCGCAGCCGGGTGCCGAGGACCGGCCCGCCGCCGGCGGATGCCTCGACCGTGGTCACGACGGGGCTCCTGCGCTCGCGGGGACGCGGCCGGCCACGCCAGGCGACCCGGTGGCGGCGGCGCCACTGTCACCGGCATCGGCCGCGGCCAGGACGGCCTTCACGATGTTGTGGTAGCCGGTGCACCGGCACAGGTTCCCCTCGAGGCCCTCGCGCACCTCGGCTTCTGTGGGATGAGGGTGCTCCTCGAGCAGCGACACCGCCGCCATGACCATCCCGGGCGTGCAGAACCCGCACTGCAGGCCGTGGTTCTCCCGGAACGCGCGCTGCATGGGGTGCAGCACGTCGCCCTGGGCGAGCCCCTCGATGGTCGTGATGTCGGCCCCGTCGGCTTGGACGGCGAGCATGGTGCACGATTTGACCGACTCGCCTCCCACGTGCACGGTGCACGCTCCGCACGACGAGGTGTCGCAGCCGACGTTCGTGCCGGTGAGCCCCACCACGTCGCGCAGGTAGTGCACGAGAAGCAACCGTGGCTCGACGTCGTGGGTGGCGGTCTCGCCGTTGACGGTGACGGTGATGTTCATGGGACCCCCTTGTCTGGCGCCCGTCTAGCCGACGCACCTGTGGATGTGGTTCTTCGCTTCTCGCGGCGACCCGCCGGCGATGACGGTCGTGCTCGTCTCAGCGGCGTGCCGCTCGGGTCATGTGGCTGGTGGTTCGCTGTCGCTCTCAGTCGTCGTTCGTGGTCGTCGTTCTCAGCTGTCGCTCTTCGTCGCTTTTCTTAGTCGCTGGCGCCGGCCGATGCTCGCCGGATCGGCTCCGGGGTGGTGAGCACGTCGGCGTGACGCACACCGAGGCGGGCCGATGCGTCGGACGTCGCGCCGGGCACCGGTTCACTGGCGCAGCGTAGTGGCTGATGTCGAGCTGGGTGAAGTGCCGCAGCGGACCGGGGGTGACCTGGTCGTGACGGCGCGTGCCGGGGGCCGGTCCTGCGAGCGTCGGTGGGCAGGTTCCTCCCGGTCGTCGGGCCGTTGACAGGGCGCTGCGGAAGCGACATACTGAATATGGAACGTGCTTTCACCATGCGGAATGCTCACGTGGGTGGGGACGATGGTCTTCGGGAACCATGGCGTACGGGCCCAGCAGGAAGGACTGGGCGGCCACGACGAGAGGTCGGGCCTGTCGGCGACGCCTGATCGCCGTCGGGAGCGCACCGTCGGGAGCGCCGGGCGCCTCTGGGCACCGCCGATCCCCGGCCACCAGGTGGCGCCGGGCGGTTCGCCAGGTTGCCGACGTGCCCGGTCGTCGAGGTGAGGAGCGCTCTCGGGTAGGTGAGGGTCGACCCCCCACGCAGCGTGCTGGTGCTCACGGGCGTCGGGCTCGGCACTCAGCTCGGTGGTGGCGAAGCACGTTCGACGTCGTAGTTGGCTCGAGGGAACCGAAAAAGGGAGGGGCAATGTCCGAGGTGGTGCGTGGTCCAGCTGGCACGGAGCCAGGTGGCGAGGGAAAAGGCAGCGTGCCCGCTCCGGCGGGGGCGCCCGGGGGTGCGGCCGAGCGTTCCGGGGTCCGCGCGGCAGAACGGCTGGACCGCCTCCCGGTCTCCCGATGGCTCGTGCGGCTCATCCTGATCCTCTTCCTGGGATGGCTGGTCGAGTCCTACGACATCGGGCTCATCGGCAACGTCCTTCCGTCGCTGAGCCACATCTACCACCTGAGCACCGGCGAGAAGAGCTTCATCGCCACGGCCTCCACCATCGGCATCGTCATCGGCATCCTTCCCGCCGGCTACCTGGCGGACCGCTTCGGAAGGAAGTGGGTGTTCATCGGCGGCATCGTGACGTACTCCGTGCTGACCTTCGTGACGGGCTTGATGAGCAGCCCGACGGAGATCGCCGTGCTGCGGCTCCTTGCCGGCCTCGGCATGGGCGCGGTGTTCCCGCTTCCCTACATGCTGGGCTCGGAATTCCTGCCCGCCGGGATCCGAGGGCGCTTCACCGGGCTCGCCGACTCCTTCCTCTCGGTGGGCTACTTCCTGTCGCCGCTTCTCGCCATCTTCCTGATCCCGACCGTCTCGAGCAACGGGTGGAGGACCATGTTCTTCCTCGGGGGGATCCCGGTCCTGTTCGCCCTCTTGGTGTGGAAGTGGGTTCCTGAGTCGCCGCGGTGGCTGGAGATGAAGGGCTATCACGACAAGGCCGATCGGGTGATGAAGCACATCGAGGCTCAGGTGCAGCGGACAGTCGGGCCCCTGCCTCCGGTGGGCCCGTCTCTCTCGGTGGTCGAGAGCCCGGGCCACGTGCCGCTTCGGACGCTGTTGAACCCGACGTACCTGAAGCGCACCATCATGCTGTGGATCGTCTTCGGCGGCTCGTTCTTCATCTTCTACGCGATCCAGCTCTACATGCCGACGGTGGTCCACAAGCTCGGTTACACCTTGACCTCCGCGTTCGTGATCACCTCGATCATCGTGGGGGTCTCCATCCCCGGCAAGTACTTCGAGGCGTGGGTGATCGAACGCTGGGGCCGCAAGCCCGTGATCATCTCTTTCACCGGCATCGCCGCGGTCGCCTCGATCCTCTTCGCCGTGCTCGGGGGGAACAAGGTCGGTGGAGAGGTCCTCCTCCTGGTGCTGGCCAGCATCATGTCGTTCTTCGGCATCGCCGTGGACCCGGCGGTGAAGGTCTACACCGCCGAGAGCTACCCGACCCGGGTACGGGCAACCGGGACCAACGCCACCGAGGGGTTCGGTCGGCTCATCGCGGGCGTCATCGGACCGGCAGTCATCCCCGTGCTCCTCGTCAGCCAGGGCGTCGAGGGCGCCTACGTGCTCGTGGGTGCCGTGGCTCTGATCGCCGTCGCAGCCATCGCGCTGCTCGGTGTGGAGACCAGGGGACGATCTCTGGAGGTGATCTCGAAGTGACGGCACCTCGGCGACAGCGGTGCTCGCCCGGGCCGACGGTCGGGCTGGCGCCGGGGCGGCGGCGATGATGCCCGACGGTTCTCCGCGCGATCGGGCTGCACCGGGGACGGCCGCTCCGGCGCACCAGTCGGGATCGGAGATCGGGGCGCAGCGCGCGTGCCAGCTCGCGGCTACGGTGCTCGACCTCGCGGACGCCGATGGCGGCGGTGGCGTCGCGGCTGCCGTCGCCGACCCCCACGGTCACCTCGTGGCCTTCTTGCGAGGCGGCGGCGCGCCCCTGCGTGCATCGCGTATCGCCATCATGAAGGCCTACACTGCGGCAAGGTTCACGGAGAGCACCGACGCCCTGGCCCGGCGCCTCGAGGCGTCGGGGCGGTCGCTGTGCGAGTACGGCGACCGTAGGTTCACAGCGCTCGCCGGCGGTGTGCCTGTCGAGGCTCCATCTGGGCGGATCCTCGGTGCCTTGGGCGTGAGCGGGCGGTCCCCGAGCGATGACGACGGGTTGGCCCGCTGCGCGCTCGACGCGCTCGGCTTGGGGACGTCGAGCAGGCGGCAGGTGCAGCGATGACGAGAGGAGGAAGGAAGCGTGTTGCTCGAAGAGCATCTCGGTAAGCGCCTGCTGGCCGAGCACGGCATCCAGGTGCCGGTGAGCAGCGTCGTGTCCTCGCCGGCCGAAGCGGCCGACGCGGCGGCGGCACTGGGACTGCCTGCGGTGGTGAAGATCCAGGTACCGGCAGGTGGCCGCGGCAAAGCAGGGGGGGTCCGCGTCGTCTCGTCGCCTGAGGAGGCATCGGCGGTGGCCGACGAGCTCCTCGGCTCGACGTTCGGCGCCTTCACGGTCTCGACGCTCCTCGTCGAGCAGCGCATCGAGCACGAGCGCGAGCACTACGTGGCGATCGCCGACGACCCGCTGCGGCGCACGCCGGTGCTGCTGTGTGCCGCCGAGGGCGGCATGGAGGTCGAGGAGCTCGAACGGACGGCGCCGGGGAGCGTGCGGGCACTTCCGGTCTCCCTGATCGACGGCCCGGATCCCCAGGAGGTGGCGGAGCTGGTGCTCGGCGCCGGCGTGGCGGCGGGAGGCTGCGACCGGGTGGTGGAGACCCTGTTGCGGTTGTGGCGCTGCTACGTGGACAGCGACGCGGAGCTGGTCGAGGTCAATCCCCTCGCGCTGAGCGCCGGTGGCGAGGTATGGGCTCTCGACGCAAAGTGCGCGCTGGACGAGGCGGCGCTGGCTCGCCACGATCTGCTCGGGGAGCTGGTGGCACAGCAGCGGCCCGCTCGGGCCGAGACGCCGGAGTCGGCCGCCGCGGCACAGGGGTTCTTGCTCGTGTCGTTGGACGGGGACATCGGGGTGGTGGCCAACGGTGCGGGGTTGACGATGGCCACATTGGACGTGGTGCAGCACTACGGCGGTTCGGTGGCCAGCTGCATCGAGATCGGCGGTGACAACTACACGAAGGGCGCAGAAGCGGTCGAGCTCTTGTTGCGCGACGGACGGGTCCGGAGCCTCCTGGTGAACCTGTGCGGAGCCTTCGCCAGGACCGACGTGATGGCAGCCGGCGTGGTCGACGCCCTGCTGGCGAACCACCGGGACCTTCCCACCGTGTTCTCGATCCACGGGACAGGCTCGGTCGAGGCGCGCGCCTTGGTGCGTGAGCGCCTCGGGATCAGCGCGGCCCGGACCATGGACGCTGCCGTGCAGGCGGCGATCGACGCAGCGAGGGGAGCGAGGGTATGAGCGAGCTGGTGCCAGCGCCCGGCGACGGGGTCCTGGTCCAGGGGATCACCGGTCGCCAGGCATCGTTCTGGACCGCGAAGATGCGGGAGGTCGGCACCGAGGTGGTCGCGGGGGTCAGCCCGGGACGTGGCGGCTCGAAGGTGGACGGCGTGCCGGTGTACGACACGGTGGCCGAGGCGGTGTCCGAGCATGGGATCGAGTGGAGCGTGCTCTTCACTCCGGCGCTCGCCACCGCTGCAGCGGCGGTGGAAGCGTTAGAGGCCGGGGTCGAGCACCTGGTGCTGCTGGCGGAGTTCGTGCCTCGGCAGGACACGCTGCGGATCCTGGAGGTGGCCAGGCAGCGCAGGGCGGTCGTGCTCGGGCCGAACACCGCGGGCCTGGTGGTGCCCGGAGCGTGCTCTTTGGGGATCATGCCGGCGTTCGACCGGGAGATCTTCCGGCCCGGAGCGGTGGGCGTGGTGTCGCGCAGCGGGAGCCTGGGGACGTTGGTGTGCCTGGAGCTGGTGAGCGCCGGGCTTGGCCAGTCCGCGTTCCTCGGGGTCGGCGGGGACGCGGTCGTCGGGACGACCACGCGCGAGGCGCTGATGGCGCTTGCTGGTTTCGACCGGACCGAGGTCGCGGTCGTCATCGGGGAGGTGGGCGGGACCATGGAGGAAGACGCCGCGGCGGCGGTACGTGCACTGGGTGTACCCGTCGTGGCGTTCGTCGCCGGAAGGACGGCGCCGCCGGGCCGGAAGATGGGCCATGCCGGCGCGATCGTGAGCGGCGGCAGAGGCAGCGCCCAGGGGAAGGTGACCGCGCTGCGCGAGGCGGGCGCGGTGGTGGTCGAGACACCGAGCGAGCTGGCAGCGGCGGTGACGCGGGCTGTGGGCCGCCGAGGAGGTAGGTGAGCAGGTGGACATCGAAGGCAAGGTGGCAGTGGTCACGGGTTCGGGTTCGGAGGCCGGCATCGGCAGGTCGGCCGTCCTCGCGCTCGCACGGGCCGGAGCGGCCGGTGTGGTCGTCAACTGTGCGAGGGACAGCTCGCTGCCGAAGGCGCATGCCGTGGCCGAGCAGGCCGAAGCGTGCGGGAGCCGGGCACTGGTGGTCCAGGCCGACGTGTCGAAGGACGATCAGTGCCGTTCGATGATGCAGCGGGCTCACGACGAGCTCGGCCGGCTCGACATCGTCGTGAACAACGCCGCGGCGACCGTGCGGGTCAGGTTCGAGGACCTCGAGGGCCTGACTGAAGAGGTGTGGGACCTGAACGTCGGGGTCAACTTGAAAGGCCCGTTCTACTGCGTGCGGGCCGCCGCCCCCTACCTGCGAGAGCATGGTGACGGCTCGGTGGTGAACATCTCCTCGATAGCCGGCATCCGGGCTGTCGGCTCGTCGTCGCTCGCCTACGGGGCTGCCAAGGCCGGGGTGATCAACATGACGATGTTCCTGGCGAGGGCGCTGGCTCCCGAGATCCGGGTCAACTGCGTCACCGCGGGGTTCGTACGCGGCCAGTGGATGGAGCAGAGCCTCGGCGAGGAGCGCTACACCAAGGCGGTCGAACGCACCTCCGAGCGGATCCCGAGGGGCCGTGTGGCCGATCCCGAGGACGTGGCGCAGGCGATCGTGTCGCTCGTCGAATCGGACTTCGTCACCGGGCACAACCTGATCTGCGACGGCGGGTTCCTGATCCGCGACTGACAGGCGAGGTGCGCTGTGGCACCCGACCGTGGGTGCTCCGCAGCACATGGAGCCAGCCAGGAGGCCGAAGAGGCGCCCCGGAAAGCCCACTCCGGTCGAAGAGGGCGACCGGCGCCACATCTGCTCGAGGAGCGAAGCGCTCCGCGCCCACACGCGCATCTGGCGCGCGAGGCGCTGAGCCGGCCTTCGTCAGGATCCGAGGGAGCGAGAGAGCAGGTCGACGACGTCATCGACCGTGGCGTGGCGCACCCCCCGAGAGAGGTCGAGCATCGCGCAGCGGCGGTAGTAGGGGCTCAGGTCCATTCCCACGCCGAGGCCCAGGACCAGCACCCGACCCTCGTCGTCGAGGCGGGCCACGACGTCGCGGAGATGGTCGTCGATGGTGCGGTCACCGTTCGCGGCGGCTGTCGCGCCGTCCATCGGGCTCCCATCCGACACCACCACCAAGATGGTGCCGGACGCACCCCTGGCCGTGGCCCTGCCCGCCGCCCACTGCACGGCCTCCCCGTCGACCCCTTCCCGGTACAGGTCCTGGTGCAACATGGCGGCGAGGCTCCGGCGGGCCGTCCGCCACGAGGTGCCGGCCTCCTCGAACACGAGGTGGCGTACCTCGTTGAGCCGCCCGGGGTGAGCGGGACGTCCCGCACGCACCCAGTCCCGCAGGGCGCGCCCGCCGCCCCAGGCACCGGTGGTGAAGCCGAGGACCTCGCAGTCGACGCCGATGCGGTCGAGGGCCCGTGCCAGCACGTCGACGAGGACCGCGACCGCTTCGACATGCTGCTTCATCGACCCCGAGCAGTCCACCAGGAAGGTCACGGCCAGCGAGGGGATCCGTTCCAGGCGCTCGGAGCGGAAGACGCGCCGCTCGCCCGGCGTGCTCACCAGGCGTGCAAGCATGCGCCCGTCGACGTGGCCTTCCTCGAGGCCACTGTCCCAGCCGGCTCGGACGGTCCCGGTGCACAGGATCTGCAGCTGGCGCGCGACACGCCCGGGGTCGAGCCCCCGCTGCGCTTCCAGCCTGTCGAGCTCCTGGCGGTAGGCATCGAGCAGCTCGGGGCGGATCCCCGTCGTCGCAGCCTGCACCCGGTCGTACGCCGTGGTGAAGACGTGGTAGCCACCTACGGTCCCGATGTCGCCGCGTCGTTGCGAAGGAGCAGCCGCCTGCCCCTGGGCCAGCTGGTCGTCGTCGGCGTCGTCCCACAAGCTGAACACCGGCCAGGCCGTCTGCGGCCTGGTGGCGGGGGCGGCTCGCGAGAGGCCGTCGTGGCGCTCGGGAAGCATTGCGGCCACGCTGCGGGCGATGGCGAGGGCATGGCGCGCATAGCGGAGCTGGTCTCGACGGTGGCGGACGAGGCCGGCGATATCGGGGCCGATGAGCGGAGCGAGGGCGAACCGTGCGTCCTCGACGAGGCTCTCCGTCTCGGGCGGCATCGGATCTCCGGTCAGGCGCGCCCGGCACATCTGGGCGACCGTGTAGAGAAGGAGCCCGGCTTCGGTCTCGGTGAGCCCCGACCGGTGGAACGCCGCTGACCACGCCCGATGGCGGTGGCGCAGGTTGGCGAGAAGGCCGCGCATCGCCGGATCGGCGAGCGACTCGGCCCGGTACTGCTCGAGCTGGTCGAACAGGAGGCGGGCAACGGGCTCGGTCGGGCAGAGCCGTTCGTGGAGGCCGAGATCTGACCACAGGAGCCTGCAGGCGACCCCGTCCGCCGCGCCGCGAAAGGAGCCGAGATCGTCGCAGCGTGGATCGGGGTGCAGGTGTGGGGCCCGCACCGCCAGTCGGGTCCGGCCACGGTAGAGCTGGCGGCCGCGGTAGGAGATGTCGGGTATGCCGCTCACGGCACGGATGGCCGCGGCGCACAGCTCGTCGACGCGCTGCTGGCGGCGCAACGCGTGCCCGGCCGGTGCTACGACCGGTGCCACCGCCGCCGGGCTCGTGCCCGGGAGGCGATCCGCGTCCTGCGAGTCGCCCTGCGGCGCGCGCACCGCCTGCTCCCGCGCCTCAGGCCGACACCGCGCTGTGCGCGATGGAGCCCTCCATCTCGGTGCCCATGCACCGCTGGAGGTACTCGGCTACCACCAGCTGCTCCGCGGGGTCGCAGCGGTTGGAGAACGACAGGCGCAAGGCGGTGGCCACGTCGCCGAAGATCTCGATGTTCTCGGCCCAGGAGATGACGGTCCGGGGAGACATGAGCGCCGACAGGTCGCCGGCCTGGAAGCCCTGGCGAGTGAGGCGGGCCACGGCCACCATCGAGGCGACGAGGTCCCGGTGTGCTTCGCCGGCGAGCGCGGGGACGCGGGCTCTCACGATGGCGGCCTCTTCGTCGGGCGGTAGGTAGTCCACGGTGGCGACGATGTCCCAGCGGTCGAGCTGGGCGTGGTTGAGGCGCTGCGCGCCGTGATAGAGCCCGTTCAGGTTCCCGTGGCCGGCGGTGTTGGCGGTGGCGAAGAGCCGGAAGGCGGGGTGGGGCCGCAGGATCGTGTTCTGGTCGAGCAAGGTGAGCTTGCCGTCGCGTTCGAGGATGCGCTGGATGACGAACATGACCTCGGGCCGCCCCGCGTCGTACTCGTCGAAGATCAGGGCCATCGGGCGCTGGACCGCCCATGGCACGATGCCCTCTCGGAATTCCGTGACCTGCTTGCCGTCCCGGAGCACGACCGCGTCGCGCCCGATCAGGTCCATCCGGCTGATATGGCCGTCGAGGTTCACCCGGACGCATGGCCAGCGCAGCCGTGCCGCCACCTGTTCGACATGGGTGGTCTTGCCGGTCCCGTGGAGCCCTTGGACCAGCACCCGGCGGTTGTGGGCGAACCCGGCGAGCAGGGCCAGGGTCAGGTCGCGGTCGAAGCGGTAGCCGTCGTCGACCTCGGGCACGTGGTCGTCGGGCTCGCGGAAGGCCGGTACGACGAGATCGGAGTCGATGCCGAAGACCTCGCGCACCGAGACCGTGCAGGAGGGGACGTCGCACATGGGCGGAGCCGCGGTGACAGTCATGCGCCGTCGCCGACGGCCTCGTCGGTGAGCAGGGCGGTGCCGCGCTCGGCGGCAGGCACGGTCTGGCTCGAGGCGCCCAACGCGACCACGAAGGGGGCTGTCGTCGCGGCGTCACGTTCGATGGCGCTCAACGCCTCGGCGGCCCGCTGCAGAGCCGGGAGCAGTCGCAGTGCCCGGTCTGGCGTCAGTCGCACGACCGGCGCCTGAGCGGCGATGCAGATGTTCGATCTCCCGCGCTGGACCGGCACCAGCACCGCCACGCAGATCAGGCCCGGGAGGAACTCCTCGTCGTCGATGGCGAAGCCGTCGCGCCGGGCCCTCGCCAGCTCGATCTCGAGGGCATCGAGGTCGGTCAGCGTCTTGGGGGTGAAGCGGCGCATCGGCGCATGGGCGAGGAGCTGGCGGCGCTGGGCCAGGGTCATCTGGGCCAGGAGCATCTTGCCGCTGGCGGTCGCGTGGCACGGCACGCGTGATCCCGGGTGGAGGTGGAACCGGAGCGGCTCGGGGGTCTCGACCCGGTCGAGGTAGACGATCTCGTCGCCGGAGAGGGCTGTGATGTTGCAGCTCTCACCGATCTCGTCGACCAGGTTGCGCAGCACGGCGTGCCGTGCCCCGTGATGGGTGTCGTTGAGCAGCAGCTGTTCAGCCAGGCGCCGGAGGCGGGCCCCGGTGCCGTACTGGCGGCCGTCTGCCTGGCGCAGCAGCAGTCCGGCGCCTTCGAGCTGCTGCAGCATCCGGTGCACCGTCGGCTTCGGCAGGCCCGTCTCCTCGACCAGCGACTGCAAGGTGAACGGCCGGAACCTGGTGGCGATGGCCTCGAGCAGGAGGAAGAGCCGCAGGGCAGGCGTGTCGCTGCCTCGCACAGGCAGATCGCCGAGCGGCTCCTGTGCGCCTTGTACCTGCCGCTCGCTCCGGCTCGTGTCGATCAGCTCCATGACGCCTCACCGCGCTCCTCGGCCAGGCTCCGCCGTGGCGCCGGGGACGCGCGGTGCCCAGCAGTGGACGTCGCCAACCCGTCGGACATCGCCAACCCGTTGAACATGGAACACTCTACCATGGATCCCAGCTTTAAGAGACAAATAGTTCCGATTAGCGAGATTATCGCTTGACCTGACGGGTCCGTCACGCGTATCGTGAAGGATATCTCGAAAAATGAAAGCTCTGGTCCCGGCAGGTGGGTCTCACTGCCTTCGGTGGCGAGACGTTTCGGAGGAGGAACCCCATGAGCGACAACCCGGGTCAGGACCGTGACGTAGTGCGAGGAACCCAGAAGATGACGCCGTCGGAGGCGCTGGTGGAGACCCTCGCTGCCAACGGGGTGACCGACATCTTCGGCATCATGGGCTCCGCCTTCATGGATGCCATGGACATCTTCGCTCCCGCTGGTATCCGGTTCATCCCTGTCGTCCACGAGCAGGGCGCGGCGCACATGGCCGATGGGTTCAGCCGGGTGAGCGGGCGCCACGGGGTGGTGGTCGGCCAGAACGGTCCCGGTATCAGTAACTGCGTGACGGGGATCGCCGCTGCGTACTGGGCGCACAGCCCGGTGGTGATCATCACGCCGGAGGCGGGCAGCATGGGCATCGGCCTGGGCGGCTTCCAGGAGGCGAACCAGCTGCCGATGTTCCAGGAGTTCACGAAGTACCAGGGGCACGTGAACAACCCGGCCCGCATGGCCGAGCTGGCGGGCCGCTGTTTCGACCGGGCGATGTCGGAGATGGGTCCCGCCCAGCTCAACATCCCGCGGGACTTCTTCTACGGCGAGATCTCCACCGAGATCCCCCAGCCGCAGCGGGTGGACCGCGGCCCGGGGGGCGACGCCAGCCTCGACGCCGCGGCCCAGCTTCTGGCGTCGGCCAGGTTCCCGGTGCTGATCTCCGGCGGGGGGGTCGTCATGGCCGGCGGCGTCGAGGAGGCCAGGGCGCTCGCCGAGCGACTGGGGTGCCCGGTGGTGAACAGCTACCAGCACAACGACTCCTTCCCGGCCAGCCACCCGCTGTGGTGCGGGCCGCTCGGCTACCAGGGGTCGAAGGCGGCGATGCAGCTCATCTCCCGGGCCGACGTGGTCATCGCCCTCGGCACCCGCCTCGGCCCGTTCGGCACGCTCCCGCAGTACGGCATGGAGTACTGGCCCACCGATGCCAAGATCATCCAGATCGACGCCGACCACAAGATGCTGGGCCTGGTGAAGAAGATCACCGTCGGCATCTGCGGTGACGCACGGGCCGCGGCTGCTGCCCTCACGAACCGGCTCGCCGGCCTGACCCTGGCCTGTGACGCCACCCGCGAGGACCGGGCAGCCGATATCGCGGCGGCCAAGGACGCGTGGGAGCGCGAGCTCGACGGCTGGGCACATGAGACCGACCCCTACAGCCTCGACATGATCGCGGAGGCGGAGGGGGAGGGGGGCGGCTGGCTGCATCCCCGCCAGGTCCTCCGAGAGCTCGAGCGCGCGCTGCCGGCGGAGGTGATGGTGTCCACCGACATCGGCAACATCAACTCGGTCGCCCACAGCTACCTGCGCTTCGAGCGGCCACGGAGCTTCTTCGCACCGATGAGCTTCGGCAACTGCGGGTACGCCCTGCCGACCATCATCGGCGCAAAGGTGGCCGCGCCCGACCGGCCGGCTGTCGCCTACGCCGGCGACGGAGCCTGGGGCATGAGCATGGGTGAGATCATGACGTGCGTGCGTCACGACATCCCGGTGACCGCAGTCGTGTTCCACAACCGCCAGTGGGGTGCCGAGAAGAAGAACCAGGTCGACTTCTACAGTCGCCGCTTCGTGGCGGCCGAGCTCGACAACCCGAGCTTCGCCGGCATCAGCCGGGCCATGGGGGCCGAAGGGGTGGTGGTCGACCAGCTCGGTGAGGTCGCTCCGGCGCTTTCGAAGGCCCTCGATGCCCAGATGCACGAGGGCAAGACGACGGTGATCGAGATCATGTGCACCCGCGAGCTCGGGGACCCGTTCCGCAAGGACGCGCTGCGCAAGCCGGTTCGCTTCCTGGCGAAGTACAAGGACTACGTCTGATCCTGCGGCGTGGGGGCCGGTGCCTGCGACGTCGGGGCCGGTCTCCCGGGGCCCTCGGCGCCTGGTCGGAGACGGCAGGTCGAAGCGGGCACCAAGTACGCTCTGGTGGCACGGCACCGGCGTGAGCCGCGTGCTTCGACCATCAGGAGGTGGGGGCGGTGCCCGAGTCGCGAGGAACCGATCCTGGTTCCGCAGCGGGCCCTGGACCAGGGCATCTAGCGGGGACCTCGCAGAGTGTCCTGCGCGCGCTGCAGGTGCTGCGGGCGATGCGCATCGCGGACGGAGAGCTCGGCGTCGCCGAGATCGCGAGGACCGTCGGGCTGCCCATGACCACGGTGCACCGCATCCTGAAGACCTTGCTCGTGGCCGGCTATGTCGTCCAGGACGCCGCCACCGAGCGCTACCACCTGGGGCGCGAGGCGTACCTGCTCGGCCGCGCGGTCGCGAACACGCTGGGCTTCGACGCCGCGCTGCCCCTGCTCGAGCATCTGGCAGACGAGACGGGGGAGTCGGTGAACCTGGTCGTGCGCGACGCGAACCAGGGGTTGGTCGTGCTGCGCATCGAGTCGCAGCAGGCGCTTCGATTCGCCCAGCCGGTGGGGACCAAGATCCCCCTCCACTGCACGAGCACCGGAAAGATCCTGCTGGCGTTCGGCGCGAACCCCGAGGCGGATGTGCGCTCCCTCGGCTCGCTCCAGCGCTTCACCCCCGAGACGATCACCTCGCCGGCGGCGCTTCTCCAAGAGCTGCAGGCGATCCGCAAGCAGCAGTTCAGCCTCAACCATGGCGAGCGCATCCCGGGTGTCTGCGGCGTCGCCGCCCCTGTGCTCGCATCCGACGGCGCTGTCGTGGCCGGCCTGGCGGTGCAGGGACCCGAACTGCGCCTGCCCCTCTCCCGGGCGGAGGAGCTGGCGCCGCTCGTGGTCAGCGTGGCGCAGGCCATCGCCGCCGCGCTGCCCAGGGGGTACCAGATCTGAGGCGATGATGCTCGCTCTGCGGCGCGAGCATCGTGTGCCGTAGTGGTCCCTACCAGGGGCCATGAGGATCTGACCCAGACCCACGAGGGGGATCCGCTTCTGGTCTCACCGAAGGTTGCCTTCCTGGGCTGCCAAGGATCTCATCCTCGCCCCTGCGGCACCAGATGGTCTGGGGTCAGAGGGTCGTAAGGGTGCGCCAGTACCGCCGTGGTGAGCTGGTGGCATACCCCCTGCGCCTGGTCATCGGCTGCGCTGGCCTTCGGTGCGAGGAGCCGTGGCGGCTCGCACCGTCCCGTCCTCGTCGGCGACGGCGCTCTGTCGGGCGCGCCGGCGGCCGAGCTGGTCGGTGATCGCCATCCCCACCATGCGGATACCCGGCTCGATGGCCTCCTGGCGGATGGCGGCGAACCCGAGGCGGAACGTGTTGCGGTGGGCCGCGGGGTGGAGGTAGCAGATGTCGCCTCGCTCGATGATCACGCCGAGGCGGTCGAGCGACGCTGCGAGTGTCACGGCATCGAGGTGCTCGGGTCCCTCGACCCAGATGCTCACACCTCCCGGTGGGGTGACGACGGGCACCGGGATCGAGCGTTCGAGCGCTCGGCAGGTCGTCTCCCACTTCCGGCGGAGCGCGATGCGGTGCCGTCGCACGGCTCGCTGGTAGTGCCCAGAGGCGATGAAGAGCGCCATGGCGCGCTGGAGATGCCCCGGAGGATGGCGGATCGAGTACCGGCGCTCGGCACGGAGATGGCTGACGAGCTCGGGGTCGCCGACGACGAAGCCCAGTCGCAGGCCTGGGGCGAGGAACTTCGAGAACGTACCGAGGTAGACCACCCGGCCGCTCGTGTCGAGGCCCTTGAGCGCCGGGCTCGGGCTGCCCTGGTAGCGCAGCTCGCTGTCGTAGTCGTCCTCGACGATCACGACGTCGTCCCGGTCGGCCAGGGCGAGCAGGTGGTGGCGACGACCGATGGAGAGCGTGGCGTTCGTCGGGTGCTGATGGCTCGGCGTGAGGTAGAGCAGGTCGACGCCGTGGAGATGAGCCGGTGGTACGACACCTGAGCCGTCCACCGGCAGGGCAGTCAGCTGCGCCCCGGAGCGCATGAACACATGGCGGGCGTCGAGGTAGCCGGGCTCTTCGACGGCCACCACGGAGGTCGGGCCGAGCACGGCACGGCTGAGGAGCTGGAGGCCCTCCTGGGAGCCCATGGTGACCATCACGTGCTCCGGGGTGACCTCGATGCCGCGCGCCGGGAGGATGCGGTCACACAGGAGATCGACGAGCAGGGGGTCGTCAGCCGCGATCCCGTCGCGCAGGCTGTAGTGGAGGTGCGGCTCGTACAGCGCCTCCCGCAACGCCCGGGACCATGCCAGGACCGGGAACGAGCGAGCCTCCACCTGGCCGGCGATGAAGGGGTAGGGGTAGCGCTGCCAGTCCGATCGCTTGGCCACCTCGGGAAGCCCGGCGTCGTGCTCCGGCCGGAGGCGACGACGCCAGTTGACGTGCACGGGAGGTGCCGACGGCGCCTGGCGCTTCGGGCCTGGGTGGGAGACGACCTCTTCGTTCACGAACAGCCCGCTGCGGGGTCGGCTCACGATGAACCCTTCCGAGATGAGCTCCAGGTAGGCCGTGTTCACGGTGTTCCGAGAGACACCGAGCTCGACGGCGAGCCCGCGCGTCGAGGGGAGCGGTGCATGGGGGTCGAACCGACCGAGCGCGATGTTCTCCTCGATGGTGCGACGGATCCGACGGTAGAGCGGCTCTCGCGGCGCGATCGGCGTCTCGGGTGCATCGCCTGACGCTGAAGCTCGCTCGCTTCGTGACCTTGCGGGCTCCATCGTGCCTCCTCGCCCCGGGGCTCCCCGGGTGGTAGCTGGTCACGGGCCTGGGTGTCGATCCTCGCAGAGCCGATCGCGGTGTCGAAGCACGCTCCGACGACCAGTGGGCCAGGCTGCGGCTGCCGTGGCGGCCCGTCGGCTCGGCGCCGGGGGGAACTGGTACCCAAAGATCTCATGAAACTGGCTCTTGAATAGTAGCCACAACTCCGTCACGCTCAGAGAGAGAGGTGGTCGTGACATCTCGGGGATCCGGGAGTTGCGCGCCGAAGAGCACAGAGGGTGGTGCCGATGAGCACGGACGAGTTGCGCGAGCAGGCGAGAGAGCACCTGATGCCCCACTTCACCAGGGCGTCGGTGTGGAAGAGCCCGGAGCTGCCGATGATCGTTCGAGGCGACGGCTGCTACGTCTACGACGACCACGGGAGACGCTTCCTCGACGGCCTGGCCGGGCTGTTCTGCGTCAACATCGGCCACGGGCGCAGCGACATCCCGGCTGCGGCGTCGAAGCAGATGGAGACCCTTGCCTACTCGCCGGTGTGGTCGGCGGCCCATCCGGCTGCCGTGGAGGCAGCCGAGCTGATCGCGGGGCTCGCCCCTGGCGATCTCGACACCGTGTTCTTCGTGAGCTCGGGCTCAGAGGCGGTGGAGTCGGCCATGAAGTTCGCCCGCCAGTACCACCGGTCCCACGGGGAACCGCTGCGCACGAAGTTCATCGCCCGCGAGATGTCCTACCACGGGACGACGCTCGGAGCGCTCTCGCTCACCGGGGTGCCCGGCTACCGGGAGCCGTTCTTCCCTCTTCTTCCCGGGGTGTTCCACGTGCCCAACACCTTGGGGGCCGAGGTGGCACCAGGTGGCTCGGTGCGGGATCTGGCGTGTGTCTCTGGCATCGAGGAGGTGATCGAGCGGGAGGGGGCCGGCACCATCGCCGCGCTGTTCGCCGAGCCCGTGCAGAACGGCCGGGGCGCGCTCGTCGCTCCCGACGGGTACTGGCAGGCGCTGCGGGAGATCTGCGACGAGCACGGCATCTTGCTCGTCGCCGACGAGGTGATCAACGCGTTCGGCCGCCTCGGGACCTGGTTCGGCGTCGAGCGCTACGGCGTGCTGCCCGACATGGTGACCTTCGCCAAGGGCTCGACGTCGGGCTATGCACCCCTCGGGGGGCTGTTGGTGCGCCGTCCTCTGGCCGACCAGGTGTTCTCCGGCACCGACGGGATCTTCACCCACGGTGCTACCTGGGGCGGGCACCCCGTCGCCACCGCGGTGGCCACGGCGAACATCAAGGCGCTCCAAGGTGAGGGCGTGCTCGCCAACGTGGTGGAGCACGCACCGCGGCTCTCGGGCGGGCTCCACGAGCTCGCCGTGCGCCACCAGTCGGTGAGGGAGGTGAGGGGCACCGGATACTTCTACGCCATCGAGCTCATGGCCGACCGCGACAGCGGTCGAGAGCTCACCACGGCGCAGTCCCTCGCGCTGCTGCGGGAGGTCATGCCCGCCGCGATGCGCAAGGTCGGGCTGATCACGCGCCCCGACGACCGTGGGGCCACCATGCTCTTGCTGTCCCCCCCGCTCATCGCGGACGCTGGGGTGCTCGACGAGCTGCTCGGCATGGTGGACGCGGTACTCACCGAGACCGACCGGTACACCCACAGCTGACGAGATGAACCCCATGCAAGCCGACCGTGGCGCGCGAAGGAGGCAGAGGTGCGTATAGGCGTCCCGAAGGAGATCAAGGTCCACGAGTACCGGGTGGCGATCACGCCGGCAGGGGTCCACGAGCTCGTGGGCCACGGCCACCAGGTGCTCGTCGAGCACGGCGCCGGGGTCGGCTCGTCGATCGACGACGCCGAGCTCGTAGCAGCGGGGGCGAAGATCGTCCCGAGCGCCGCCGAGGTCTGGGGCGAGGCAGACCTCGTGTTGAAGGTGAAGGAGCCCATCGCCGAGGAGTACCCCCTGCTGCGCAAGGAGCAGGTGCTTTTCACCTACCTCCATCTCGCTGCCTCGAAGCAGTGCACCGACGCCCTCGTCGATGCCGGCGCCACCGCGGTTGCCTACGAGACAGTCGAGCTCCCCGGGGGCATGCTGCCGCTGCTGTACCCGATGTCCGAGGTCGCCGGGCGCATGGCGCCACAGGTCGGTGCCCACTGCCTCGAACGCGAGGCCGGGGGGCGCGGCGTGCTCATGGGCGGTGTCTCGGGCGCCCATGCGGCAAAGGTGGTGATCCTCGGGGCTGGTGTCGCCGGCATGAACGCGGCAGCGGTGTCCGTCGGCATGTGGGCCGACACCACGGTGCTCGATCTCGACATCGAGAAGCTGCGCCGGCTCGACCGCATGTACAAGGGCCAGCTCCAGACCGTGGCATCGAACGCGTTCGAGATCGAGCAGGCGGTGTGCGAGGCTGACCTGGTGATCGGCGCCGTCCTGGTCACCGGGGCGAAGGCGCCGAAGCTGGTGAGCCACGAACTGGTGAGGCGGATGAAGCCCGGATCCGTGCTGGTGGACATCGCCATCGACCAGGGAGGGTGCTTCGAGGACAGCCACCCGACCACGCACTCGGATCCGACGTACCGGGTCGAGGACTCCCTCTTCTACTGTGTGGCGAACATGCCCGGTGCGGTTCCCCACACCTCGACGCACGCCCTCACCAACGTCACCTTGCCGTACGCGCTGCGGATCGCCGACCTCGGCCTGGCGGCCGCCGTCGAGCGCGACCCGGCCCTGGCCAAGGGCGTCAACGTCGTCGGTGGAACGATCGTCTACGACGCGGTGGCCACCGCCCACGGGCTCCCCTCGGTCCCGCTGGCCGACATGGTGGCGGCGATCCCGTGAGCGTGCCGCTGGCCTCGTCGACGCCGCTGCTCTGGCGGCCAGCGCTGGTGTCATCGCAGCAGCTTCGGCTCCTCTCCCGGCGAGCGCCCTGCTCTTGGGTGCTGCAGCGCCGACGAGCCTGATGCCGGATCGGGGGGTTCGACCCTCGGGGGGGGGCGTGGCGCCGGGAGGTGGCGGCGCGCGGCTTGGCGCGCTCGAAGCCCAGTGGTCCGATCGCTTGCGCGGCGCCCCGCGAAGCGTCGTGCTCACCGACGGGGCCGATTCCCGGGCGTTGACCGCAGCCGGTGCGCTGGCCTGCATCGAAGGCGTGCGAGTCGTCGTCCTGGCTGGCAAAGAAGCGGTGGCGCGAGCCGCCGAAGAGGCAGGCGTGGAGCTCCCGCCTTCGGTCGACGTCCTCACGCCAGAAGAGGCCTACTGCGTTCGCGCGGTCCACGACGCCCTCGAAGATGCGCTGGCGAGGCGTTCCCTGGTGCCAGAGGTCGTGGCCGAGTGCCGTTCCGATCCGCTCTACCTCGGGGCGGCTGCGGTGCGTTCGGGCTACGCCGATGCCTGCGTCGGAGGGAGCTCCCGGCCGACCGCCCACGTCCTACGCGCGGCGCTCACCGTGCTCGGCACCGCGGAGGGCTCTCGGTACGTGACGAGCAGCTTCCTCATGGTGCTCGACGACGGTCGGGTGCTTTCCTTCGGCGACTGCGCCGTGCTCCCCGAGCCAG
>JAKAQW010000213.1 GCA_021819525.1 Actinomycetes bacterium
CGGGCTACGATCGTCGTCGGCCCCGGGGGTGTAGCTCAGTTGGTAGAGCGCTACGTTCGCAATGTAGAGGCCGAGGGTTCGAGTCCCTTCACCTCCACCGCAAGCTTTGGATCTTCGCGTCTTTCGGGCTGACTGTCCTGGGCTTTCATGCTGTTCCGTGGCATTCCCACGGGGTTGTCCACAGGGTTTATGGACTCGTTTATCGACTCCTGATCACCGTGCCCTACGCAGCCCTACGCACGGGGTCCGGCCGCCACACTGGCCGCACGCTGGGGTTTCGTGGTCGCTCGTCTCGAAGGCGCGTCTTGCGGCCCGGTTTGCCCTACGCAGCCCTACCGCAGCATGGGGCAGTGCGGTACTCAACGAGATGGGCTGAGGGTGGGGCACTTTGGGTTGCCGCAGGCGGGCAGGGCGGCGGCGATGCTTCCCGCGTTGGGCAACGCTGTCACAGATGCGGTGTTTGGTCTGTCGTAATGGGGTGTGGGTCATGAAGGGATCTTGGACGTGACGAGCGCCGAGGAGAGGGTCTCTGGCGGGCACGAGCTCGAGGGTGTGCGGGGGGTGTCGTTCGCGATTGCGTACCGGATGCTCGGCAGTGTGGCAGAGGCCGAGGACGTGGTCCAAGAGGCACTGCTGCGGGTACATCGGGCGATCGCAGCCGGTGAGCAGGTCGCTTCCTTGCCGGCGTTCGTGTCGACGGTGACCACGCGGCTCGCGCTCAACGAGCTACGTTCGGCTCGTCGCCGACGCGAGCAGTATGTGGGCGAGTGGCTGCCGGCCCCGGTGCTCGCCGATCCGGTTGCGGATCCTGCCGGGCGCGCCGAGATGGCCGATTCGTTGTCGATGGCGCTGCTCGTGGTGTTAGAGACCCTGTCTCCTGAGCAGCGGGCGGCGTGGTTGCTCCACGACGTGTTCGCCTACCCCTTCGCCGAGATCGCGACGATCCTCGCAAGGACCGAGGACAGTGTGCGCCAGCTCGCCAGCCGGGCACGGCGTCACATCGAAGACCGCCGTCCTCGTGTGGCGGCCACCGCCCAACAGCGCGAGGAGCTGACCGAGAAGTTCCTGGCTGCGGTGCGCGATGGTGATCTGGCTGGCTTGGAGGCCCTGTTGGCCGACGATGTGGTGCTGACCGGTGATGGTGGGGGGAAGGTCCCCGCTCTTGCACGCTCGGTGCACGGGCGCCACCACGTGGCACGCACGCTGGGTGTGTGGGCCGGTGTTCTCGACGGGCTCCCGGCGGCGTCGCTGCGTGCGGTTGCGGTGAACGGCGGTCCGGGCGTGCTGGTCGTAGACGACCAGGAACGTCTTCTGAGCGTGTGGGCGCTCGACATCGCCGGCAGTGAGATCACGGCGATCCGCTCGGTGGTGAACCCCGACAAGCTCGCCCACCTCGGGCCGCTCGCCGACTTTGGCGCGCTCGTGGCCTCCTACCGCGACGCCCGGAGAGCCAAGACGACGAGCCGACGTCCCGACGACGAATGGCCACCGGACAGGTGACCAACACGATGAGGAGGAAGACCATGGACCAACCACGGATGAAGAACCCTGCGCTCGTGGTTCCTGGTGCGCTCGAAGCGCTCCAGGCACTCGGCCACGTCACACAAGGTGGTGGCGTTCCTCATGAAACGCTCGCCATGGTGACGCTGCGGGCGAGCCAGATCAACGGCTGCAGCGTGTGCGTGGACATCCACACCCGTGAGCTCGAGGCCCTCGGCACGAGCGCCGAGCGCATCCATCTCGTCGCCGCGTGGCGTGATGCGCCGTACTTCTCCGACGAAGAGCGCGCCGCGTTGGCCCTCGCTGAGGCAGCCACCCGGCTCTCGGACCGCCCGGATCCTGTGCCCGACGAGGTCTGGGACGAGGCGGCCCGGCACTACGACGAGGTGCAGCTCGCAGCCCTGGTTGTTGCCATCGCCACGATCAACGCCTTCAACCGCATCAACGCCGCCACCCGCCAGCCAGCCGGGGCCTATGTTGCCGCGATCGTCGAGGCCGGGCTCGCTGCGAAAGCGAGCTGAGCGAGCGCCAAGCGCCGGCAGCAGACGACCGGTGGCAGCGCAGGATCATCGGTGTCACGGCGCGATCAGGGCATGGTGTGCGCTCTGCTGCAGGGCATGGTGGTGTACGGGGTCGGAGGGTCCGGCGTCGTGCCGGGCGATGGTGTCGAAAGCGGCGAGAACCGTTTGCCGCAGGTGGCAGTGAAGATCTTCGAGTCGACGACGCCGGCCCTCAACGTTGCCCGCCGACCACCGCTGGGCCAAGCCTGCGACGCCAGACCGTCGTCGCGCCGCCGTTCGGAACTGACCGTCCTGTGTCGGCTCCTTGACTCTCCAGTAGGTGGAGACGTGATGATGGAACCCATGATGATCGGCCAGCTGGCGGAGCGGACGGGGCTTACAGTTCGGACGCTG
Organism: Actinomycetes bacterium; assembly: GCA_021819525.1. GTDB lineage: Bacteria > Actinomycetota > Acidimicrobiia > Acidimicrobiales > UBA8190 > JAKAQW01. Next base: position 2,415 of record JAKAQW010000213.1, read on the forward strand.
CGCTTCTACGCCGACGCGGGCGTGCTGCCCGAGGCGGGGCGCTCGGCGTCCGGGTACCGCCTGTTCGGTCCCGATGCCGTGGCCCGTGCACGCCTGGTTCGCACGTTGCGCGAGCTCGGCGTGGGGCTGGAGGACATCAAGCGAGTGCTCGATGCCGACATGTCGCTGGCCGAGGTGGCCGCCGAGCACGCCCGCGCCCTCGATGCGCAGATCCGGCTGCTGCGTATGCAGCAAGCGGTCCTGCGTGCCTTCGTCCGATCCAACGACCTCGAGGAGCTGCATGCCATGACTGATCTGACCGCCCTCACCGCCGAGGAGCGTCGGCGCATCGTCGAGGACTACCTCGACGCAGTGTTCGGCGCCAACCGTGGCGCAGTCGCTGACGCGCTGAGCAAAGGAGCGCCCGAGCTGCCCGAGGAGCCCACGCCAGAACAGGTGGCGGCCTGGGTGGAGCTGGCCCAGCTGTTACAGGACCCGGACTTTGTCGCCACCAGCCGACGGATGGCCGAGCATGCCCTGGCCGACGGGCCGGCACCCGATCCTGGACAGTTCGAGGTTTCCACGGCGGTCGGGAAGATCGCAGGGCCTGCTGCCAGAGCCGGTGTGGACCCTGCCTCGACCGAGGCCCTGGCGGTCATCGAGCGCATCGAGGCGGTAGGTCCCACCCGAGGACCGCTCCGTCGCCGCGCAGCGGATCGAGGCGTTCACCGATCGGCGGGTCGGCCGCTACTGGACGCTCGTCGGCATCGTCAACGGCTGGGCACCCGACCAAGCCCCCGACGACGTCGTGGAGACCTGGGAGTGGTAGAGCCGCGCGCTGCAAGCGCACGCATCGCACCGGCACACTCCACCTGGCTCGTAACTCCGAGGTCGCCCATTCACACGTTGCCCCCGCCACCAAGACCGCTGGTCGGGCGCGCACCTCGTGCAGGGGTGCATGCGCCTGACCAGCGGTTTCGCGTTTCGAGGCTCGTTGGAGGGGCGGGTTTCTCGGGTGGATTTCTCGGGGCTTGATCAACGCTGCCTACGCATGCGGGTGCAGGGTGTGCGCGGCGAGATGTGGCCGGTTAGCTGCGGGTTCGTGCCGGATGGCCGTCGGGCGGCGCCCGTCGAGACCCTCTCGCGTGTGCATGCATAGGGCATGCGTAGGCACTGCCCTGCTCAACGAGTTTCCTGGGGAAGCGCGCGGATTGGAGCGGCGAGGGGCCGGGCGGCCAGTTCCAGGCTGTCGCGGATGACGCCCCATGACCGGGTCGTCCCCCGGGCAGGTGTTGCGGGACCGGCGGGAACCAGGGCGCATCTGGTTCCTATGATGTCCGCAAGAGGTGCCCTCATCGAGATGGGGGGTGGCGATGGGGGTGTTCTGCCTGTGGCCAGCCACCACTTGCCATCGGTTCTCCCCGACCATCTATGACACTCACGCTCGCTTGCGGTTGGGGTGGATCGTCTTTCCCTGAGCCAGCATGTCCACGAGCTCTTCGATGCGCCGGGCGCGGGTGTCGGGACTCCGGGCAGTGGTGATGCGGTAGAGCAGCGCGTAGCGATTGGCGCCGTCGAGCCGAGCGAACATCTCTGACGCGGCGCGGTTGGCGGCCAGTGCCGCCTGGAAGTCGTCGGGCACTTCGATGGTCGCCGCTCCGGCGTAGGCGGCGTCCCAGGTTCCCTCGGCCTTCGCTCGTTGCACCGCCGCCAGCCCTGCCGGTCGCATCCGGCCCTCAGCGACCAGCCGCTCGACGATCGCAACGTTGCGCTTGGACCAGGTGCTGCGGGCGCGGCGAGGGGTGAACCGGCGCCGGAAGGTGCCCTCGTGGCCCCCGGCGAGCTGTCCGTCGACCCAGCCGTGGCACAGGGCTTCTTCCAGCGCCTCGTCGTAGGTGAGAGAGGTCGGGTGCGTGGTGCCCTTCTTGGCCAGCACCAGCCAGACGCCATCGGATGCCGTGGCGTGGTCGGCCAGCCAGCACCGCCAGGCGGCCAGGTCGGCGACGACCAGTTCGGGGGTGGGCTCACCTTTGCGGGCGGTCATCACTCGACGGGTCCCGGCGACTCGGATGCCGGCCGGGCGGCGTTGGCCACCGGACAGTCGCCCACGTCTCGGCGACAGGCCGAGAAGTCGCAGAGCCGGCACAGCCACCCACCGGCTGGGGTCTTTGCGCTCTCCCGCTCGGCCAGGCGCACCACCGTCAACTGCTCCAGGAGGCGTTCGAGCAGAGGCGTGAGCGCCTCTCGCTCGCCAGGGCTCAGACCCGCCAGGATGGTCTCGCACGCTTGCCGGCGGCCGGCCACGATGCGTCGTGCGGTCTCGTTGCCCCGCCGGGTCAGGGTCAGCGCCACCGACCGGCCGTCGGGTCCGGGGCCGCGCCGGACGAGACCTGCCTCGGCGAGCTTGTCGACCAGGCGCACCGCGCCCGAGGGGGTGAGCCCGACGACCTGTCGGAGCTGGTCGATCGAGGCCCCACCAAGGAACTCGTGCAGGGCCACCAACGCCGCTGGCGCCGCTGACCCATAGCCGGCGGCATCCTCCTCGGCTTGGCGGACACGGTCATAGATCCCCAACGCCAGGACGGCCAGCAGGTTCGCCTGGCGCACCTCGGTTGACGGGTCCACGCCGGCAGTCTAACGTCATATGTGTGACGCACTCACGCATCCTAGGCACGACTGGCGTGCGGAGTTGGCAAGGAGGTAGATAATGGCCCCCGATGCGGTAGCGAGCCTGTACATGGTCAACCTGGACTGCGCGGATCCCCGTGGCATGGCCACCTTCTACTCGGCCCTTCTGGGCTGGGAGATGCCGTACTGCGAAGACGAGTACTCGATGATCTCGAACGGATCGACCTCCATCGGGTTTGGTCGGATCGACGGCTACACCGCAGCGCCCTGGCCCGATGAGCAACACGCCAAGCAGTACCACCTCGACTTGCGCGTCGAGGATCTCGCCCAAGCTGAGGCCACGGCTCGACAGCTGGGCGCCACGGTGCCCGCATTCCAGCCCGGTGGCGACCGGTGGCGGGTGTTCTTGGACCCAGAGGGCCGCCCGTTCTGCCTGGTTCCCACCCAAGCCGAGTCCTGAGCGAGGTGGGCGCGGCACCACGTTCGACCCTGTGGGTGCCGAGAACCCCGTCCGTCCAGCTCAAGCGACGATGCGGTACTCGTGGATGAGGCCGCCCAGCCGATCGGCTCTTCGTGGCCTGGCGGCGCCAACGTCGCTGATGGTGGGAGGGCCGAGAGCCCCGAGCGCCTTAAGGGCGGGGCTCGGCCAGTTTGGAGCCCGGACGAGATGAGGCGGGCTCGTAGCCGCAACCTTTGATGATGGCGGCCACGCTGGCGCTGAACATCGGCTCGGGCTCGGCTGCGCACACGGTGATGGCGGCGTCGACGAGTCGGTCGGGGGTCTCGGGGGGCAGTGCCCGGGTGATGCGCCGGATGCGTTGACGCTCGGTCTCGTGGGCAACTGTGGCGCGCGGGGTGAGGCCTGCGGCTTCGGTGACGGCCCAGCCGATGGCAA
>JAKAQW010000214.1 GCA_021819525.1 Actinomycetes bacterium
CCTGCGCCGGCCGACCTCGGAAGCCGAGCTCAACCCCTACCGCCAGGCGTTCTGTGACATGTTCCGACGGCTTCGCGCCGAGCACGGCGTGGCGTCCTTCCTCGCCCACAACATGACGGTCACCCCCGGCAACGTCGAGGAGATCCCCCAGGTGATCCGCGACTGTCGTTCCATGGGCTTCAACATGCTCTCCTTCCAGCCAGCCGCCTTCGTCGGCGACGCGCGTCGCTGGCGGGAGGACTACGCCAGCCTCGAGGCCGACGCCGTGTGGGCGAGGATCGAAGCGGGCGCCGGGGCACACCTTCCTTTCCGGGTCTTCCAGACCGGCGACGAGCGTTGCAACCGCTCCGCATTCGGCTACTACCTCGGCGAGCGGTGGTTCCCGGTGCTCGACGACGACGACCCGGAAGACCTCGCGGCACGTGACGCCTTCTTCACCTACCTCGGCGGGATCCACTGGGGGGCGCGACCAGCACTGCTGGTGGCTCGCCTGGCACGTGTGCTCGCCGCCCACCCCCGCCTGGCTGCCACCGCGGGCCGATGGCTCGCCCGGCGGGTGCGCCGGGCGGGCGGTGTCGTGGCCGTCGTCCGTGCCCTGCGGCGAGGCGAGCTGGTGCCGATGACCTTCGTCATGCATCGCTTCATGCACGCCGAGGACGTGAAGCCGGCCTGGGAGCTGCTACAGCGGGGCGAGACGAGCGACGACCCCCGGATCGTCGAGACCCAAGAGCGCCTCCAGGCCTGCTTCTATGCCATGGCCCACCCCGAGACCGGCCAGATCGTCCCCGCCTGCGTCCAGCACAGCGTGCTCGACCCCGCGGAGAACGCTGCGCTCGTCGAGCTGCTACCGCTCCCTCGTAGGCGAACGGTGTCGCAGCCGGTGCCAGCTTCGGCGGCGGGCGCCGCCGAAGCAAAGGACGAGCCGTGCTGATCGGGCTGATCTCAGGCTCGGGCTCCGAGCACTGGCCCGGCCTCGAGCACGAACAGCAACGGACCGCCGAGACCGCCTACGGCCCGGTCGAGCTGGTGTCCGGTCGGGTCGGCGAGGTCGACGTCGTCCACCTCTCTCGGCACGGCCCGTCGCACCGGCGCCTGTCGAACCACGTCGGCCACAAGGCCAACCTGTCGGCCTTGATCTCGGCCGGGGCGGACGCGGCGATCAGCTGCACCGTCTGCGGCTCGGTCGACCCCTCGGTGACCCCCGGCTCCCTCGTCGTCTTCGACGACCTCTACTTTCCCTCCAACCGCCTGCCCGACGGGAGCCTATGCACCTGGCACGACGAGGCCGGGGGAGCCGGTCGGGGGCATTGGATCTTCGACCGGCCATTCAGCGAGCCGCTGCGCCAGGTGCTGGTGCGCGCCGGGGAGGAGCTCGACACGGCGCTGGTGGACGGCGGCGTCTACGGCCATGTCGACGGCCCGCGTTTCAACACCCGAGCTGAGATCACCGCCCTGGCCCGGGTCGGGGTGAGCGCGCTGAGCCAGACCGCCGGTCCCGAGGCGGTGCTGGCCGGCGAAGCCGGGCTTCCCTACGTGCTGGTCGGGTTCGTCACCGACTACGCGAACGGCGTGGCGGACGAGCCCGAGGCGCTGGAGGAGCTGCTCGCCAGGGTCGCCCGGAGCGGCGACCGCTTCGCCTCGCTGGTCGCCGCCGCCCTGCCGCAGCTGTCAGCCGACGACCTGGCCCCTGCCGGCGCGGTCCACCGGGTGGGCCCGTGACCGATGAACGAGCCGTCCTCGTGATGGCCAAGGCGCCCCGTCCCGGTCTCGCCAAGACGCGCCTCGCCCCGATGCTCGGCGACGACCGGTGTGCGTGCCTGCAAACTGCGCTCATCACCCGCGCCGTCGCAGTCGCGACCTCGGTCGCCCCTGGCGCGACGTTCGTCGCCTTCGACCCGCCCGATGCCTGGGGGGAGGTCGCCGGTCTCGTTCCTCGTGGCGTCGAGCTGGTCCCACAGTGCGGCGGGCACCTCGGCGAGCGCCTGGCTGCTGCGGTCACCGATATCTACGCCTTCCATCAAGGACTGCTCGTCGTCGTCGGCACCGACATCCCGCTGCTTGGAGCGCGCCATCTACGCGACGCCTTCGCGGCGCTCGCCGGCGGAGACGACGTGGTACTCGGCCCGGCCTACGACGGCGGCTACTACCTCGCCGGGATGAACCGGCCCGAGCCGTCGCTGTTCGACATCGCCCCACAGCTGTGGGGCGGGCCGGACGTCCTCTCCGCCACGACGACCCGAGTGCGTGCGGTGGGGCTGCGCGTCGGCCTGCTCGAGGTCCTACGCGACCTCGACACCCCCGAGGACGCCATGGCGCTAGCCGCCGAGCCGTCCCTGCCATCGGCGCTTCGCCCCCTGCTCGGCGGCCCGGTCACCGTGTCGCGGGGAGAAGGTTCCCATGGCTAGGCGGGTGCCGACCATCGCCGACGGCGCGTGCCCTCCTTGCGTCGGCTCGGTCGCTCCACTGCCCGTGGCCATCGTCGTGCCCACGTTGAACGAAGCCGAGGGGATCGTCGCCGCGCTCCGAAAGCTGCGCCACGACTTCCCCGATTGCGAGCTGGTCGTCGTCGACGGCGGATCGTCCGATGCCACGGTAACACTCGCCGCCTGCCACGCCCGGGTGCTCCAAAGCCCCGTTGGGCGGGCCGTCCAGATGAACGCCGGCGCGTCGGCCACCACGGCCCCGGTGCTGTGGTTCGTCCACGCGGACTGCCGCATCGACCCCAAAGCCCTCGGCCAGATCCGGGCCGCGCTCGCAGATCCCCGCGTCGCCGGCGGCGGACTGTCGCTGCGCTTCGACCGGCGCAGCGTCGGTCTCGACTACCTGGCCTGGAGCTCCACCAAGCGGGCCCGTCACCTCCACCAGGTCTTCGGCGACCAGGCGATGTTCGTGCGACGCGACGCCTTCGAGATGCTCGGCGGGTTCCCCGAAATCGCCATCATGGAGGACCTCGAGCTCTCCCGGCGCCTCGGCCGCCTCGGCCGCCTCGTCGTGCTTCCCGCCACGTCGACGGCGTCGTCGCGCCGGCTCGTCGAGCATGGCACCTGGTCGATGATCGTCTTCATGCAAATGCTGAAAGGGTGCTATTTCCTCGGTGTCACACCCGAGAAGATCCGCCGCCTCTACCGCGCCGGGCCGCCCTGGAAGTGGCCATCGAGGCGGACCCGACGCCGACAGCGGCGGGAGAGATCCACGAGGCCGGCGGTCTCGGGGTGGCGAGAGCCGGGCGTCGCCACACCTCGGCCCCAGATCGGGGCTTCCCGACCGGAGTCGGCTGTAGCCGACGGGGCTCACGTCTCCGAAGAGGCCCGATGACCCGCCCCACACGCCCGACGATGCCACTGCACACGCCAAGGAGGAGACACCGTTGACGAGACCGCTCACCCAAGCCGAGGTCGGTGCGCGCCTCGACCGGCTGCGATGGAGCCCCCTGCACACGACCATCCTGGTGGCCCTCGGCGCCGGGTGGCTGTTCGACTCGTTCGAGGTGCAGATGTTCTCCAACGCCGTCGGCCCGCTCGGTGACCACTTCGGTGCCAGCGTGTTCGAGCGCGACGCCATCCTGGCGGTGTGGCTGGGGGGGATCCTGATCGGCGCGCTGGCCGGCGGGCACCTCGCCGACCGCTTCGGTCGCCGGCGCCTCTTCGTCGGGACCCTGCTGTGGTATGCCGGCTTCACGGTGCTCACCGGGCTCAGCCCGGACCTCGGCGCCGTCTACGTTCTGCGCTTCCTGGCTGCGCTCGGGGTCGGCGCCGAGTACGCCATCGTCAACGCGGCGATCGCCGAGCTGATCCCCGCCCGGGTCCGCGGCAGGGCCAACGCGTTGGTGATGAACTTCTGGCCCGCCGGCGCGATCCTCGCGGGACTGCTCGCCTACCTGGTCCTCGACACCCTCGCCGTCGGGGCTGGCACCTCGTGGCGCTACCTGTTCGTCTTCGGGGGCCTCGTCGCCCTGGTGGTGCTGGTCTTTCGCCGGCGGATCCCCGAGTCACCCCGGTGGCTCGTCGCCCGAGGTCGCCACGACGAAGCCGAGGAGATCCTCGCCACCCTGGAGGCCCGAACCGGCCGCCGCCCTGCGCTCTCGCACTCTCCCGGCGTCGCATCATCCGATGCGGGGCTGCGCCAGGGGCTCGGCGAGCTCCTCCGGCACCACCGGGGACGCCTCGCGCTGGGGGCGCTGCTCGACCTCGCAGAGGCGTTTGGCTACTACGGGATCTTCGCCCTCTTGTCGGTGGTCGTCTTGCACCAGGTCCACATCTCCGACCGGGCGATCCCGTTCTTCTACATCGTCGGCAACGTCGGCGGCCTCGCCGGCGGGCTGTCCATGGCGGCTGTGTTCGACCGGGTCGGGCACCGCCTGACCGTCGGCGTCACCTATCTGGCCGCGGCGGGGGGGATCGGCCTGCTCGCCCTTGCCACCGCCAGCCGCAGCGCCGTACTGGTGACTGTCGCCTTCGTCGTCGCCAACGCCGCGGGCACCGCCGCGTGGACCTCCGCGTATCCCACCTTCACCGAGCTGTTCCCGACCCATCTGCGCGGGGCCGGCGTCGGCGCCTCGGTCGCCGTCGGCCGCGTCGGTGCCATCGTCGGCACCCTCGCCCTCCCCACCATCGCCACCCACCTCGGTGCCACCGCCTCCTACCTGCTGGTGATCGGCTTCTGGCTGGCCGGGGTGGCCGCCATCGCCGTCTACTCCCGTCGGGGAGGCGTGGAGCCGGCCTGCCAGCCCTTGGAGCTCATCGCCCGGCCCGCTCCGACTGCCATGCCCGCCGAAATGCCGGCATGAGATCCACCAGCGGCCTCCCTCTGCCTGAGACCGACGTACGCCGCCCGCCGGACCCGTCGGAAACCGAGCGGCCACGGCGGATCGCGCTCTGCGGCGGCCCGTACGCCAACCCCTACGCGCTCTCCGCCTTCGTCACCGACGCCCACCGGCGAGGCTGCGAGCAGCTCTACTGCCTGGGCGATCTCGGTGGCTTCGGCGCCGAGATCGACGCACTGTGGCCGATCCTCCAAGCAGCCGACATCACCTGCGTGGCGGGAAACTACGACGTGGCCATCGCCCGAGGCGACCCCGACTGCGGGTGCGGGTACCGCGACCCCCGGGACAACGAGTACGCGCAGCTCATCTACGACCACACCCGCACCCATACCAGCCCCGGCTTCGCGGTGTGGATGGGTCGCCTCCCGACCGAGCGACGAGGGCGCATCGGCGGCAGCAACGTGCACCTCGTCCACGGCTCGCCGTTCGCGCTCAACGACTTCTGGTGGGAGTCGCTCCCCGAGGACGAACACGCGCTCCGGGTGGCGGCCAGCGGCGCTGACGTGATCTGCTGCACCCACTCGGGCCTGCCCTGGCAGCGGCGGATCGCCGGCACCTTGGTGGTCAACGTCGGGGTGCTCGGCAAGCCCGCCAACGACGGCCGGCGCGAGGTGTGGTACGCGATCGTCGAGGTCGCCGGCGGGCAGGCGCAGGCCGAGCTGGTCCCGCTCGCCTACGACTGGGAGGCCCAGGCCCACTCCATGCGGGCTGCTCGAATCCCCGAATCGTTCGTCGCGACGATCGAGACCGGCTGGTGGACGACGTGTCTCGAGGTGCTCCCCCCCGCCGAGCGGGCCCGGGGTCGCTACCACCTCTACCGCTCCTCCTTGCCCACCGCCTTCACCCCCGCCGGTGGGACCTGGAGCGACGACGGCGACGACAGGCGCACCCTCGCCGAGCCCACCGCCACTCGACGCGACAACGGCGCGGCGGACAGCGAGGACCTGCCAGTGGTGCCGCTGTTCGGCAGCGCCTACTTCCCCCGGCGCCTTTGGGTGTACACGAACTTCCACTGCAACCTGGCCTGTGACTACTGCGCCGTGGGCTCCTCGCCGCGCGCCCT
>JAKAQW010000215.1 GCA_021819525.1 Actinomycetes bacterium
CCGATCTCTCCTCGATGCCGGCCTGGCCTACCGGGCGAGCGCCCCGGTGAACTGGTGCCCGGGGTGCCAGACCGTCCTGGCCAACGAGCAGGTGCTGGTGGACGGGACCTGCGAGCGCTCGGGCGACGTGGTGGAGAAACGTGACCTCGAGCAGTGGTTCTTCCGGATCACGGCCTACGCCCAGGAGCTGCTCGACGCCATGGAGGATCTGGACTGGCCCGAGCGGGTGAAGATCATGCAGCGCAACTGGATCGGGCGCTCCGAGGGTGCGGAGATGGACTTGGTCGTCGTAGGCGGGAACGCAGACGGCCAGGTGCTCCGGGTGTTCACCACCCGCCCCGACACCAGCTTCGGCATGACGTACGCGGTGGTCGCCCCGGAGCATCCCCTTGTCGAAGCGCTCACCACCGACGACCAACGAGCCGCGGTGGAGGATCTGCGCAGCCGGGCGGCTCGGGCGAGCGACGTGGAGCGCCTGTCGTCCTCGGAGGGCGCTGCCCTCGACAAGCGGGGGGCGTTCACCGGCAGCTCGGTGCGAAATCCCTTCACCGGCCAGCCGGTGCCGGTGTACGTCGCGGACTACGTGCTCATGGGGTACGGGACCGGCGCCATCATGGCCGTTCCCGCCGAGGACGCCAGGGACTGGGCCTTCGCCGAGGTGCACGGTCTGCCGGTGGTGCGCACGGTGGCGCCACCCGAGGGGTTCGCCGGCGGCCCCTACAGCGGCGACGGGGTGAAGATCAACTCCGGGTTCCTCGACGGGCTCGACGTCCCCACCGCCAAGCAGCAGGCCATCGACTGGCTCGAACAGCGGGGGATCGGTCGGCGCACCGTCAACTACCGTCTGCGCGACTGGCTGGTGTCGCGCCAGCGGTACTGGGGCTGCCCTATCCCGGTCGTCTACTGCCCGGTCGACGGTGTGGTCGGTGTTCCCGAGGACCAGCTGCCGGTGCTCGCTCCCGACGACGTGGAGCTGCGCCCGACCGGCGAGTCGCCGCTCGCCCGCCACGTGGAGTTCCGCCAGACGACGTGCCCGCTGTGTGGCGGTCCCGCCGAGCGTGAGACCGACACCATGGACACCTTCGTCGACTCGTCGTGGTACTTCCTGCGGTTCTGCGACCCGTGGTCCACCGACCGTCCCTTCGATCCCGCCGTCGCTGCGAAGTGGATGCCGGTCGACCAGTACATCGGCGGCATCGAGCACGCCATCTTGCACCTGCTCTACGCCCGGTTCTTCACCAAGGCCCTCGTCGACGTGGGACTGGCCGATCAGGTGGCTCGCGAGCCGTTCGCCCGGCTGTTCACCCAGGGCATGATCCGGATGGACGGCTCGAAGATGTCGAAGTCCAAGGGGAACCTGGTCGCCCCCCAGCAGTACTTCGACCGGGTCGGAGCCGACGCGCTGCGGCTGTTCCACCTGTTCGCGGGGCCGCCCACCGACGACGTGGACTGGACGGCGCAGACCGACGAGGTGATCGACAGGGGCTGCGCCGGGTTCCTCGACCGGGTCTGGCGCCTGGCGGTCGATATGGCAGGACCGTCCGGTTCCGATGGCGAGCCGGCCTCCAGCTCGATCGACGACCCCGATGCCAGTGCCAGTGGCCCTGTCAGTGCGAGTGCCGGTCGGAGCGCCAGTGCCGGCGGGAGCGCCAGTGACAGTGCCGGTGCCAGTGCAGGCGGGAGCGACAGTGCCAGTGCGAGTGCCGGTCGGAGCGACAGTGCCGGTGCCGGTGCGCCGGGTGCCGGGGCTGGCATCGTCCGGCGCGACCGTGTTCTGTGGCGCGCAGGGGACCCGGTGGCTGCCGACATCGCCCTGCGCCGCCGGGCGCACCAGCTGGTGGCCAAGGTCACCGACGACGTCGAGCGCTGGTCGTTCAACACCGCTGTCGCCGCCTGCATGGGCTTCGTGAACGACACCTACCGCTACCTGCGCGACGCTCCTGGCGGGCCGCATCGAGCCACCGTCGACGAGGCCGTCGACCTGCTGGTCCTCGTCCTCGCCCCTATGGTGCCGCATCTGGCTGCCGAGGTGTGGGAGCGCCGCCACGGCCCCGGTGCCGACGTGCACCGCCAGCAGTGGCCCGAAGCCGATCCGGCACTGCTGCGCGACGAGCAGGTCACCATGGTCGTCCAGGTCGACGGCAAGCTCCGCGAGCGGATCGAGGTGGACGCCGGCATCGACGAGGACGAGGCGGTCCGTCTCGCCCTGGCGGCGCCGGCAGTGCTCGGGGCCTTGGCCGGTGGCGCCCCGGCTCGGGTGGTGGCCCGGCCGCCGCGGCTGGTGAACGTGGTGCTCCGCTGAGCCAGCAGTGCCCCATCGGGTGGCGCTCGCCGGGCTCAGGTGGCGGCGGGGAAGCCTGCGACCAGTTGGCGCAAGCGCTCCCGGCTCAGCTGGTACGGGGCGTAGAAGCTGATGCGGTCTACCGTGTCCCCGAAACGCGCCATCAATTTGCCAGGCACCTCGTCGGGCTCGGCTACCACCGCGAAGGCCTCGAGCACGTCGTCGTCGATCAGCTCGGCCATCTCCGCCCATTTGCCCTGCTTGGACAGGCGGTTCAAGTCGCCGTGCAGCGCTTCCCACCCGTGCAGCGCCAGTACCGGGAGGTAGGCGGGCGTCGATCCGTAGAAGGCGATCTGGCCTCGCACCGCCTGAGCGGCGCTCTCCATGGCTGCCTCGTCGTCGCCGGTGACGACCATGGCCGGGTACGAGACCTGCACGTCGGCCCGGCTGCGCCCCGAGCGGGCCAAGCCTCGTTCGAAGGCGGGGAGCGACACCTCACGGACGTAGCGTTCGGTGGTGAACCCGTGGACCAGTAGCCCGTCGGCCACCTCGCCTGCCACCTCGGTCATGAGCGGCCCTACCGCAGCCAGGAGCACCTTCGGTGGGCCGTAGGGGTTCGGGCCCGGGTCGAAGAACGGGGTCATGAGCCGGTGGGTGTAGAAGTCGCCGCGGAAGTCGAGCTTCGTGCCCTCGTTCCAGCACGACCAGATGGCGCGCATGGCCGAGATGTACTCGCGCATACGGGGGGCCGGGTGCGACCACGGCATGGAGAAGCGCTTCTCGATGTGGGGCTTTATCTGCGAGCCGAGCCCGAGCAGGAACCGGCCCCGCGAGTAGAGCTGGACGTCGTTGGCGGCCATGGCCATCGTCATGGGGTTCCGGGCGAACGCCACGGCGATGCCGGTGCCCAGTTCGAGCTGTTCGGTGTGCTGCGCTGCGAGAGCCAGTGGCAGGAATGCGTCGTGGCCGGTCTCCGGGCACCAGACGCCGGCATAGCCGTCTTCCTCGGCTTGGCGAGCCCGGCTGGACGCGTCGGTCGGGTCGAAGCCGATGCCCCCGTCAACGAGCATGGCAGCCGGTCTCCTGGGTGGGCCGGGGCGTCCCAGCGCCGGCGATCGGTGGTTTTCGGGCAACGGGCACGGCACGCTCCTGACGCAGCTCTGCGGTTCGAGGTGGCTGGACCGGTGGCACGAGGCCGTGTCGGGGAGAGCTGGGCATCGGCGCCACACGGTGGTGCCCAGCTCTTGTCGGTCCAGACGGCTCGCGACCCTATCGGAGTGCTCAGCTCGACCACCAGCGCACGCTGCTTCGGCAGCCGCGAGCGCCAGCCGCGGCGTGCTGTGGGTACCCACCAGGTCGGATGGTCGGCGTCCTCGTCTTGCCCTGCAGCCCGGTTCGCCTCTGCAGCCAGCGGCGCCTTGCTGTGCGGCCGATCTGGCCGAGCGACCGCAGGATGGTGCCTGCCTCGAAGACCAGCTCCGGCGGGAGCGGGCGCGACGGAGCGATGCTGGCGCAGCGACGAGCTCAGCGGTCGCCCGGTGGCTCATCTGGGCCGGGCTGCTGGCGGAGGTATCGCTCGAGCTCGTCCGCAAGCTCGTCTCCCGTGGGGATCTGACCGACCTCCAGCGGGTTGCCTTCCACGGCGTCGAGGCTCTGCTCGAGCTTGTGGACCATGGCGGTGTGCTCGGCGCTGCGGGCGATGAGGTCGTCGACCTGGCGGATGGCGACGTCGGCCTCCCCGTGGAGCCCCACGGTGTCGAAGGCGAGGCCGCTTATCTGGACGAGCCCGTCGACCAGGGCCGCGCTGGCTGCGGGGAACGCCATGCCGGCCACGTAGTGCGGCACCCGTGCCCACAGGCCGATCGCCGGGATGCCCGCTTCGCCGAAGCCCAGCTCCAAGACGTTCCAGATGCCCGAGGGCACGTCGAGCGCGCCGGTCACGGTGCCGACGCCGGCGACCAGCTCCGCCGACGCCGGTGGGGCGGTGGCTGCCAGGCGGACGGGGCGGGTATGGGGTGCGGGCGCCGGGAACGCCCCGAGACCGACCACCAGGCGGACGTCGAGGGCGCTGCCCAGCTCTACCACCGCCCGGGTGAACGCCGGCCAGTGGAAGTCCGGCTCGGGCCCGATCAGGTAGCAGACGTCGGCCCCCGCGGCATCGTGCCCGGCCCGTAGCTGGATCACAGGCCAGGTGAGCCCCTGGTTCACCCCGTCGACCAGGTGCACCACCGGCCGCCGGGCCCGCTGGTCGATGAGCGTGTCGCCGTCGAAGGTCGCCACCAGCTCGGTGGACGACGAGCCGAGCAGGGCGGCGATGGCGCCGTCGGCCCCGAGCCCGGCGTCCACCCATCCTTCGAGGACTACCACGAGCACGGGACGATGGCCGCCGCTCGCCCCGTGGCGTTCGTAGAGGCTCACCGCTCGCCCAGGATGGCGTTGGCCCGCTCGGCTAGGTCGACGACGCTCGTGGCGAACCCGTCCACACTGCTTTGGTCCCCGGCCCCGGCCCCGCCGGCGTAGCGGGCATAGACCCCTTGCAAGATGCAGGCCAGCTTCCAGTACCCGAAGGCGACGTAGTACTGCAGGTGGGCGACGTCGCGTCCCGAAGCGGCCACGTAGCGCTCGACCAGCTCCTCGCGGGTGGGGAAGCCAGCGACGGCCGTCGGCGCCACCCCCGTCAGAGCTGCTTCGTCGCCGGGCTCGGTCCAGTACACCATGAGGAGGCCCAGGTCGGCGAGCGGGTCGCCAAGGGTGCAGATCTCCCAGTCCAGCACCGCCCGGACCTGCCCGCTGTCGTCCACGATGACGTTGTCGAGGCGGTAGTCGCCGTGGACGATGGCCGTGCCGACCTGCTCGGGGACGCTGGCGGCCAAGGCGTCGTGTGCCGTCTCGACCACCGTGGCGGTGTCGACGCCGTTCACCTGCGAGTTGCGGAACTGCCCGATCCACCGGTGCAGCTGGCGCTCGATGTAGCCGTCGCGCCGGCCGAAGTCCCCGAGGCCGACCGCGTCGACGTCCACCGCGTGCAGCGCGGCCAGCGTGTCGGCCAGCGACATGCCGGCCCGGTGGCGTCCCTCGGGGGCAAGCACCTGCTCGGCGATGGCTGCTGTGCGCAGCACGTGGCCTTCTACGAGGTCCATCACGTAGAACGGGCTACCGGTGACCGCCGGGTCGGTGCACAGCCCGACAGTGGTGGGCACCGGCACGTCGCTGTCGCGCAGGGCGGTGATCACCCGGTGCTCGCGGGCCATGTCGTGGGCGCTGGGCAGCACGTGGCTGATCGGTGGTCGTCGCAGCGCGAACCGTCGTCCGCTCGCGTCGGTCACCGCGAAGGTCAGGTTCGACCGGCCGCCGGCGATGAGCTCGAAGTCCAGCGGTGGTACCACGCCGGGCACCTCTGCGGTGAACCAGGCGGTGACCCGCTCGACGTCGATGCCCGAGCCCGTGCCGCCGGTGCCAGGGCCCGAGCCGGTGCTGGCCGCAGTGATACCCGAGCCCGTGCCGCCGGTGCCAGGGCCCGAGCCGGTGCTGGCCGCAGTGATGCCCGAGCCCGAGGCGCCGGTGCCAGGGCCCGAGCCGGTGCTGGCCGCAGTGATACCCG
>JAKAQW010000039.1 GCA_021819525.1 Actinomycetes bacterium
CAGCCGACCGGTTCGCCCCAGCCGACCGGTTCGTCGCCGCCGACGGGCTGTCTGGAGGTGACGGGTTCGCCCCAGCCGAGCGCCTCGTCGCCGCCGACCGGTTCGCTGCAGGTGACCAGTTCGTCGCAGGCGAGGAGAGACGACCCTCGCGGTGGGCCAGTGGCCAGCGGGCACTGGCGCGGCGCTCCCTGGCCGCTTGCCACCACCCGGCTGGCCGGGGTGATCGGCGACCCGATCGCCCACTCGCTCTCGCCGGCGTTGCACAATTCGGCGTTCGTCGCGCTCGGGCTCGACTGGGTGTCGGTGGCGTTCCGGGTGGCCAGGGGGGGTGGGGCTGGCGCGGTGCGGGCGCTCTCGATCCTGGGCCTGGCCGGCGTGTCGGTCACCATGCCGCTCAAGGAGGAGGTGGCCGCCGCCGTCGACGAGCTTTCGCCGGTGGCGGCGCGGCTGGGCGCTGCCAATTGCGTGGTGGTGGGTGACGACGGCCGGAGCATCGGGCACAGCACCGACGGCGACGGGTTCGTGGCTGCCTGCCGCCACCAGCAAGGGTTCGAACCCGCTGGACGGCGTTGCGTGGTGATCGGGGCCGGGGGTGCGGCCCGGGCCGTGGTCGACGCGCTGGCCCGAGCCGGGGCGTCGCAGGTGACGGTGATCGGGCGCAGTCAGGCGCGGGTGGAGGCGGCTGCTGCCTTGGCCGGACCGGCGGGCCGGGTGGGCACAGTCACCGACGTCGCGGCCGCCGACCTGGTGGTGCAGGCCACTCCGGTCGGCATGGGACCGACGTCTGTGGGCAGCCCGGTCGAGGGTGCCGCGTTCGGGCCGGGGCAGCTGGTGGTGGACCTGGTGTACCATCCGCCGGTCACGGCGTTGCTGGAGGCAGCTGGCGCGCAGGGAGCCAGAACGGCGAACGGGTTGGGGATGCTGGTGCACCAGGCGGCGCTGGCAGTCGAGCTGTGGACCGGCCATCGTGCGCCGGTGCACGTCATGGCGGCCGCCATCACCGCCACGCCCGGCGCCGCCGAGCCGTGACGCTCAGCGCGCCCGTGGCCTATCACGGCCCCGCGCAGCCGGTATCGTGTGGCATCGGAGCGTACCTGTGAGCATGTCGACCCTGTCCTTCGAACGCCCGGCCACGGGCCGCCAATTGGCGGCCCGCTTCGACGTCGTCCTGGTGCTGGCCACGCTCATCTTGTCGGTGGTCGGCACCATCATGGTGTACTCGGCCACCCGGGACAACCAGGCGGCAACCGGGCTCAGCTCGCACTACTACCTCGACCGCCAGGCGATGTTCGTCGTGCTCGGCCTGGTGGTCATGGCGGTCCTGGCCGCAGTGGACTACCACTGGATCGAGCATGCGGCCACCGTGCTGTACCTGGGCATCGTGCTGGCTCTGCTGTCGATGTTCGCCATCGGCCGCACCGCTCTGGGCGCTACCCGCTGGATCAACGTCGGTCCCTTCCAGCTGCAGCCCTCGGCCTTCGCCGTGCTGGCGGAGATCGCGGTGGTCGCCGCCTTCTGCGCACGACGTCCCGACGGGCTCGAACGCGGCGATCTCGTGAAGATCCTGGCGCTCGAGGCGGTCCCGATCTTGCTGGTGGAGAAGCAGCCCGACCTCGGATCCGCCATCGTCATGGGGGTGGTGCTGATGGTCATGCTGGTCATGGCCGGGGTGCCCACCCGGTACCTGCTGCTGCTCATCGCCGCCACGGCACTGGTCGGGTTCTGCCTCGTGGACTTCGGCCTGCTCAGGGCGTACCAGCTCCAGCGCCTCACGAGCTTCATCCACCAGAACAAAGGCATCCAGTCCTCCGCGTACAACCTCCACCAGTCGGTGGCGGCGATCGGCTCGGGAGGGCTGTTCGGCACGGGGCTGTTCAAGGGGCTGGGGACCAATCTGGCGTTCGTCCCCGAGCAGCAGACCGACTTCATCTTCTCCGCCGTCGGCGAGCAGCTCGGGTTCGTCGGATCGGCGACCGTGCTGGTGCTCGAAGGGATCATCTGCTGGCGAGTGCTCCGAATCGCCCAGTCGGCCCGCGACACCTGTGGCCGCCTGCTGGCCGTCGGCGCGTTCGCGTTGCTGGCCTTCAGCGTGTTCGAGAACGCCGGCATGAGCATGGGGATCATGCCGGTTGCCGGCATCCCGCTGCCGTTCTTGAGCTACGGAGGGTCCGCCACCATGGCGTTCTTCGCCGCCATCGGCCTGTCCCTGTCGGTCCAGCTGCGCCAGCGATGACACCAGAGCCTCGAGGAGCCATGACCGCAGAGCCCTCAGGCGCAGAGCCCTCAGGCGCAGAGCCCTCAGGCGCAGCGGTGGCGGCCGCCGTCGAACCCCGTCCACCACCGCCACAAGGAGCACCACCACCAGGAGCTGGGTCGGCAGCGCCCGCACCAGGGGCGTCCGCACCAGGGGCAGGGGGACCGGCGGCGCTCGAGCTGCCGGAGACCCCGGGGACCGCTCGGAGCAGCGGGGATCCGGGAGCCATGTGGCGTCTGGCCAGCGTGGTCGGCGTGGAGCTGGCGCTACCGTCGTCGTACCCAGAGGTGATGCTGCTCGAGACGCCGCCGCCACACCGCCGGCTGCGGATCCCGGTCGGGCTGGCGGAAGGGACGGCCATCGCCTATGCGTGGCGCCGGATCGCCACGCCCCGCCCGCTCACCCATCAGCTGCTCGTAGACATCTTGGACCGTCACAACGTCCGGGTGGAGGCGGTGCGCATCACCTGCGTGACCGACGGGGTGTTCGCCGCCGAGCTCGACACCACCAGCAGGATGGGACGACAGGTGGTGCCGAGCCGGTCCTCGGACGCGTTGGCGGTGGCGCTGCGCCAGAGGCCGCCGGTACCGATCCTGGTGGCCGACTCGGTGTTCGCCGCCGAGCAGCGCTGAGGTGCGCGCCGGGTCACGGCGCTCGCCCGCGCCGTGGGTGGAGCCGGCCGGGCGCCACCGGCGCCGTGGGGCGCCCATCGGGCGCCAGGCACAGGCTTCGGCGGTGAGAGAGCTCCGGGTCACTCGGAGGTCGTAGCCAGAGCCTCGGGTTCCCGACGCCGGCGGGCCCGCTCTCGGGCCAGGTCCTGCAGGGTGCGTTGCACGCTCACGTTGGATCTGGTCGGCACCCGCTCCCAGTGCTCGTCGGGGCCGAGGCGCCACGCGTTCGTGTCGTCTGCCAGGTCCAGCTCCAGGATCTGCAGCAACCGCTCTTGCAGGTCAGGGTCGACGACCGGCACGAGCACCTCGATCCGGCGGTCGAGGTTGCGCTCCATCAGATCCGCCGACCCCATCAAGATGGTGAGAGGCCGGCCTTCGCCGCCGAAGCAGAAGATGCGCGAATGCTCCAGGAACCGGCCCACGATCGAACGCACCGCGATGTGCTCCGACAGCCCGGGCACACCCGGGCGCAGGCAGCAGATGCCGCGCACCACCAGGTCGATCCTGACGCCCCGGCTCGACGCCCGGTACAAGGCATCGATGATCTCGGGGTCGGTCAGACCGTTCACCTTGATGGCGATCCGCCCCAGCTCCCCGGCTGCAGTCTCCGACTCCACCAGCTCCAGGATCTGCTGGCGCAGCGAGGTCGGGGCCACCACGATCCGCCGGTAGCGGCTGTGCCGGCTGAACCCGGTCAGCACGTTGAACAGGTCGCCCACATCGGCGCCGATCTCGGCGTCGGCGGTGAGCAACCCCAGATCCTCGTACTGCCTCGCCGTGCGGGGGTTGTAGTTCCCGGTGCCGATGTGGCAGTAGCGCCGGATGCCGTCCTCCTCGCGCCGCACCACCAGGACCGTCTTCGAATGGGTCTTCAGACCGACGAGACCGTAGACCACATGGACACCGGCCTCCTCGAGCGCCCGAGCCCAGCCGATGTTGTTCAGCTCGTCGAACCGGGCCTTCAGCTCGACCACCGCGGCCACCTGCTTGCCGTCCTCCGCCGCCTCGATGAGCGACGCCACCACCGGGCTGTCTCTCGACGTCCGGTACAGCGTCTGCTTGATGGCCAGCACCTCGGGATCGGCGGCTGCCTCGGCCACGAACGCCTCCACCGAGGTGGTGAAGGAGTCATAGGGGTGATGCACCAGCACGTCTCGCTCGCGCAGCGCGGCGAACAGATCCGCGGGCTGGTTGCCGGCGTCGGCGAGACGCGGCGGGGTCATCGGCGCCCAGGTCTCGCAGTGCAGGTCGGGACGGTCCAGGCCGTAGACGGCCCACAGGCCGCCGAGCCCGAGCGGCGCCTTGGAGCCGTAGACGTCGTCGGCGGTCAGATCCAGCTCGCGCACCAGCATGTCACGCATGTCCGTAGACATGTCGGCTGCCACCTCCAGCCGCACGGCGCGCCCGAAGCGCCGCCGGCGCAGCTCGGTCTCCACCGCGGCGAGCAGGTCGTCGGCCTCGTCCTCTTCCACGATGAGATCCGCGTTGCGCGTCACCCGGAAGGCCATGTGCTCGCCGATCACCATCTCGGGGAACAGCGCGCCCAGGTGGGCCGCGATGACCTGCTCGATGGGGACGAAGCGCTCCCCGTCCGCGGTGACCACGAACCGCGGCAGCAGCGGCGGCACCTTCACCCGCGCCACACGCTGCAGCCCGGTGACCGGGTCACCGACGCGCACGATCAGGTTCAACGAGAGGCTGGAGATGTAGGGGAAGGGGTGCCCCGGGTCCACCGCCAGCGGGGTCAGCACCGGGAAGATCTGCAGGTGGAACACCTCCGCCAGGTGCCTGCGGTCGTCGTCGTCGAGGTGCTCCCATCTCGGCAGGTGGATGCCGGCCTCGGCCAGGCTCGGCACCACCGAGCCCAAGAAGATGGCCGACTGCCGGGCCACCAAGGTGCCCACCCGCTCGCGGACCGCGCCGAGCACCTCCGCCGGACGGCGCCCGTCGGCCGAGCGAGCACGCAGGCCGGCGTCCACCTGCTCCTTCAACCCCGACACCCGCACCTGGAAGAACTCGTCGAGCCCTTCGGCAAAGATGGCCAGGAACTTCACCCGCTCGAGCAGCGGCACCGTCGGATCCTCGGCCAGGTCGAGCAGCCGGTCCCCGAAGGCAAGCCACGACAGCTCGCGATTGGTGAACCGCTGCGGCCCCATCGCCTCGGGGCCGGCGAGGCTCGCCTCGCGATGGTCAGCCGCGCGGTGGCCGTCGGCGGTGCAGCGCCCCGCCGTGGCGCTCACCGGTGCTGCGGGGTCGGTGCCGGTCATCGCCCTCCCAACGCTAGCGTGGCCCGCTAGCATCGCCGCCAATGGCAACTGTGGGCATGCGGCTGGGGGTGGCGCCCAGAGAACGCCGGCGAGGGAACCCCGCCCGCCGGGCGGAGCTGGGCCTCGTCGTGTTCGGCTCGCTCATCGTCACCGCCGCCTACGTCGTCGCCTCCATCGGCACCACCGCGAAGGTGCCCGCCCACCTGGCCGTCTTCCTCGTCATCGTGCTCGGCCTGGGGCTCGCCGCCCACGGCGCGACCAGGCTCCTCGCCCCCGACGCCAACCCGGTGCTGCTCCCGGTCGTGATCCTCTTGAACGGTCTCGGCTACGTCACCCTGGCCAGCATCGACCAGCCCAAGATGTTCCCCCCGTCGCTGCAGGCCATGTGGACAGCTGTCGGCGTCGGTTTCTACGTGGTCACCCTGGTCGTGGTCAAACGCGCGCGCGACCTGGACCGCTACCGCTACCTGCTGGTGGTGGCCGCGGTCGGGCTCATGCTCTCCCCCCTCGTGCCACACCTCGGCTACGCGGTGGGCGCCTACAACGAGAGCGTGCGGCTGTGGATCCACATCGGCCCCCTCTCGGGCCAGCCGGTGGAGCTGGCCAAGATCCTCCTCGTCGTCTTCTTCGCCTCTTACTTCGCAGAGAAGCGCGAGATGCTCGCGATCCCCACCGCCCGTTTCGGCAACCGCCTGGTCGTCGATCCCCGACCCCTCGGGCCGATCCTCGCTGTGTGGGCCTTTTGCATGCTGGTGCTCGCCGCCGAGCGCGATGTCGGCTTCGCCGTGCTCGTGTTCGCCATCTTCATCGTCATGCTGTGGACCGCAACCGGCCGCGGCAGCTACCTCGTGCTCGGTGCCGCAATGTTCGCGACCGGCACCTACGTCGGCAGCAAGCTGCTCCCCCAGGTGAACAGCCGGATCGGCGACTGGCTGCACCCCTTCGCCCGGACCAACCTCGCCGGCGGCTCCTACCAGCTGGTCCAGGGCCTCTACGGTCTCGGCAGCGGGGGGCTGGTGGGCACCGGGCTCGGCTTCGGCCACCTGTCGGACATCCCCCTGGTCGGCAGCGACTACATCTTCGCCGCCTTCGGCACCGAGTGGGGGCTGCTCGGCTCGTCGGTCATCGTGGCCGCCTTCGCGCTCCTGGCCGGCGCCGGCCTCCGTGTAGCGCAGACCGCACGATCGGAGTTCGCCAAGCTCCTCGCCGTCGGGCTCACCGCGACCATCGCGTTCCAGGCGTTCATCATCATCGCCGGTATCATCCGCCTCCTGCCGGCGACCGGTCTCACACTCCCCTTCATGGCCTACGGCGGCTCGTCGCTGGTGGCCAACTACATCCTCATCGCCCTCCTCGTCCGTATCTCCGACGAGGGGTCCAGGCCGCCGGTGGCCCCGGCAGCGACCGCGGTGCGCGTGCCGGCTGCCGTGTCGTGAGCCACCAGGTAGGCCCGTCGTCGACCGTGGACCCCCTGGCGCTGTGCCCCGAAGCGCGCCAGCCTGTCCCGGCGCTCGACCACGGCGGTCACAGCGGTTGGGTCGGCAAGGACCCTGGCGAGCTCGCGACGGCGACCCGGTGGACTAGCGCGGCGGGGGAGGCGGCTTCTCGACGTCGTCGGCGGGCTCGGCCACCTCGTCGCGCACGTGGCCCAGGCGCTGGGCCCACCCCTCGCCGCTGAAGCGAAGCGAGAGGTAGGAAAGGCCCCCGACGGGGATCGGCAGCCAGAAGTTGAAGAACCGGTAGATGAGCACCGCGAGCAGGGCGATGCTCTTGTTCGGGACGCCGAAGCCGACCAGGGTGGGCACCAGCACCCCCTCGACGACGCCGAGGCCGCCTGGGGTGATGGGGATGACGGCCAGGATATTGGCCAGGCCGTAGGCCACCAAGAGATAGATGGGCGAGATGAGAGTGTGGAAGGCGGCGACACACACCCACAGCGACGCCGCGTCGAGCAGCCAGTTCGCCGCCGCCCATCCCACGGCTCTGCGGAGCACCTGACGTTGGGCGGCGAACGCTCCCAGCCGGTCGGCGAAACGGGCCACGGAATCGGCGAGCCGCTCGGCGTCGACGAACGGGACCGATCCGCCCAGCCGGCGAACCACGTCCACCACCCGGCGGTGCCCCCGGGTGAGCAGGACGACGGCCACGGAGAAGGTGGCCATGAGCAGCACACCGGCTCCGGCGGCCACCGCGTACAGCGGGTTGTAGCCCCGCAGGAACACCGAGATGAGCAGAGCCACCGAGAAGATGGCGTTCAGCACCACCGCTGATCCGACTCCCTGCATGGCCAAGGCGAAGCCGGTGTCGGCGCCGCTGACGCCTTGCTGGGTGATGAGCCGGTACCCCAGCGCCGCGCCGCCGGCAGTGCCGCCGGGGACGACGTGGCTGAGGGCCAAGGTGGACAGGTCGATTCGCAGCAGCCGGCTCCGCCGCGGACCTCGAGGCGGCAGGACGGTGCGGGTGAGCTGGGCGTAGGCCACCAGCGACGCTGCCTCCAAGGCGAACCCGGCCATCAGGTAGGTCACGTTGACGCGGTCGAGCTCGTGAAGAGACCGGCCGATCCCGCCCAGCTCGGGCAAGACCAGGTACTCGAGCAGCAGGACGACCACGAACGCGCCCACGCCCCACTTGACCTCGCGCCGCACCCGGCGGCGGCGCTGGGCCCGGCCACCGTCGGCGCTCTCAGGGCTCCCGCCAGGGCTCGGGGTGCTCTCAGGGCTCGCGCCAGGGCTCGGGGGGCTCTCAGGGCTCGCGCCAGGGCTCGGGGGGCTCCCACGGCTCCCGCCAGGGCTCGGGGTGCCGGCTGCTGCTCGGTGGGTACGGTCGTCTCGTGCGACCGGGGTGGGGCCGTTCGAGCTCGGCAGGGGCACGGTCATCGCGACCATGGTGGCATGTCTGGCCGTCTGACCCTGTCATGCTGGGAGCATGAGCCGACAGACCCCCACCGCGGCGTCCGAGACGCCGCTGCGCGCTGCGGCGGGGCCCACCACGGGTGCGACCGCGGATCGGGCACCGGCCGGCGCCGGCGAGATCCGCGCTCGGGCACCAGCCCGGTCAGGCGAGGCCGGCGCTGCGGGGACGCCAAGCTCGAGCCACGGTGACGATCTGGCGGGATCTGGATCGGCCCGGGCAGGATCGCCGCCGCACGACGAGCCGACTGCAGCTGCTCCCTGTGCTGGTCGGGGGCCAGCTCCCGACCTGGCGGCTCCGCCGCCGGGGCCGCCGGAGCAGCCAGGAGCGGCCGTGCCCGGTCCCGCTACACCGACGCCGTCTGCCACGCGCCATGGACGCCTGCTCGACGCTGCCGCAGCTCGGGGGATCCCCCTGGCCGCCATCTTGACGGTGGCGGGCGTGGCGGTGGGGGCGTACGTCCTGGCCCAGGCCGTCTACCGCCTGCGAGAGGTGATCTTGCTCGTGGCAGTGGCCGGTTTCGTGGCACTTCTGCTGAACCCGCTGGTGGCGGGGCTCCAGCGCGTTGGCCGCTTCGGGCTGCACCGCCGGGGGACGGCTGTCGCGTTGGTCACGGTGGGAGCCCTGGTGGCCTTCGCCGGCCTGGCGACGGTGTTCGGCTACCCACTGGTCGACGCGGTGGCCCATGTGGCTACCCACGTGACCGCGTATGTCGGCGAGGCGCAGCGAGGAACGGGCTGGATCGGCCGCCTGGTCCGCCGCTACCACATCGAGCAGTTCGTCCATCGAGAAGCCCCGAAGATCGAGGGGTACGCGAAAGATCTGGCCAAGCCGGCGCTCGCGCTCGGCGAGGGGGCGGCCAGCCTGGTGATCGCTTTGGTGGTCGTCTTCATGTTGGTGGTGCTCATGCTGCTCGACGGGTCCAAGGTCCGCCGTGGGGTGCTCCAACTGGTGCCGGCACGCCACCGCGACGAGGTGTTGCGGGTCGCGCACGAGGTGAACCGCTCGGTGACCGGCTACATGGTCGGCGACCTGGTGACGTCGGTGATCGCCGGGGTGGTGGTCTT
The DNA here is from genome assembly GCA_021819525.1 of Actinomycetes bacterium. Taxonomy (GTDB): domain Bacteria; phylum Actinomycetota; class Acidimicrobiia; order Acidimicrobiales; family UBA8190; genus JAKAQW01. The sequence goes on from JAKAQW010000039.1 coordinate 9,170, forward strand.
CGTCACCATGTTCGCCCTGGGCCTGCCACAAGCCCCGCTTTGGGGGCTGTGGGTGGCGCTGGTCGACTTCTTGCCGATGATCGGCGGGGCGCTGGCCGGCATCCCCGCCGTGCTCTTCGCGCTGGTGGCCGGCGGCCTCGCCGACGGCATCGTGCTGGCTGCCGTCTTCGTCGTCTACACCCAGGTGGAGAACCACGTCTTGAACCCGGTGGTCATGAGCAGGACGGTGCGGATCAGCCCGCTGCTGGTGCTGCTGGCGATCCTGGTCGGTGCCGAGCTCGGTGACATGGTCGGCGGGGTGCTGGGTGGGTTCGTGGGGACACTGCTGGCGATCCCGTCGGCCGGGGCGGTGCAGGTGGTGGTGCGCGAGGTGTGGCGCCACACCTCACCGGTGGAGCCGTCTGGGGCAGGGAGGCCCGCTGATGGCGACGGGTGACCAGGGCCAGGTGCACATCCGGGCAGCGGCCCCAGCGGCAGTCGTGCGGGGGCGGACGACACGACCCAGGATCGCGGCGGCCTCGGTGGTCGTGGCGGGGGAGAAGGCACCACCGCCGGTGGCTCGGGCGTGCCGTTCACCTAAGCTCTCGCCGATGCGGGTCCTGGTCGTTCTGCCCACGTACAACGAGTCCGCCAACATCGACTCGGTCCTGCGCCAGATCCGCCGTGCGCTGCCCGAGGGTGGGATCCTCGTCGTCGACGACGGCAGTCCCGACGGCACAGCGGACATAGCTGAGCGTACCGGTAAGGAGATCGGCGCAGTGGACGTCTTGCGACGATCGGCCAAGGCCGGTCTCGGCAGCGCCTATCGAGCCGGTTTCGCCTGGGGGCTGGAGCGGGGATGGGACGTCATGGTCGAGATGGACGCCGACCTCTCCCACGATCCAGGCGCCCTCCCGGGGCTGCTGTCCCCGCTCGACTCAGGGTACGACCTCGTCGTCGGCTCGCGCTATGTGCCGGGTGGGTCCATCCCCAACTGGCAGCGGAGCCGCTTCTTGCTGTCGCGAGGCGGCAACCTGTACGCGGACGTCGTGCTCGGCCTCCACGTCACCGACTCCACCTCGGGCTTTCGCGCCTACCGGGCAGACATGCTGCGCCAGATCGACCTGTCGCGGGTGCGTGCCGACGGCTACGGCTTCCAGATCGAGATGTGCTACGAGGTCATCCGCCACGGCGGCCGGGTGAGCGAGGTGCCGATCCGCTTCGTGGACCGGGTCGAGGGCGAGTCGAAGATGTCGTCCCACATCGTGGTAGAGGCCCTCGCCCTGGTCACCTGGTGGGGCGTGCTGCGGCTCTGGGAGCCCCTCCGGCGTCGCTGGCGCCCATCGCCATCGCGGTGACGGACCGACCGGTGGCCGGAGGAGGGCCGGCGACCGGTGCTCCGGGCCGCTTCGGACGGGGGCCGGCACGAACGGGCCTCCTCCCAGGAGATTGGCTCCAAGGAGGCTCGGAGCTCCCAGGAGGCCCGGGCTCGAGGGGACGCCTCGACGGAGCCTGCTGGCGGGGGCGACCGGCCCCCGTGGTGCCGCTGGGCGGCGCCGGGAGGGTCGCTGGTCAGCTGACAGGGCGGGCGACCTGGCACTATGGAGGTCGTGACGATGGGTGCGGTCCGAGTGCTGGTGGTCGACGACGAGCCTTACATCACCGACCTCCTCGGCGCCGCGCTGCGTTTCGAGGGTTTCGAGGTGGACGTGGCAGCCACCGGCAGCGAAGCGGTCGACATGGCTCGCCGTCAGGTGCACGACCTCGTCCTGCTCGACGTGATGCTGCCCGACATCGACGGTGCCGAAGTTTGCCGGCGGCTGCGTGCCGGGGGTGTCGGCGTCCCGGTGCTCTTCTTGACAGCCAGGGACGCCACCGAGGACAAGGTGGCGGGCCTCCAAGCGGGCGCGGACGACTATGTCACCAAGCCCTTCAGCCTCGACGAGCTGGTGGCTCGCATCCGGGCGGTCCTTCGCCGCACGCACGGCGCCGAGTCGCTGGCGGGGCCGGGCCGGCTGGTCTTCGCCGATGTCGAGCTCGACGAGGAGACCCACGAGGTGTGGCGACAGGGCCAGGTCGTCGAGCTCACGGCCACCGAGTTCAACCTGCTGCGCTGCTTGTTGCTCAACGCGCGGCGGGTGATGTCGAAGTCCGAGCTTCTCGACCACGTGTGGGACTACGAGTTCGGCGGGGACCCGAACATCGTGGAGACCTACATCAGCTATCTCCGGAAGAAGATCGACTGCTACGAGCCTCCCCTCATCCACACCATCCGCGGGGTCGGCTACAGCCTGCGGCTGCCCCGCGGGCAGCGGTGATCGGCGGTGTCGCTGCGCCGGCGCCTGCTCGTGGGCATCGTCGTGCTGATAGTGGCGGCCATCGCCGTGACCGACGTGGTCACGTACTCCTCGCTGCGGTCGTTCCTCCTCGGGCGGCTCGACGAGGAGACGAACCTGGCCCAGAGCCAGGTGTTCGTCAGCGTCTGGGCCGACTACCGCCGGGCGCTGGCCAGGCGATCGACGCTGGCGCGGCGCCACCCGACGCAGTGGCTCACCGCCATGGGCGAAGCCGACGGGGCGACCCTGGGAGGCAGCCGGTGCACGGTGTCGACCACGGCGGCGACGTCGGCGCCGCCGGTCTCCCCAGCCCCGTCACCGCACCTTCCCCGGCGCCGGCCGCCGGGCCGCCTCGATCCGCTCGACCGGGCGAGCCCCGGCGTGTTCGAGGAGATCCTGGCGCCCGACCACCGGCTGCTGTTCGACCGGCCGTCGGGCACCTGCGACCCGAGGCCACGGCTGCCGGCGTACCTGCCGGTACAGGCGGCTCCGGACAGTCGACGCTACGGCGTGCATGGTGGCCCGTACTTCCCGAACCAGGCGTCGTTCGACACCGGCGCAGTCGGCTCCTCGGGTGCTACCTACCGGGCTGAAGCCGTCGAATTGCCGGGAGGGATCCTGGTGACCGCGGTGCCCCTCGCACCCGACGAGCAGACGTTGGCCTCGGTGATGCACATCGAGATCCTGGTGTCGGTGCTGGTGCTGGTGGGTGCGGTGGTCCTGGCCCTGGCGGTGGCCGGTTACGGCCTGCGCCCGCTGCGCGACATGACCGAGACAGCCGGCGCCATCGCAGGAGGCGACTTGGGGCGCCGCGTGCGCACCGAGGACCGACGGAGCGAGGTCGGGCGGCTCGGTCATGCCTTGAACGGCATGCTCGGGCAGATCGAAGCGGCCTTTGCCGCCCGGACCCGCTCCGAGCAGCGCCTGCGACGCTTCGTGGCCGACGCTTCCCACGAGCTGCGCACCCCGCTCACCTCCATTCGGGGCTACGCCGAGCTGCTGCGCAAAGAGGCCCTGGACGATCCGAGCGCTCGGCTACAGGCAGCAGCTCGCATCGAGGGCGAGGCTGCGCGCATGGGAGTGCTGGTCGACGACCTGCTGCTGCTGGCCCGTCTCGACCAGGGCCGTCCGCTCGAACGGCACCCGGTGGAGCTGCGCGCGCTCGTCGAAGAGGCGGTCGGTGCAGCCGCCGCAGTCTGCCACGACCACCCCGTCTCGCTCGAGGCCGGGGCCCCGGTGACCGTGGAAGGCGACGCAGCGCGGATCCGCCAGATCGTGGACAACCTCGTCGGTAACGCTCTGGTCCATACCCCGCCGGGCACCGAGGTGTCGGTATCGGTGCGACGCGAGGGCTCTGAGGGCGTCGTGCGGGTCGCCGACACCGGGCCAGGGCTGGCCCCCGAGCAGGCAGCGCAGGTCTTCGAGCGCTTCTACCGAGCGAGCAGCGCTCGGACCGGTGCTGGAGCAGGGCTCGGGCTGTCCATCGTGGCGGCGTTGGCCCAGGCCCATGGCGGCGCTGCCCGGGTCCACAGCACGGTGGGAGCCGGCACCGTCTTCGAGGTGCGCCTACCGCTTCGGGGGTCGAGGCCCGAGCAGGCCCGACCGGCAGCTCCAGGGACGCCGGCGCTCCGGAGCGTGGGAGCACCGGGCACCGCAGAGCCCGGCACCGGGGGAGCCGAGCGCCACCCTCCGACCCGTACGCTGTCGCCGTGAGGCCAGCTCGTAGTGCGTCGGCGTTGGTGTGAACCGCAGTCGCCCGCAGGAAGCGGTGTCGTGCATCGGCGGCGCGAGCCATATCCGATGACCGGCGACCCGACCCGCAGCGGTGACCGGCGGTGCCCCGTGCTCCTGGTGCACGGGCAGCCCGGACTGGGATCCGACTGGGCAGCGGTGGTCCACCGGCTGTCGCCGGCCCACGTGGTCCTGGCCCCGGATCGCCCCGGCTACGGCGCGAGCGGGCCGGCACTTGGCATGCGAGAGAACGCCGACCTCCTGGCTCGCCAGTTGGCGGGGCACGAGCTGCCGGCGGTGGTGGTCGGTCACAGCTACGGCGCGGGCATCGCCATCTTCATGGCCGACCGCCATCCGGATCTGGTGGCGGGGCTGGTCCTGGTGGCACCGATCGGTGGTCGAGGCAGCGTGGTGTGGCTGGACCGGGCGCTGGCCGCGCCGATCGTCGGGGCGGCGGCGTCGGTCACCGCGTTGGCCATCTCGGCGTGGCTCGGCCCAGCTGTCCGCCGCGGGCTGAGCAGGCTCGGCGTCGACCGGCTCGTGGAGCTGGCCCGGTACTTCCCCGACGAGCATGCCGCAGGGACGGCTCATGGCCCGTCGGTCTGGCGGAGCTTCGTGACCGAGCAGCGCGCCCTGGTCGAAGAGCTGCCGGCGCTCAGAGGGGCGGTGGCCCGGCTGCATCTGCCGGTGGTCGTGGTAGCGGGCACGAGAGACATGGTGGTCCCCGCGAGGGCGAGCGCCCGGTTGGCGGCAGAGATCAGCGGCGCCGAGCTGGTGTCGGTGAGCGGGGCCGGGCACTTTCTCCCCGGTGACGCTCCGGGTGTGGTGGCCCGTGCTGTCAGCCGCCTCCTGCGGCGCTGCACGGCCCCGGGCTGACCGACCGCTCCTCGAGCGGCTCAGCACCGAGCGGCACGAGGACGGCTGGTGTGCACGCCGAGCGCGCCGAGCATCGTGCCCAGCTTGGCAGTGGTCTCGGCGAGCTCGTCGGCGGGGACCGAGCCGGCTACGATACCGGCCCCGGCGTGCACGGCGGCGTGGCATCCGGTGATGGTCGCGCTGCGGATGCCGACCACGTAGGTGCCGTCCCCGCGCCCGTCCACCCAGCCGATAGGCCCGGCGTAGCGGCCGCGGCGGTCTCCTTCGATCCGGTCGATGACGGTGAGCGCGGCCACTGTGGGCACGCCGGCCACAGCCGGGGTGGGATGGACGGCCGCCACCAGGGTGAGCGCGTCAGGTGGGCCCACGAGGCGGGCACCGTCGGGAAGGTGCGGTGGTGAGGATCGGAGCTGGCCCGTGATCGGCGTGCCGAGATGGACCATGTCTCGCAACACCAGGGCAGCGGGCTCGGGCGGCACGTCGAGCCACTGGCACCACGGCGCCAGCCCGTGGGCGACGCTGTCGGCTGCCGCCCGGTGCTCGGCGCGTTCCTTGGGCGACGCCAGCAGCTCGGCGACGACCCGGTCGAGGCCTCCGTCGACTGAGCCGGTCAGGGGGCGGGTACCGGCCAGCGGATGGGAGCGGACCTGGTCCCCGCGGCGTCGGACGAGCAGCTCGGGGCTGGCGCCGACGAAGGCTGTCTCGCCGTCGAGCTGGGCGAAGACCGTGCTGGCGGTCTCTCGGCGCCGAAGACGGTGAAGCACGCTCCTCACGTCGAGGGCGGTGGAGAACGTGGCTGTGACCTGGCGGGCCAGGACCACCTTGGTGACCTCGCCTGCTCTCAGAGCATCGAGGGCCTCGCCGACCTGCTGCTCGAAGGTGGCGCCGTCGGGATCGGGGTGCAGAGCCACCAGGTCGCGCTGCGTGATGGTGTCCGTGGGCCTGCGAGCAGGGTGCGCTTCGATCGTGGGGGAGCTGCCCACCACCGGGGTGATCCGGGTGAGCCATCGGGCTCCAGTGCCGTCACCGACCAGCACGACGGCTGGTACGACGAGCTCGGAAGCCTGGTGGGGAAGGAACGGCAGCGCGCCGACGGCGATGGGGCCGGTCCCGGGGCGGCCAACCGGGCCGGTGGTGGGCACAGCGGCTAGCCACCTGGCGACGGCGGCGGCGCCAGACGAGTCGAGCCCGGAAGGTAGCGCCAGACGGGTGGCCACCCCGCTGGTGGCAACGAAGCCGTCGGGATCTTCGAAGAAGAACCCGTAGGTTCCGGCGGTGGCCAGCGACAGCGGGTCGTAGTCGAGGTCGAGGTCGAGGTCGAGGTCGCCGGTCACGCTGTTCTCGACAGGTGAGCCGGCGCGTACGGCGGTGCAGCGGGCGGAGAACTGCTTCGGATCGGGGAGCCCCCTGGGAGCCGAGGCGGGAGTGGGGGCCGGAGCCGGAGTGGGGGCCGGAGCGGGAGTGGGAGCGGGAGCCGGAGGGGGAGCCGTCCGGCGCTCTCGGCACACAAGAGCCGGCGACTCGATGTCTGTCCTGGCGGCCTGGTCGGGCGTCGTTCCACGGCGCCGAGAGAGAACATCTCCCCGGCGCTGCGAAGGAGACGGATCGTCGGCGGTACGAGGCGGGCGACCAGCTGCCGCCGAAGAGGTGGACGGGCCCGGGCGCGCGGTCATGGACGCGTCACGAGCGAGGTGGTCGGCGCCGGCGTACGGGTGCCCGTGATGAGCTGGACGATCCCCCCGCCGAGCAGGCGGCGGTTCACGCCGGAGAAGCCGGCTCGTCGGACCCACGACAGCAGCTCGGGGGTCGGCGGCAGGTAGGCGACCGACCGGGGCAGGTACCGGTAGGCGGCGGGATCGGAGAAGATGGCGCCGATGATCGGCACGGCTCGCTCGAACCACAGACGGTGCCCCATGTGGACCACGCCGGTAGTGGGCGCCACGTCGAGCAGAGCCAGGCGCCCGCCGGGCCGCAGGACCCGACCCATCTCGGCGAGCACCGCGGGGAGGTTGGAGAAATTGCGCATCCCGAAGGCGCAGGCCACCCCGTCGACCGCAGCGTCTGGCACCGGCAGGTCGCTGGCGTCTGCCTGGATGACCGGCACCGTGGCGAGCCCGGCTCGCAGCATCCCGGCAGAGAGATCTGCACCGATGGGGCGCAGCTGCTGGCGGGCCAGCTCCCTCGACAGGTCGCCGGTCCCGCAGGCCACGTCGAGCACGCAGCACCCCGCGGCGAGCCCCAGAGCCCGGACCGTCCGCCGCCGCCAGGTGATGTCCAAACCGAACGTCATGAGCCGGTTCACCAGGTCATAGCGCGAAGCGATGGTGTCGAACATCTCGCGCACTGCCTGCGTCTTCTGATCGGGGCCGGGAAGGGGGTCGAGGCGGCCGAAACCTGGCGTCTGGGCAGCGGCGGGCGGTGAGGGCGCGGCGCCTGACGCAGGCGGCGTCGGTGCCGGGCTCATCGGAGCGGGTCGGCGTCGTGGGGCGGTGCAGCGGAAGGTGCGCGACCGGGATCGCCAGGTGCGCCGGGATCCGTCGGGGAGCGGGCGCCGGCGCGTTCGATGTGGTCGAGGGCACACCCGAGCAGCACTCGGGTGAAGTGGTGGCTGACCAACGTGGACGCCGCTGGCAGCAGGGTGCGGTACGCGTCGACCAGCTGCAGCGCTGCCTCGTCACCGCCGGTGCACGGATCGTGGCGCAGCCGGTGGCGGACATGGGTGTCGAACAAGGCAACAGCCTGCTCGGCGACCTCCTGCATGGCCCGGTGGTGGCTGCTGGCCAACGCCAGCAGGTCCGAGAGTGGGATGCCCCAGCCGAGCAGCGCCAACCCGGCCTCGGCGGCGGCGACGTCCTCGTCGGTGTAGCCCGAGGCGTCACCGATCCGGCGGGGCACGAGGAGCCCTTCGGCCACCACAGCTTGCAGGACCGGTACGGGGATGCCGGTCCGGTCGGCCAGCTCCGACACGCTCATGAGCCGAGAGGTCCTCGGCGCAGCAGGCGAGCCAGCCCGGGTGCCGGGCACTTCTCGGCCGGAGAGCGCTCCGACCAGGGCCACGTCAGCCGCGTCGAGCGAGCCGTCGAGCACCCGCGCGATGCTGGCCAGGCTGAACCCGCTCGCTTGCATGGACCGGATCCACCGGAGGCGGTCGACATGGGAGTCGTCGTACCAGGCGACCCGTCCGGCCCGCCGGGGTGCGTGCAGCAAGCCGCGGGCCTGGTAGTAGCGCACGGTGTCGACGCTGACACCAGCCCGGGCGGCCACAGCCTCGACGCGCATGTCCACCTCTTCAGTGTAGGTGCTCGCCCTCGAAACGTCCGAGCACTATCGGAGTACTCGCTCTGATGGTGCTTCGGGTGACGCGCTACCGTGCTCGCTTGCCAGATGAGACATGAAGGAGCAGTGTGTTGCATATGGTCGACAGCGCCGCGCCCCCGGGTGGCTCCGCGCCCGGGGGCCCTGGCCGGCTCCGAGTGATCGACGTGCGCCGGGCGGTGGTTGTGGGTTGGGTGATCGTGACCCGAGTGCTGCGGGCCCTGGCCGCGGAGGTGGTGCTCTACGGCTGGCGACACCGGCTCGAGGTGCTGCGCAGGCCTCGACGAAGCGGCGGTGCAGGCGTCGAAGACCAGGTGCTGTGGCGGCAGCTGGCCACTGCTGGCTCGGCCGGCTTGGTGGACGGCTTCGTCGCGCTGGGCCCGACCTACGTAAAGCTCGGGCAGCTGATGGCATCGGCTCCCGGGGTGTTCCCCGCCCCGCTGGCCACCGCCTGCCAGCGCTGCCTCGACGCGGTGCCCCCGTTCCCCGGTGAGCAGGCACGCCGCACCGTCGAGGAGGATCTCGGCCGGCCCGCGACGGCGCTGTTCCAAAGCTTCGACGACGAGGCGCTGGCTTCCGCGTCGATCGCCCAGGTGCACGCGTGCGTGCTGGTCGACGGGCGTTCGGCGGTGGTGAAGGTGCAGCGACCGGGGATCGCGAGGCTCATGATGAGCGATCTGCGCATCGCGGCCATGCTGGCGCGGATGGCCGAGCACGTGGAGGCGGCCCGCCGCCTGAACCCCACCGGCATGATCGACGACCTCTTCGAGGTGACCGTGGCCGAGCTGGACTTCGTGCTCGAGGCTCGCCACCAGCAGGCGTTCCGGGACAACATCGGCGCGTTCGGCGACAACGAGCACGTGACGGCTCCCGAGGTGTACCACGACCTGTGCGGCCCGCGCGTGCTCTGCATGGAGCGCCTGTTCGGGGTGCCGGTCGACGAATTCGACGAGCTGCGGCGGCGTCAGGTCGACGGCGAGCTGCTCATGCGCCGCGGGCTCAAAGTCGGGCTCGAAGCGGTCTGCGTGCACGGGCCGTTCCACGCGGACACCCACGCCGGCAACATCTGGGTGCTCGACGACGGCCGGACAGCTTTTCTCGACTTCGGCATCACGGGGCTGCTGCCCGAGCCGTGGCGGGCCATGGTCCGCGACCTGTTCCGCACGTTCATGATCGACGACGACTGGGCCCGGGTGGTCCGCAACTACAAGCGGCTGGGGGTGCTACGCGACGACATCGGCAGCGACGAGGACGTCGGGAAGCTGCTCCGGGCGGCCACCGAGCCGGTGCTCGATGCCCAGGCCCGCTCCATCGACTTGGCCGAGCTTTTCGGGACCCAACTGGAACTGGCTCGGCAGATGGGTGTGCAAGCCCCCCGCGAGCTGATGCTGGTGGCCAAGCAGCTCTTCTACTTCGAGCGGTACATGAAGGAGCTGGCACCTGGGTACGCGTTGGCCCGCGACCTGTACCTCGTCAAGAACATCTGGCCTGCCGAAGCAGCAGCGCGCGCTGCAGAGCTCGGGGTCACGTTCCCCGACTGACCGCCCGGCTCACAGGCGGGCAGCTCGGGCGGTGGGCCGGCGGGTGCCTCGGAGCAGGTGGGTAGCGAAGTGGCCGGTCCCGGGCACGGGGAGCTGGCGAGCTGTGTGCATGAGCGCCGGATCGTGCAGCGCCGGATCGTGCAGCGCCGGATCGTGCAGCGCCGGATCGTGCAGCGCCGGATCGTGCAGCGCCGGATCGTGCAGCGCCGGATCGTGCAGCGCCAGATCGTGCAGCGCCAGATCGTGCAGCGCCTGACGACACATCGCTCGGGAGGAGGCGCAAACTACTTGTCAGGGCGGTGGGTGCCGGCCCACCCACCGCCCAGCTTGGTCCGTCAGGCCTGAGGAGGTATCGGCAATGTCGACGAGCAACGAGCCCATCCCCGTCCTGGCTCGGCAGTTCGATCCGCTGCTGCGTGAGCTGATGGCATTCTCCTTGGTCCAGAAGGAGGAGCGAGCGGACGGCGTCTCGTGGGTGCTCACCCCCACAGCGCAGCGTCGGCTGAGCGAATTGGACCATCCGATACCCGAGGCCAGCTCGATGTTCGTCGTAGGGCACCGCTGCGACGGGTGCCGGGAGCACACGGTGACCCGGCGCGTCGGGGACCAGCTGCTGTGCGCCCGCTGCCAGGCGCTCCCCGAGCATCGGGCTGCCGGGTGACGTCGGGGCCGCCGGAGGGCGCGCCGTGGGTTCGACGGCAGCCTGCTCCGAGGAGCTCCACGGGCGCGCGTGCCAGGACCCGGCGCACCATCGCGGGTCGCTGTCGTGCAGGGAGCTCTTCGGGCAAGGGGGATGTGAGCACTGCGCCGAGGTGCAGTGGGATCGCCACGAAGTTCGTCACGCCCTCCACGTGGCCGCGGTGATCACCGGCCAGGCTCGCTGCCGGCGCTCTCAGGGGCCGGCGGTGATCGGTCGCCCGACTTCAGGGCCACCGCGGGGCTCGACGACGAAGGACATGCCGGCCCACCCGAACTGGACATAGGGCACCAGCTGCCAGGTGCTGGTGGCAAAGTGCTCGAGGGCGGCTCGTCGCTCTCCCGAGGGACCGTCGGGATTGGTGCAGAAGTAGTCGTCGAAGGCGATGACGCTGCCGGGTCGCAGCCGGGTCTCCAGGAACTGCAAGACATCCACGGTCGAGCTGTAGAGATCGCAGTCCACATAGGCGACAGCGACCAGCCCAGGACGTGGGTCCGAGGCGTGGCTCTGCAAGGTCTCGTGGTAGAGGCCTTCGACCACGACGTAGCGGTCCGGGGTCATCCCGGCTCGCGCGCACAGCTGATGGAACCGCTCCACCGAGGTGGCCATGGTGCCCGCCATCCAGCGCGGGTGCCCGTCGCGCCGGTCGACTTGCTCGGGCAGCCCGGCGAAAGAATCGAAGCCCCAGAGCCGGGCGGTCGTGCCCACCAGCTCCATGGCGTGCCAGGCCATGCGGAAGGTGAACGCCCCGTGGCAACCGAACTCGGCATAGTCCCCTTCGATGCGGTTGAAACAGGCGTAGTGCCAGGCTCGGCGGAGCATCTCCTTGCGGTCGGGCAGCTCGTGGCCGAAGCGATCGGCATCGGTGAAGCGCAAGGATCGGTCGGTTCGCCACTCGACGAGCCGATCGCCGAGGGAGCGCACTTGCTCGCGTACGAGGCGTCGGGTGATCCTCAGGGTCTTCGCCGGTACCGCACGGGGACCGGGTACGGCACCGTCGCCGGCGGTGCCAGGTCCCCGAGCGAAGCGACGGGTGAGGGAGCCCGGCTTGGCGTGGCCGGCTCGCCCGCTTTGCTCTACGGGCGTGCGGTGTCCGGCGTGATCCGCGCTCAGCATGTGGCCTCCAGCTGGCGGTCGTCGAGGAACGCGGCCAGCGCACCGACGTCTGGTGGCGCGATCCCCGCTGCTCGCAGGATCCGTTCGGCCACCTTTCGCCAGGTGAGTGCCGGGGCACGTTGGGCTGCAAGGCGGCCGAGGCGCTGTGCGGTGGCCGGATCGGCCATGGTCTCCATGGCATCGACGAGTGCCCGATGGTCCGTCGGATCGACGAGCAGTCCCCCGGCACCTACCGCGGTGGTGGTGCCGCCGATGTTCCCGGCGATGCTGGCGACCCCGAACCCGGCAGCTTCGGCGTAGACGATGCCGAAGGGCTCGACGGTAGATGGCATGACGAGGCAGGTGGCGCCGGTGAACAGCGCGGCGAGGCGTCGACGGTCCTCAGGTCGATCGAGCCGAAGCTGGCCATGGCCTCTTACCCCCGCGGCGTCCAGGGGTGGATGCCCCCCGGCCACGTCGAGCCGGGCGCCGGGATGCCGGTGGCGTAGCGTGCGAAAAGCCGACATCACCGCCGGCCCGTTCTTACGCTGCCAGTCGTTGCCGACGAACAGGAACCGCGGGGTCGACCAGTCGTGGACCACGGGACCGCGAGGCACGATGTTGCGGCCGCAGCCCACGACGTGCACTCTGCGCCGGTCGATGCCGTGCGCGTCGACGAGCGCGTCGGCAGCCCACTGGCTTACGGTGCACGAAGACCGAGCCCGGCGGTGCAGGGCCAGGTGGGCACGGGCCAGGGCCCGGAGCTGTCCGGCGGTGACTCCTGGTAGCCCGAACGCGGCGGCTCGGGCCGGGCCGAGCGCGAGGAGCTGGCTCGGGGCCATCTCGCACCAGGCGATCTCCGGCCCGCTGGCCGGATGTCCGAGGGTGCCCGCGGGTACGACCCACGCCTGCGCGTGGCGCGGGGGTCGGCGCCGGACGGCCGGGCCCGACAGGAAAGCCGCGGCGCGCATAGCGGGGTGCAGGGGCGCGGCGCCGGATCTCGGATCCCGGGACCGCAACACCGCCAGCGCTGCCCGGGCGGCCCACCGTGCCGGTCCCGCGTCGCGATAGCCGGCGAAGACCCCCATGGCCGAGAGCTCGGCGACGACGTTGGTGACCATACCGGACCACACCCGGAGGTCGTCGGGGTCGAACCAGGCGCCGGTCATGGCGACGGTAGGGAGGCTCGGGCCGTGCGCCTCGCTGACCGCGTGATCGACCACGGCTGGGAACGGTCGAAGCGACTGGGTCTTGCGCGGAGCCGGGGTGGTCTTCGACCGGAGATCGCCGAGCCTGGTGGGTCGCGGCGCGCCACGTGGCAGGTGCCGGCGGGCGGCTCCGCGCCCAGGGCCGTCCTGGGGCCTCTCGCGGGGTGGAGGAGCCGCCGGGGTTCGCGCGACGGCCAGCATCGCACTGGTCGGTAGCCTTCCGGAGTGCCCGCCGATCTGACACCGCGCGCCGGGGGAGAGGGTGCCCGAGGCTCCGGCGCACCGCCGCCGAAGGTGCTGGTGGTGATGGCCCACGGGCGGATCTCCGGGGGTGAGCGTGTCTTGCTCGAGCTGCTTTCCGAGGTGGCGCCCGGGCCGGTGGTGGTCGCGGCCCCGGTCTGCTCCGAGCTGGCCGACGAGGTCCGCCACCTCGGGCATCGGGTCGTCGACTTCTCGCTGCCCAAGCTCCGCCAGGTGCCATCGACGCTTGCCTATGCCCGCGCCTACGGTCGTGCCGTGTGCTCGCTGTGGCACGCGGTCGGTGCCGAGCAGGTCGACCTGCTCCACGGCTTCGTGGCTACGACGGCCAAGGTCGTGGCGCCGGTGGCCCTGGCGCGGCGGGTGCCAGCCATGCTGAGCGTCCACGAGATGACCACGCCGTCGGACATCGGCGTCGTCCGCTCGCTGGCACAGACTGCGGCGGCTCGGACGGGGATCGACCAGGTGACCGCGGTGAGCGCGTGGGTAGCTGACGCCCTGGTGGGAAGTGGCTACCGATCGGACCAGGTGGCGGTGGTCCACAACGGCGTCGCGCGTCGTGGACCTCCGGTAGCTGTCGTCGAGGCGCGCCGGATGCTCGGCATCCCTCTCGGGCCGGTCGTGTTCGCCGTGGTGGGCCGGCTGACTCCCTGGAAGGGCCAGCTGGTCGCCATCGAGGCCCTGGCGCTGCTCCGTCGTGGCGCAGACGCACCGGCGGCGGTGCTGGTGGTGGCGGGTGGGCCGTTCGAGCCGGCGGACCGGGGCTACCTCGACGAGCTGCGTCGACGGGCCACCCTCCCCGACGTGGCCGGTGCGGTGATCTTCCTCGGGCACCAGCGCGACGTCTGGCCGGTGTACGACGCGGCCGACGTGGTGCTGGTGCCGAGCATCGAACCCGATCCGTTCCCGACGGTCGTCCTCGAAGCCGGTGCAGCCCGACGGCCCGTGGTGGTGACCGCGCTCGGTGGCGCCGGTGAGGCGGTCGACGACGGCGTTACCGGGTACGTACGCCCCCCCACGCCGGCTGCCTTCGCCGATGCCATGGGCCGGGCCCTCGATGTCTCGTGGCGGGATCGAGCTGGCGAGCGAGCGGCGCTGAAGATGGCCGGCGAGCTGTCGCGGGCCAACTACGCACGGCAGATGACGGGTTTCTGGCGGTCCACGGCGGCTAGGCGGGCACGGTGAGCTCGCACGGCGGTGGCGTGGCGGTCCGTGGTCCGCCTTGTCCATGCGCACGGAGACCGTGCGGTCTGACAGGAGCCGGTGGCCGCTCCGCTACGTCAGCTCGAGGAGTACCTTCGTCATGGCGTCGCGCGACACGTCGAACAAGACCCGGTGGTCGCACCAGCACGTCGGGTTCCCGTGGCGCCCGCCTGGGGCCGGGCCGAGCTGGGCGCAGCGGTGACCGAGCGACCCGACCGGGGATTTCGGGGCGCCGCAGTGCCCGAGCGACCCGACCGGAGGTTCTGGGCGGGCGAGCAGTCGGGCGAAGCTCAGCAGCGGGTGACTTCCCGGTACATCGCAGCGAACCGTTCGGCGCAGCGTTCCCAGGACCACTCGGCTCGTACGGCCGGTGCGGCGGCACGCGCCATCGAGGCGGCGCCGTCGACGTCACCGAGAAGCGACCGCACCGCGTCGCCCAGTGCCTTCACTGATCCGGCGGGGACGACGATGCCGTATCGGCCAACTGTGTCGTGCAGACCGTCGACGTCGTAGCCCACGACGGCCGCGCCGGCGGCCATGGCTTCGAGGGCGACCATCCCCAAGCCCTCGAAGCTCGACGGGACCAGCACGACCGCCGCCCGAGCCAGCTCGACTGCCAGCTCGTCGTCCTCGAGACGACCCACGACGGTGACGTGACCGCCGCCTTCGCGCGCAGCTCGCACGACCGCTGCGCTCTGGGATCCGTTGCCGACGACCACCCCGTGGGCTCCGGGCACCAGCTCGGCCACCGCCGTCATGGCTGCCACCGCGTCGAGGGGTCCCTTGGCGGGTTCGAGGCGGCCGACGAAGGCCATGCGCAGCGGATGTCGCTCGACGCGACGCGGTGGCGTGCGGAGGCGGACACCTGGTGGGATGACCTCCACCTGCTCGGCGGAGACACCCATGGCGACTACAGCGGCTGCGGTGGACGGTGAGACGGCGGCTACCCGCGCCGCTCGCCGGTAGCCGACGGCCTCTATCGCGCCGGCCACAGCTCGGACCGTCTGCCAACCAGGGGACTGGCGGTGGGTGTGATGGGCGGTGACGACGACTGGCCGGTCGCAGCGCCGCAGCAAGGCGATGCCGCCGGGGCCGGCGGACACGTGGAGCACGTCGGGGTTCCCCTCTCGTAGCAGCCCCGGCTGCCACGCGAGCTGCAGCGACAGATCGAGATGGCCACGGCCGGTGACGGCGTGGTAGGAGACGGCGGCGGATCCCCGCCCGGCCACCGTGCTCACCTGGATGCCTTGGACGGCTAGGTGCCGGCGTAGCTCGTCGACATAGACCCCCTGGCCACCGATGGCGGGGTGGTCGTCCCAGGTCACCAGCCTGACGTGGGGCGATGCCGATGCCGATGCCGATGCCGATGCCGATGCCGATGCCGATGCCGATGCGTCGAGGGGCATCGTGGGCGCCGGGGAGCGACCGGCTACCAGACCAGGCGCAGGTCGCGCCATGGGGCGGCTGGGCGAGCCCTGCGGGTTCATGTCCCGGTGGCCGCAGCCGACCGCGCGCTGCTCGCTGCAGCGTTGGGTGCGCCTGCCGATGTCTCGATCGTCGGGGTGCCCGGGATCATCGAGGTGCCCGGGATCGTCGGGGTGCCCGGGGTCTGCGGGGTGCCTGGGGTGCCCGGGCACCTCATGGTGCGCGCGGAGCTTCGGGTGCCCCGCTTGCCGCTTTGGACTGATGGTGCGAGCGGGCCGATGCGATCGGCGGCGGCGGCGAGCAGGATGCGGACGGCGACCGGTGCGTCGCGGACCAGGTAGCGGCCGGCTAGACGGCCCGGCTCGAGCCGTAGACGGTGCAGCCACTCGAGCCCCCGTCGTCGCATCCACGTCGGGGCCGGGGCGACGGTGCCGGACAGCATCCGCAAGGTGGCTCCGGCCGCGAGCAGCCATGTGCCCGGTAGCTTCGGGGCCAAGACGTCCATCAGGAGCTCCTGTTTCGGGCAGCCAAATGCACAGATCACGATCGCCGGGCCTGCCGCGATCAGTTGCTCGGCGATGGCGTCGAGCGCGGCGGGTTCGAGCGGGAGCGACACCGCCGGCGACGAGGTGCCGATCACCACCAGGCCCGGAGCCAGCTCCTCGAGCACCCGAGCGGCCTTCTCGGCCACTACCGGGTCGTCGCCGAGGAGGAACAGCGGTGCACCGGCACCGGCGGCCGCTCGGGCCAGCGGGCCGACGAGCTCGGACATGGCGGCCCGCCCGGGGAGCGGCGCACCGGCGATGCGGCTGGCCCACACCAGGGGCATGCCGTCGGCCAGAGACAGGTCGGCCGAGGCCAGCACCCGAGCGAGCTCCTGGTGACGGGCTGCCTGGCGGACGATGTCGACGTTCGGGGTCACCACCACCCCGCCCACACCGGCCACCCACCCGTCGACGATACGTCGTATGGCCGTCTCGGCGTCCACCGCGTCGAGATGCACGCCACCCACCGACGTCCCCGGTCGCCGGCTCGGATCGACGACACGACCACCTGCCCCGCTCATCGGGCCGGGCACGGGCTCGGGAGATCGACGGGGTGCCCAGTGCCGGTGTGGTTCTGGGTGTGGGTCTGGCTCTGGGTGTGGGTGTGGCTCTGGGTGTGGGTGTGGGTGTGGGTGTGGGTGTGGGTGTGGGTGTGGGTCTGGCTCTGGGTGTGGGTGTGGGTGTGGGTGTGGGTGTGGGTGTGGGTGTGGGTGTGGGTGTGGGTGTGGGTGTGGGTGTGGGTGTGGGTGTGGGTGTGGGTGTGGGTG
>JAKAQW010000040.1 GCA_021819525.1 Actinomycetes bacterium
CCCCTGCGGTGGCCGTCTGCTGCATCGATGCCCGGCGCATCGCCGCTCTTGGTGTTGCCGGCACCGTCGGCGTCCGTGGTGCCAGCACCCCTGCGGTGGCCGTCTGCTGCATCGATGCCCGGCGCATCGCCGCTCTTGGTGACGAACCCCGAACCCGGGGTTCGGGAACCCGCGCGACGCGTCGACACACCAGAAGCCACCGGAGAAGCGCCACCGCCGGCAGCGGCCATGGCGACTGTGGTGGCACCGCCGGCGGACATCGCGGCGTGACGCTGGCCACGGCCGTGACCGCGGTGGCCGGCGGCGCCGTCGGCTGGGGTGACCGGGCAGGCCGGGCCTTGCTGGCGGGCGTAGTCCCGCACCACCAGACGACGGATCTTGTCGACCCCGTCGATCAGCTCCTCGAGCTGCAGGCGCAGCAGCCGGCCCTCTTCGCCGAGCTCCACCAGGGCGATCTCGATCTCCTCGGCGATGCGCACCGCCAGCTCGGCGGGTTGGAGGACGGCGGCGACGTCGCGCACGGTCACCGTGTCCTCCACCTCGAGCACCGACAACGTGGCCACCGCGACGTCGAAGCGCTGGCGGAAGCGCAGCAGGGTCTGCAGCGCCTGGTTCACCCGCTCGTGGAGCCGGGCTGTCGGCTGCAGGACGTGGCGTTCGACGGACCGGTAGACGGTGACGATGCCCATCGCCGCCGACACCGACACCACCGGCACGTCCATCGACCGAGCCACTCGCTCGGCAGTGCGGTGGCGGGTGCCGGTCTCGGTCGTGGGGATCGACGAGCTCGGCATGAGATGGACGTTCGCCCGGGCGATCCGGCTGGCGTCGGCCGACACGATGATGGCCCCGTCCATCTTGGCCAGCTCCGACAGCCGCTGCGGGCTGAACTCGGCGTCGAAGAGGAACCCTCCGGTGCAGATCGACAGCACCGCTGGGTCGTCACCGACGACGACCAGCGCCCCCCGCTTGGCCAACAGCACCCGCTCGAGCCCTTCACGCAGGGGCTGGCCAGGGGCGACGAGCGCCAGAGCGCCGGCCATCGCTGAGCTCGGCCGCACCACCACGTCAACGATGGTACCTGGCTCCAGGCCAGCTCACAGGGTCACCCTGAGACCCCGCCCGGCCCCGGGCCGGCTCACCGCGTCGCGCCGGGACCCCGCGCCGGCTGGTCGTCGTGCCCGCCGGCCGCGCTGACGGTCGGGGGCCGCGGCACCGAGCGCCGTCTCGACGCACCTGCCAGGGGCTCCACGGTGTCGAGGATCGCCCCCACCGCATCCGACAGGTGGCTCACGGCCAGCACCTCCATCCCCGACGTCGCTGCGATCCCGGCCATGCCAGCCGGCACCAGGGCCCTCCGAAAACCTGCGGCACTCGCCCCGGCGACACGCCTCGCACCGTGCGGCACGTGGCGAAGCTCGCCACCGAGGCCCACCTCTCCGAAGACCACCAGGTCGGCAGGGAGGGGCTGACCTCGCACCGATGAGACCACGGCGAGAGCCACCGCCAGGTCGGCGGCAGGTTCCACCACCCGGACACCGCCGACGACCGAGGCGAAGACATCGATCTGCGATGGCACGGCTCGCATGCGGGCCGCCAGGACGGCCAGGATCTGCGCCAAGCGCCCGCCGTCGACACCCTGGGCGCTACGCCGCGGCGCGACACCCGCCATGGACTCGGCCACGAGGGCCTGCACCTCGACCAAGAGGGCACGCTGGCCGTCCATGGCCGCCACCACGGCACTTCCGGGGCTCTCGGGGTGGCGGTCGCCGAGCAGGTAGCGGTAGGGGTCGGCCACGGTGCACAGCCCGCTGTCGCCCATCTCGAACAGCCCCAGCTCGCCGGTGGCTCCGAATCGATGCTTCACCGTCCGGACCATCCGCAGGGCGTGATGGCGGTCGCCTTCCACGGTGACCACGGTGTCGACCACGTGCTCGAGCGCTCGTGGACCGGCCAAGGAGCCGTCCTTCGTGACGTGGCCGACCAGCACCACGGCAACGTCGTCCACCTTCGCCAACGCGACACAGCGCTCGGCGCACGCCCGCACCTGCGCCAGGCTGCCCGCCGGGCCAGCGACCTCCCCATCTGCCACCGTCTGGATGGAATCGACCACGACCAGGGAAGGGTGGGCACGACGAACCAGGTCGTCGAGCACCGAGATGTCGGTGGTCGCATGCACGAGGACGGTGGGCGGGATCGGACCGAGGCGTTCGGCGCGAAGCCGGACCTGGCGCGCCGACTCCTCCGCCGAGACCAGGACCGCCACCTGGCCGCCTTCGGCCACCGACCGCAGCACCTGCAGCAGCAGCGTGGACTTGCCGACGCCTGGTTCGCCTCCGACCAAGGTGACCGATCCGGGGACGAGCCCACCGCCGAGCACGGCGTCGAGCTCGGGCAGCCCGGTAGGCCATGGCGCGGCGTCGGAGCCGTCCACTTCGGCCAAGACGACCGGGCCGGCGCTCGCGCAGTGCCATGGATCGTGCCCTGCGCCCCAGCGCCAATCTCCCTCGGCATCGGGCCAGGCGCCGGCGTCGGGCCATACATCCGCGTCAGGCCAGGCTGCGCCGTCAGGAGCGCCACCGATGGCCGATCGCCTCGGGATGCTGCCGGGGACCTCGGCCTTCCCCGGCCGCCTCGAGCCGCGACCGAGGCCTCCGATCGCCCCCGAACCGCTCGAAGTCCGGGTGGCAGGCCCGGTCACCCCCGGCCGGTGACCTGAGGCATCGGCGGCGAAAGGCAGCACGGTGTTCCACGCCTCGCAGCTCGGACAGCGCCCGGCCCACTTCGCCGTGATTGCCCCGCAGGCGGAGCATCCGTAGGTCGACGACGCACTCCTGGGCACACCGGCACCCTACGCCAGCGCTGTGACAGCGGGCCGCTGCGGCGGTGCCGCGCCCCTTCGGCTGGAACGGGTTCTATGAGGACGTACTTACCCTGCCAGCTGGGTGGGTACGCTCCGTGGAACCCACTCTGATCGAAGAAAGGGTGCCGCACCCCAACAGGCTGTCACGCACTGCGTTCCGAACGTGCCAAGCCGGGCTCTCGTTCCCCGAATTGCCTGTTCCGAGGCGATCCGCAACAGCCGCTCAGCTGCTCGGCCCAGCGCCGGCCAGCTCGACTGGCGGCGGCTCGAGGCCCTCGACGGCACGGAAGACGATGTCGCCGTTCTCGACGTCGACAACGACCGTCTCGCCGACCCGGAACTCCTTCCACAGGATCCGCTCCGAGAGTGGATCCTCGACCATCTGCTGGATGGCTCGGCGCAGCGGTCGGGCGCCGAGGGCCGGGTCGTACCCCTTCTCCGCCAGCAGCGTCTTGGCCGCCGGGGTGAGCTCCAAGCCGATGCCCTGACCCTCCAACTGGCCTGACACCCGCTTGGTCATGAGGTCGACGATCTCGACGACCTCGTCACGGCTCAGCTCGTGGAAGACCACGACCTCGTCGATCCGGTTCAAGAACTCGGGACGGAAGTGGGCTTTGAGGGCCTCGTGGACCTTCGACTTCATCCGCTCGTAGGTGACCGCCTCCGAGGACTTCGCGAACCCTACCGAGGACTTGCGCAGATCCGCGGTGCCCAAGTTCGACGTCATGATGAGCACGGTGTTCTTGAAGTCCACCGAACGCCCCTGGGCGTCGGTGAGCCGGCCGTCCTCGAGGATCTGCAGCAGGGCGTTGAACACGTCAGGGTGGGCTTTCTCCACCTCGTCGAAGAGCACCACGGAGAACGGCTTGCGCCGTACGGCCTCGGTGAGCTGCCCGCCCTCCTCGTAGCCGACGTAGCCAGGCGGCGAGCCGACCAGTCGAGACACGGTGTGCTTCTCCATGTACTCGCTCATGTCGAGCTGGATGAGCGCATCCTCGTCGTCGAAGAGGAACTCTGCCAGGGTCTTGGCGAGCTCGGTCTTGCCCACGCCGGTAGGCCCGAGGAAGATGAACGAGCCGCTCGGGCGCTTGGGGTCTTTGAGACCGGCCCGAGTGCGCCGGATGGCACGGGAGAGGGCCTTGATGGCCTCCTCCTGGCCGATGACGCGCTTGTGCAGCTCGTCCTCCATGCGCAGCAGCTTGGAGGTCTCCTCCTCGGTCAGCCGGTACACGGGAATGCCGGTCCAGTTCGCCAGGACCTCGGCGATGACCTCCTCGTCGACCACGTCGAAGAGATCCATGCCCTCGGCCCGCCACTGGGCTTCCATGGCAGTCTTGCGCTCGAGGCGCTCCTTCTCCTGCTC
This sequence comes from Actinomycetes bacterium, assembly GCA_021819525.1. Lineage (GTDB taxonomy): Bacteria > Actinomycetota > Acidimicrobiia > Acidimicrobiales > UBA8190 > JAKAQW01. The sequence goes on from JAKAQW010000040.1 coordinate 4,227, forward strand.
GGCCAGCTTCTTCGCCTGGTCGTACGCCTGGCGCTCCATGGCCGCGTCCTTGTCCTTGCGGATGCGGCTGATGTCGGCCTCGAGCTTGCGGTAGTCCGGCGGAGTGGTCATCCGGCGGATCCGCAGCCGGCTGCCGGCTTCGTCGATCAAGTCGATCGCCTTGTCCGGCAGGTAGCGGTCGGCCAGGTACCGGTCTGCCAGGTTCGCGGCGGCCACGAGCGCCTGGTCGGTGATGGTCACCGAGTGGTGCGACTCGTAGCGGTCGCGCAGGCCTTTCAAGATCTCGATGGTGTGGGCCACCGACGGCTGGTCGACCTTGATGGGCTGGAAACGGCGCTCGAGGGCGGCGTCTTTCTCCAGGTGCTTGCGGTACTCGTCCAAGGTGGTGGCCCCGATGGTCTGCAGCTCGCCGCGCGCCAGCATCGGCTTCAAGATCGACGCAGCGTCGATGGCGCCCTCGGCGGCACCGGCGCCGACCAAGGTGTGCAGCTCGTCGATGAAAAGCACGATGTCGCCGCGGGTGCGGATCTCCTTCAGGACCTTCTTGAGGCGCTCCTCGAAGTCGCCACGGTAGCGGCTCCCGGCCACCAACGCCCCCAGATCCAAGGTGTAGAGCTGCTTGTTCTTGAGCGTCTCGGGGACGTCGTTCGCCACGATGCGCTGGGAGAGCCCCTCGACGATGGCGGTCTTGCCCACCCCGGGCTCGCCGATCAGCACGGGATTGTTCTTGGTGCGCCGGGAGAGCACCTGCATGACGCGCTCGATCTCCTTGTCGCGCCCGATGACCGGATCCAGCTTGCCGTCGCGAGCGAGCTGGGTGAGGTTCCGCCCGAACTGGTCGAGCACCGGCGACCCCGAGGGGGTATCGGTCCCCGACGCGCCGGGCCCGGCGCCCACGGCTTCCTTCCCCTGGTAGCCCGAGAGCAGCTGGATGACCTGCTGACGCACTCGGGGGAGATCGGCGCCCAAGCTCACGAGCACCTGCGCGGCCACCCCCTCGCCTTCGCGCACCAGGCCGAGCAGCATGTGCTCGGTGCCGATGTAGTTGTGCCCGAGCTGCAGCGCCTCGCGCAACGACAGCTCCAGCACCTTCTTCGCTCGCGGGGTGAACGGCGGAGAGCCGGTCGGCGCCGTCCCCGACAGGCCGATGGTCTCCTCGACCTTCTCGCGGACGGCTTCCAAGGACACGCCGAGCTGATCGAGCGCCTTGGCCGCCACACCCTCGCCCTCGTGGATGAGCCCCAGCAGGATGTGCTCGGTGCCGATGAAGCTGTGATTGAGCAGGCGCGCTTCCTCTTGCGCCAGCACCAACACCCTTCGAGCCCGATCTGTGAAGCGTTCGAACACCTGACCGCCTCCCTCGACGGTTCGACGACAGCCACAAGTGTACCGGCCGGACCGCCGAACTCGACACCGCAGCCCCGATGGGCCGCTGGGAGTAGTCATCGGCAGGTTCGACACCAGACCTTGACCTGGAGCAGCGGACCGGGTCGGGAGCCGGGATGCACCTGGAGCAGCGGACCCGCCCGGCCGTCCCGGACCTGGAGCAGCTGATCGGGTCGGGAGCCGGGGCGCACCTGGAGCAGCGGACCGGGTCGGCCACACCGCACGTCGAGACGCTCCCTGGCTCACGACCACAACCCGCGGACATCATCCCTGGTCCGGGGGGAGGCAGACGCCGCCGATGAGCTGATCTGTGAGCGCTTCGCCTATCGTTCGCTGCAGTGAACATCGTCCCGCTTCTCAGCCTGCCGTCCGTGGAGGACGACCTGGAACGCCTCGAGCCGGTGCTCCGGCAGTCCGTGCGCTGCGGTGATCCGTTCCTCGACGAGGTGGTCTGCCATCTCGTCGACGCCGGCGGCAAGCGCGTACGACCCGGCCTGGCCCTGGCCGCCGCCACCGCCGACGGACGCCCGGCCAGCCCCGAGGACCTGCTCGGCGGCGTCGCCGTCGAGCTCGTCCACCTGGCTTCGCTCTACCACGACGACGTCATGGACGAGGCCACCATGCGGCGCAACGTGTCGAGCGTGAACGCCCGCTGGGGGAACCTGGTGGCCATCGTGGCCGGGGACTTCCTGCTGGCCCGCTCGGCGGAGATCGCCGCCGGGCTCGGCGCCGAGATCGCCGGCCTGCTGGCGCACACCCTCGGCGAGCTCTGTCGCGGCCAGGTCCACGAGGTGCAGGCCGCCTACCGCACCGACCGAAGCGAGGCGGACTACCTGGCCACCATCGCCGGCAAGACCGCTGCGCTCATGGCCACCTCGTGCCGGATCGGCGCGCTCACCGCCGGCCTGCCCACTGACCAGGTGGAGGCCCTCACCGCCTTCGGACAGCGTTTCGGGATGGTCTTCCAGCTGCGTGACGACGTGCTCGACGTGATCGGCACCGAAGCCGAGCTGGGCAAGCCACCCGGTCAGGACCTAGCCGAGGGGATCTACACCCTGCCGGTGCTTGCCGCGCTGGCCGACGACGAGCACGGTGGCGTCCTCGGCCCGATGCTCGGCCAGCCCCTGGACCCCGACCGGCGTGACGAGGCCAGGGCAGTGGTGGCCGCTTCGAGGGGGATCGCCGCCGCTGTCGAGCGTGGCGAGCGGTTCGCCGCGGAGGCGTGCGAAGCGGCAGCCGGCCTGAGCGACCGGCGCCTGCGCAATGCCCTGGTCGCCTTGTCCAATGCGATGCTCGACGGCCTGCGCCACGAGGGGCGCTCGGCGGCGGCACTGGCCCGCCCCGGCGCCGGCAGGCGCTGTGCCAGTGCCGACGGCAACTCGGTCACGCCAGGTCGCAGCCCAACTACAGCGGGGGACCGCGGGGCTCCAGAGGACCGCGGGGCTCCCCCAGGCGTCCCGGTCGGCAGCTCGCCGGCGGCCGCCGCCCCGGTCGGCAACTACGGCAACTACTGAACGTCTCGACGGAGCAGGCGCTGCGAGACCGCCGGCAGCTCCAGGGCGAGCCGAAGCTGACCGGTAGCTTCAGAGCCGCGCCGCCGCGGGCGGCTTCGATGCCGGTCGGCAGCTGCGATGCCGGTCGGCAGCTGTCGCACCATGCCCAGGAACAGGCCATGTCGCGGGCAGAAGACCAGCTCGTCGAGCGCTCGGAACACATCGTGCGACAGCCGGTCGGCAGCTTCGATGCCGGTCGATGAGCAGCTTCGATGCCGGTCAGCAGCTTCGATGCCGGTCGACGTTGCGGTGGTAGACCAGGCGCAGGCCGTGGAGGGTCAGCCACGGCTCTCGGTGGTCGATGCACGACGTGTGGGGCGCGATGACCGGTGACAGCCCACCGGTGGCGATCACCGTCGACGGGCCGAGCTCTTCCTGGAAGCGCCGGCAGATGCCGTCCACCTGCCCGGCGAAGCCGTAGAGGAGGCCGGACTGCATCGACTCGACCGTCGACTTCGCGATGACCGAGCGCGGCTCGACCAGCTCCACCCGGCGAAGGGCGGCCGCGTGCTGGAACAGGGCGTCCATGGAGATCGCCACCCCCGGGGCGATGGCGCCTCCCAGGTACTCACCTGCTGCGCTTATGGCGTCGAAGGTGGTGGCCGTGCCCAGGTCCACCACGATGCACGGGCCGCCGTACAAGTCGAAGGCCCCCACGGCGTTCGCCACCCGGTCCGCGCCGACCTCGCGGGGGTTGTCGTAGAGGATGGGCATCCCCGATCGCACCCCGGGGCCGAGCACCACGCACGGCACGTCGAACCACTCGTGGGCCATGTCCCGCAGGGCGGACGTCACCCGAGGCACCGAGGAGGTGACGGCGATGCCGGTGACGGAGTGGTCGGGACCCAGGCCGACCCCCACGCCGTCGAGACCGAGCAGCTGGGCGAAGAGCAAAGCGTGCTCGTCGGGGGTCCGCTCGGCCACCGTGGACAGCCGCCAGTGGCGAACCAGGCCCACCGGCTCGGCTCCCTCCTGAGCGGCTCCCTCACGAGCGGCTCCCTCATGCGCGCTGCGCCCGCCGGTGCCGCCACGGGCTGGGCCAGCCGGGGGGTCGTCGCCGTCGTCGAACAGCCCGACGACCGTCTCGGTGTTGCCCGCGTCGATGGCCAGCAGCACGTTCAGCTCCGCTCGCCGGACCTGGCGCCGCCACCAGGCGCACCGCTCGGGCCCTGAGGGCGATCCTGGCCCGCCTGCGGGCGTGCGCCTGCCCGATCGCCTGCGCCTGCCTGCGGGCCCGTGCCCGCCTGCGGGTCGCTGCCTGCTCGATGACCGAGCTCGCGCTGCAAGTCCAGCCCGAGGTCGAGGGCTGGCGCCGAGTGGGTGAGCGCACCCACCGACACGAAGTCGGCTCCCGCAGCTGCGAACAGCGGGGCGCTTTCGAGATCGACGCCGCCGGACACCTCTACCAGTGGCCGGGCCAGCCCCAGCGGCGGTGCGCCCCCAGAGCCGGCGGAGCGCACGAGCGCGACGCACTGGTGCACCTGGTCGGGGTCCATGTTGTCGAGCAGCACCATCGTCGCCCCGGCGCTCAGCGCTTCGGCCACCTGCTCGATCCGGTCGCACTCGACCTCCACCATCCGCCCAGGCCAGGCGGCGCGCGCCCGGGACACCGCCTCGGCGATGGAGACCCCGTCGAGGTGGTTGTCCTTCACCAACACGGCATCGGACAAGCTCGCCCGGTGGTTGTGCCCGCCGCCGGCCCGGACGGCTGCCTTCTCGAGTGCCCGCAGCCCGGGTGTCGTCTTGCGGGTGTCGAGCACCCGGGTCGCCGGGTTCGCCGCCTGCACGACGTCCACGAACCTCCTGGTCAACGTCGCCACTCCTGACAGGTGGCACAAGAAGTTCAGCATGGTCCGCTCGGCAGTCAACACCGAGCGCAAGGAGCCCTCGACGGTCGCCACCACTGTCCCGGGCCCGACAGCACTGCCGTCGGGGACCACCCAGCGCACTGCGAGCGAAGGGTCGACGTCGGCGCAGGTCCGCTTGGCACAGGCCGAGCCGGCGAGCACCCCCGGACGCCGGGCCACCACCGCGACGGCCGTCAGGCGATCACCGGCGACCAGCGCTGCGGTGAGGTCGCCGAGCGGCAGCAGGTCCTCGGCCAGCGCCCGGCCGACGGCCTCGCCGACCGCCAGATCCGGCGGATCCACCGGCACGCCGACGAACGCTGCTGCGGTGCTGCCCGCACGAACCGCCTGCCCCGGCGCGCGAGCAGGCCCCGCCCCGGCGATCGGCTCGGCGTGCCCCGCCTGCCCCGGCGCGCCAGCAGGCCCCGCCCCGGCGATCGGCTCGGCGGGCCCCGCCTGCCCCGGCAGACCAGCACACCCGACAGCTGCGCCGTGGCCGGAGGGGTTCGGAGGGGTCGCGCTCACCGGTCCGCCCCAGCAGCTGGCTGCGGCCGTGTCTTCGCGGAGCCGTGGACGAGCCGACGTCGCCACCGGTCGTCGGCCTCGGGATGCTCACGACGAGTATGGGCTCCCCGGGTCTCGGGGCGCGCCGCGGCGGACTCCAGGAGCGCCCAGCCGACCGTCAGGAGGTTGTCGAGCTCGACGGCGTCGCGGCCGGACGGCCCACTGCCTGACGCCCGTCGTCTGGCGTCGGCCGCGGCGCCGAGCACGGAAGCCGCCTCCGACAGCGACTCGACGCTGCGCACGACCCCGGCTCCTGCGGTCATGGCCACCTGCACCCGGTCCCGCCACTTCGCCCAGTCGCCAAGCAGCGTCTCCTCCGCCGCCCCGACCGCACCATCACCAGCAGCTCCGCCGACCGCACCAGCACCAACACCAGCACCGGCAGCACCACCAGCACCAGCACCGGCACCGGCACCACCACCACCAGCAGCACTAGTAGTACCGGCAGCACCGGCAGTACCGGCAGCACCGGCAGCACCGGCAGCACCGGCCGAGGCTGCTGACGGGGCGGCGGGTGGTCGACGTGCCCAGCTCGGTGCCGGAACATCCGCGACGGCGACCACGCCGATGCCCGATGCCGGGCCCGGGCCGGCGCTACCGAGCACTGCCCGCAGTGCACCGGTGGCCTCGGGAGCGTCCTTGCCAGCGACGATGGCCTCGGCGGCCCGGGCACCGAACACCAACCCTTCGAGCAGCGAATTCGAGGCAAGGCGGTTCGCACCGTGGACACCGGAGCAGGCCACCTCCCCGATGGCCCACAGCCCGGGCAGGGCGCTGGCGCCGTCGAGGTCGGTCAGGATGCCACCGGCGATGTGGTGAGCAGCAGGCGCGATGGGCAGCCAGTCGCGCCCGGGATCCAGGCCGGCGCCGCGCACCGACGCTGCCAGGGTCGGGAACCGCTCGTCGAACCCTTGCAGGCTGGTGGCGTCCAGCCAGAGATGGTCGACCCCCTGTGCCGCCATGGTGTCGGCCATGGCCCGGCTGACCACGTCTCGTGGCGCCAGCTCGTCGACGAACCGCTCGCCTCGCGTGTCGCGCAACAGCGCCCCGTGGCCCCGCAGGGCCTCCGAGAGCAGCGGGCGAGGCATGGCCGGGTGGTGCAACGCCGTGGGGTGGAACTGCACGAACTCCACGTCGGCCACCGGCACCTGAGCCCGCAACGCCATGGCCAGGCCGTCCCCGGTGGCTTCAGGCGGATTGGTGGTGACCGCGTAGAGCTGGCCCACCCCGCCGGTGGCCAGCAGCACGTGGTGGGCCGCCACCGTCTGGAGGCGTCCGTCGCTGTCGATCGCTCTCACCCCGATGCAGCGGCCACCGTGCACCACCAGGTCCAGTGCCAGCCACCCCTCTAGGACACAGGCGGCGCCGCGTTCGAGGGCAGCCACCAGCGCCCGCTCCACCTCGGCACCGGTGGCAGCTCCCCCCGCGTGGACCACCCGAGCCGTGGAGTGGCCCCCTTCGCGAGCCAGTGCCAGAGCCCCGCCCGCCTCGCGGTCGAACACGGCCCCCATGGCGATCAGCTCGTAGACCCGGTCCGGGCCCTCGCGCACGAGCACGGAGACGGCGTCGGCGTCGCACAGGCCCGCCCCGGCGGCGAGCGTGTCGGCATGGTGCAGGTCCACCGAGTCCTCGTCGCCGCCGATGGCAGCCGCGACGCCGCCTTGGGCCCAGCGGGTGGTGGACTGGGCCAGCTCGCCCTTCGTGAGCACCCCTACCCGGAGCCCACCGGGCTCTGCCAGGCGGACCGCCGCGGTCAGACCTGCCACCCCCGAGCCGACCACCAGGACGTCGAGGTCGACGTGGTCGCCGACGGGCCGGGTCACGGCCTCAGACCCCGACGCTGCGGCGCACGGCGACCGCCAGCGCCGCTGTCGCCTCTGCGACTGGGGTGTTGGTCCCGTCGACGTGCACGATGGCGGGGGCGTAGCCGTCGAGCTCGGCGTCCTCGTAGTCGGCGTAGGTGATCACGATCACCGTGTCGCCACGCTGGACCAGCCGAGCCGCCGCGCCGTTGAGCGTCACCTCGCCGGCGCCGCCCACCATGGCGTAGGTCTCGAACCGGGCGCCGTTGTCGATGTCGAGCACCGCGACCTGCTCCCACTCCCGGATGTCGGCCAGCGTCATCAGCTCGGGGTCGAGGCTGATCGACCCGACGTAGTCGAGGTTCGCGTCGGTGACCGTGGCTCGGTGGATCTTCGATTTCATCATGCGCCGGCGCATCGGCTTCAGGCTCCTCGCAGTGCCAGGACGGGCAGGCCGTCGAGGGGGTCGCTGTGGGCGGCACCGACGGTGGCACCCAGGTTGTCGATCAGTCGAACGTCGCCGATCCGAGCGGCGACCAGGAGGCGGACGGAACCGGCGAGCGTCTCGGGCACCGTCAGGGTGCCAGGGTCGACGACGGCGACGTAGTCGACCGAGACCGCCGGCTCCGATGCCAAGACGCCGGCCACCGTCCGGCAGACCACCTCGGGGCGCCGCTCACCGGCTGCCGCGGCTGCTGCACCCTGGCACAGTGCCCGGTGCAACACCGTGGCTCTCGCCCGCTGCTCGGACGTCAGGTGGACGTTGCGGCTGGACAGCGCCAGCCCGTCTGGCTCCCTGACCGTCGGGCAGCCCACCACCTCGACCGGCAGGCATAGGTCGGCCGCCAGCCGGCGGACCACCAGCAGCTGCTGGTAGTCCTTCTCCCCGAAGTATGCGCGGCATCGTCCCGCCGCGGCGAACAGCTTGGCCACCACGGTGGCCACGCCGTCGAAGTGCCCGGGCCGGAATGCCCCTTCGAGCTGGCGGGCCGGACCGCTCACGGTGACGGTGGTGACCGGCGGCGCCGGATAGCCCGGGTACATCTCGGCCACAGTCGGGGCGAACACGGCGCTGGCCCCAGCCGCTCCGGCCGTCTCCACGTCCCGAGCCAGGGTCCTGGGATAGGCAGCCAGGTCGGCTCCGTCGTCGAACTGCAGCGGGTTGACGAAGACAGTGACCACTACGGCGTCGCACTCGGCGACGGCTCGCTCGACCAGCGACCGGTGCCCGGCGTGCAGCGCCCCCATGGTCGGCACCAGCCCCAACCGGTGACCACCAGCCCGGACCTGATCTGCCCACGCCGCCAGGCCGGCCACCGTCTCGATCAGCTCCACGAGGACACCGCCATCACTGGGCCGCCCTGAGCGGCCAGTCCTGCACCGTCTGCTCCAGCTTCGCCGGTGGTCGTCCAGGAGACGGCTCGGTCGGCCCCCGGCCCGTCCGCCACCTCGGCGAGCTGACCAGACCCGAGACGCCCGGCGAGCTGGCCGGACCCGAGACGCCCGGCGAGCTGGCCGGACCCGAGACCTTCCGCATCTCGCCGAGCGGCCAGGCGGCGGGCCAGGGCGACGCCGGCGTCGTAGGCAGGCCGCTCGTCGGCGCGCAGCACCGCCCGGTGCCGGGCCAACGTGTGCTCGTCGCCCCGAGCGGCCGGACCGGTCAGCGCGCCGGCCGGGCCGAGCGCAGCCACGTCGTCGAGCGCCAGGCGCGCCAGGGCCACGAAGGCGTCGACCCCCAGCCCGGCATCGGCCGCGACGCGCTGCACCTGGCCCATGAGCGCGACCACGTGGTTCGCGGCGATGGTGGCCGCCGCGTGGTACTCGGCCCGGCGCTCGGGACGCACCCGCATGGGTCGGCCACCGAGGAGCGCCACCAGGCCGTCGACCACCGGGTCGCCGTCCACGGCGAAGGTGGTCCCCTCGAGCAGCCGCCGGGCGCCGGTGACCGGATCGGGCAGCGGCGCCAGCGGGTGCATCGACCCGCGGCGCCGGTGCGGGGCCAGGACGTCGAGGCCGAGGGAGCCCGAGAGGTGCACCACCGCCGCGCTGTCCACGGGCTCGACGGCACGGGCGACGGTCGCTACGACATCGTCAGGGACAGCGAGCACCACCACGTCGACGCCGACGGCGGCCGCTCGGGGATCGTCGAGCCGGCCGATAAGGCCCTGCACCGAAGCACCTCGTCGCTCGAGGGCGCCAGCCATGGACCTCCCGGCCCGTCCCGGGCCGATCACGCGCACTGTGTACATAGGACACCTTTCTGCGCTCCAGCCCCGCTCGGGGTGCCGGTCGCGTCAGGCAATCACATCGACGTCGGACAGTGTACCGATATGGCGAACCTCGCCACCAGCCTTGTCCCAGGCGTCAGGCGGCACCAGCTCGGGGGCCAGCTCGGCCAGGGGGACCAAGACGAAACGGCGCTCCCACAGCCGGGGGTGGGGCACGACGAGGTCCTCCTCGGCGACCTGCGCGTCGCCGACCAGCAGCACGTCGACGTCCAAGGTGCGCGGCCCGAAGCGGACGGTGCGCCGGCGCCCGGCGAGCGCTTCGAGGCGGTGGCACTCCGCCAGCAGCTTGCGTGGGCTCCGGGCGGTGCGCAGCTCGACCACGACGTTCAGGTAGCGGCCTTGCGGCGGGCCGCCCACCGGCTCGGTCTCGTAGACGTCGGAGACAGCCACCACCTCGTCGAGGCGTGCCACCGCCTGGCGCAGCTGCCCGGCTCGGTCGCCGAGGTTGGAGCCGAGCCCGAGGAAGGCCCGCACCGGCTCTTGCGACCCCGTCACAGGCTCCGCAGCGACAGCCTCGGACGCGTCGTCGCGCCCAGAACCATCGCTCGGCTCGCCTGTAGCCACCCGAGACGAACCGGTGCGCCGACGATTGCTTTCCGGCTCCGAAGCAGCTGCCAGCGGCGTGCCGTGGGGCAGCTGGTCCTTCGGTGGCATCGCCTCACCCACGGGACCGGGTCAGTCGAACACCGGCCGAGGTCAGCTGGTGCGGGACCGGCGGGCGCAGCTTGCGGAGCGTGACCGTGACGGCGGCAACGGCCGGGTCGGCGAGCACCGCGTCGGCCACCGCAGCAGCCAGCGACTCGAGCAGCTGGTGAGAAGGGCCGCCGACCACAGCCGCGACGGCATCGACCACAGCGCCGTAGTCCGCCGTACCGGTCAGCTCGTCGTGCTCGACGGCACACCGGTGCACGAGGACCACGTCGAGGTCGACCTCGAAGGGCTGGGGGCGTTCCCGTTCCTCGGGCAGCACACCGTGGGTGCCGGTGAGCCGGAGCCCCCGTAGCTCCAGGCGGTCGGGGTCCGCTGGTGCGGCTCGGCTCGTCATCGGCGCACTTGCCAGGCGGTCATTGCCCCGTTCGGTGGAGGGTTTCGGCCTGGGCTACCAGGTCGCGGCCGGCCGGTCCCATCTGCTTGCCCACCAGGCGCTCCACCACGGCGATGGCCGGAGGGCCGCCGGGCAGGCGACCGGACCACAGCAGGTAGCCGGCCATGAGGCCGGCCAGCCGATCGCCGAGCTCGTCCTGGTGCACGAGCACCCGCTCCCCGGCGGCCAGCCAGCTGCTCAGTTCGCCGAAAAAGCCGCGGAGGACCTCACGGACGTCACCGGTCACCGGCAGCGGCAGGTGGGCGTGGACCATGCCTTCTTCCTCGTAGGCGGTGAGGTTGTGGGAGGAGGTCAAGGTGGACACCACCCGGTCGAAACCCTGCACCTTCAGCCAGATGATCTCCTCCTGGCGGCGGACCCGACGGTGAGTGGAGGCGAACCCGCCGGGCCGTTCGCTCACCGCCAGCTGGTCTCGGAGGATCCAGGTGAAGTTCCGGGGGGGTATCCCCGCTGCCCAGCGGCCTTTCACTACGCCGCTCCCGCCGCGTCCGGACCAGCAGCGTCAGCCGCGCCGGCACCGGTCGCGCTCGCTCTGGCTCGGGCCGCGCCGGCACCGGTGACCCCGGTACCATCCGCCTCGCGCTCGCGAGCCGGATGGGGCGGACCGAGGGCACCGACCAGGGTTGCCGCCTGCACGGTGGCGGCCACGTCGTGGACCCGGACCATGGCGCAACCTGCTGCCATGGCCCACGCCGCGCTGGCCAGCGAGGCAGGCAGGCGCTGGTGCACCGGGGCCGGCCGGCCGTCGGCACCGGGGGCGAGGACACCGAGGAACGACTTGCGGCTCGTGCCCACCAGCACCGGGAACCCGCTGGCCACCAGATCCCCGAGATGGCGGAGCAACGTGACGTTGTGGGCGGCGGTCTTGCCGAAGCCGATGCCCGGATCCACCCACACCTCGGGCACCCCGGCGTCCAACGCGCGACGGGCCCGGTCCAAGACAAATGCATGGACCTCGCGCACGACGTCGTCGTAGCGTGGCTCGCGCTGCATGGTCTCGGGCCGTCCCCGCATGTGCATGGCCACCCAGCCGGCTCCCGCCTCGGCCGCCACCGGCCACAGCTCGGCCGAGATGTCGTTCACGATGCTGGCCCCGGCATCGAGGGCTGCCTCGGCCACCGACGCCTTCACGGTGTCGACCGACACCCGGACCACCGGGGCCAGCGCCGCGATCACCGGGAGCACCCGCCGACGCTCTTCGGCCGCGTCGACCGGCTCGGCGCCGGGCCGGCTGGACTCGCCACCCACGTCGACCACGTCGGCGCCTTCGGCTACCAGTGCCAGGCCGTGGGCGATGGCCCGGTCCACGTCGAAGTACCTGCCACCGTCGGAGAAGGAGTCCGGCGTGACGTTCACGACACCCATCACCGCGCAGCGCATGGCAGGTAGCGTACGACCTGGTGGCGAGGGCAGGTGACCGGTCATCTGCCGGTCGGCGACCCAGCGCCTCGAGAGACGGACCGACCGTGAGCAGGAAGAATTGGCAGTGCCCGCATCAGTGGCCGGTGACGAACTGCATGGCCTCGGCCCGGGTGCGGTGGTCGTCGCGGAACTGGCCCCGGACCGCCGAGGTGATGGTGGTCGTCCCCGGCTTGCGCACGCCGCGCATGGCCATGCACAGGTGCTCGGCTTCCACCACCACCAGCACTCCGCGGGGCTCGAGCACCCGCTGCATGGCGTCGGCCACCTGGGTGGTGAGGCGCTCTTGGACTTGCAGGCGCCGGGCGTAGGACTCGACCAGCCGGGCCATCTTCGACAGGCCGGTGATCCGGCCCTCGACACCGGGGATGTAGGCCACGTGGGCTTTGCCGACGAACGGGACCAGGTGGTGCTCGCACAGCGAGGCGAAGGGGATGTCGCGGACCACGACCATCTCGTCGTGCTCGGCGGCGAAGGTCACCGTCAGGTGCCGGTCGGGGTCCTCGTCGATCCCGGAGAACAGCTCCTCGCACATCTTCGCCACCCGGAGCGGGGTGGCCTGCAAGCCGTCACGCCCAGGATCCTCACCCACCGCGAGAAGGAGCTGTGCCACCAGATCCCGGACCCGCTCGACGTCCACGGCCATCAGCACTGCCCCGAGCGGCACCCGGCGCACCGACGGTCACTCATCGGCCACCGGCCCCCGGTAGAGCCGGATATCGGGCAGGTTCCGGTAGCGCTCGGCCACGTCGAGGCCGTAGCCGACCACGAAGTCCGGCGGGATGTGGAACCCGACGTGGCGCAGATCTACAGCGGCCTGCTGGCGACCGTCTTTGACCAGCAGTGCGCAGATCTCCAAGCTGGCGGGCCGCCGGGCCAGCAGGTTACGGCGAAGGTAGGACAAGGTCAGCCCGCTGTCGACGATGTCTTCCACCACGATCACATGCCGGTCGGTGAGGTCGGTGTCGAGATCCTTCACGATCCGCACCACGCCGCTGGTGGTGGTGCCCGAACCGTAGGAAGCCACCGCCATCACGTCGAACTCCACCGGCAGGTCGACGGCCCGGGCCAGGTCGCTCAGGAACACGAAGGCGCCCTTGAGCACCCCGACCAGCAGCGGCGTGTGGCCCCGGTACTCTTCGGTCAGGGCCTGGCCGAGCTCGGCCACCCGCTTGGCCAGCGACGCCTCGTCCACCACGATGTCACCCAGGTAGGGATCTTCGTCCCAGGTGCTGGCCACTAGCGACCCCACCGGTGGAAGGCGGCGCCGAGGCATGGGACCGTCGGCGTCGGAGCCAGCGGGATCATCGGACGCTGACACTACCGGACCGCCCGGCACCCCGACACCTCCTTGGATCCGGGCCGCCCCAGGCGGTCCAGGCACCGCAACCCGGGGTGCTGGCGCGCCAGGAGCACGGACGCGGGTGTCCACAGCCCCCGCCGCAACCCGGGGTGCTGGCCCACCAGGCGCCGGGAGGCCGGTGAGCACAGCCCCCGGCGCAGGCTGTGGCATCTCCGAGGACACCAGACTGCCAGGGGCGAGGAACAGCCGGCCCCCCGAACGACGCACCCGCCGGCCGCCGGCCACCTCGGTGGCCACCGCTTCGCCGCGGGCGACGGCTAACACTCGCTCCACCGCAGCGAGATCCGGTGGATGGGGTCCGCCGCCGCGCAGCCAGCGACGCACGGCCCGCCGCGCCGACGCCACCGGTGCGCTCGCCACAACGGCGGCCGAGGTGGGATCCAGCCCAGCCGCCAGCTGCTCGAGGAGCTCTGACTCGTCGGCGAGCAAACCCGCTTGGCGGGCCAGGACGGGGACGACGTCGCGGCCGGCCACCTCGGCGCACAGCGGCAGCAGCTGGTGGCGGATCCGGTTCCGGAGGTAGCGGAGGTCGTCGTTGCTCGGGTCGTGGACCGGCACCAGGCCCTCGGCGGCGCACAGGGCGTGCGTCTCGGCCCTGCGCAGGCCGAGCAGCGGGTGACCAGGACCCCGGCGCATGGCAGCGAGCCCGTCGACGCCCGCCCCCCGCAACAAGTTGACGATCACCGTCTCGGCCTGGTCGTCCATGGTATGGCCGGTCGCCGCCGCCGGGCCGAGCGCCTGGCGTCGGGCCAGCCGGGCACGCTCCTCCTCGTTCGCGCCGGTGGCCACCGAGACCGAGGCGCACCGCACCTGCACCCCGTAGTGACGCGCGGCATCCACCACCACCGCAGCTTCGGCTGCCGAGCCCGGGCGCATCCCGTGGTCGACGTGCACCGCGGTCACGTCGCAGCCCGCGGCCACCGCCAGCACCAGCAGCGCGAGGGAGTCGGCCCCGCCGGACACCGCGCAGACCAGTGGGGCACCCGCCGGCGGAAAGGTGCAGCGCTCGAGCAGCTCGCCGGCGAGGCTCCCAGGCGCTCGGCGACCGGCAGCAGGGGGGTTCGACGCGCTGGCCCGGAGGCCGAGCGCACCGGGAGCGGAGGTGTGCCCGGGCGAGCCGGCGGGAGCAGCAGGGTCCAGCGGGTTGCCGGGCGCGGAGACGTGCCCGGGCGAGCCGGCGGGAGCGGCAGCGAGCATCGGGGCGAGCAGAGCGGAGATGTGCCCGGGCGGCTCTACAGGTGAGCCGGCGGGAGCAGCAGGGTCCAGCGGGTTGACGGACACGGCGCTGTGCCCGTCCGCCACGCTCATCAGCCCGCGGCGATGCCCGGCGGGCTGACCCGCGCCACCCAGATCGACGGCTCGCGGATCTCGGCCAGGGTGGGGAGCATCTCCGGCCCGTCCCAGATCCTGTGGAACAGCTCGGCACCACCAGCAGCCTCCACCGCCTCGACGAACCGCTCCCCTTGGGCGTACTGCTTCAGCTTGGCGTCGAGCCCGGTCAGCTGCAGGACGAGCCGGGTGACCGGGTTCGCGCGGCGGCGCCGGTCGGAGAGGACCCGGGCGAACCACTGCGCTTCGGGGACGGCTTCAGCGCCGGCCCGGTTCATGGTCACGTCGCCGTGGCCTTCGAGGACGCTCATCATCCCCTGGACCTGACGGAGCACGTCGAGCTGCTCAGGGGGCGCCACCAAGCCGAGCACTCCAGCCTCGTCGAGGGGGTTCGCTCCGCGCCGGGCAGCCTCCGCCGCCCGCTTCAGCGCAGCCAGCAGCTGACCGGCGTCCGGCCGGGCCACTTCGAGCGCCTGGTCCACCAGGGACAGGAAGTGGGGCCGCAACCAAGGCACGGCGGTGAACTGGCAGCGGTGGGTCACCTCGTGCAAGGCAATCCACAGGCGGAACTGCTTGGGGGGGAAGCCGTGACGCCGTTCGAGCGCCACGATATTGGGCCCGACGTAGTGCACGACGTCCCCCCCACCGCCACGCTCTGTGAGCAGCAGGTCGTACTGACCGAGCACCCGGGTCGCCATCCAGCCGAGCAGCGCGCCCATCTGCGCCCCGGTGACCTGGGGGGCGACCTTGGCCATGGGGCCGGGCAGACCGCTCGAGGGCATCTTGTCGAGAAGCGGCTGCAGCAGCTGCTCGAACGACGCCACGTTCGCGTCCACCCAGCCGCGGCGATCGACCACCTGGCCTCGGGCGGTACCGGAGTGCGGTCGGAGCCCGGTCTCTTCGACGACGAGGGTCTCGGCTCGGGCGGTGACCTCGGCAAAGTCTTCGTCGAGGCGGCGCCGCTCCGACGCCGACATCGCCGGCGGGGCCGGTCCCACCCCGCCCCGGCCGTCGCCCACCCAGCCCGCCACCTTGCGGGCGACGTCCCACGACACGGTGCTGCTCATCCACCCAGTGTAGGGAGCGTCGCCGTCCATCGGGGGCAGCCCCGACCGCGGGCGCCGCTCGACGGCTGCCAAGGGCTTCGTTCAGCGACTGCTGGCGGCCGGCGGGTGGGTCGAACGGCTCGTGGCGGCTTCCTCGTCCAGTGCCCGGCGCACCCGGTCGAGCAGCGCCGGCGGCACGTGGTCCTTGCAGCGATTGGCGATCACCTGGCGCAGCTCGGCTTCGAAGTCGAAGGCTTCGACGCATGGCGGGCACTCGTCGAGATGCCGCTGGATGCACCGGCGACGCTCGTCGGTCAGCTCCCCGTCGAGGTAGTGGTAAAGGCGCTCGACGGACTGCCTGCAGTCGACCTCGGAGCCATCGCTGGCCATGTCATCGTCTCCCACGGTCACAGCCTCGTCTCCTAGCGCCCGGCGTCGGTGCTGGCAACCAGCCCTCTCCCCATCGCGTAGTCGAGCAACGCCTTTTGCAGCGCCTTTCTTCCCCGGTGGATGCGGCTCATCACCGTGCCGATGGGAACCTCGGTGATCCCGGCGATCTCCTTGTAGGAGAACCCCTCGACATCGGCCAGCAGCACGGCGATCCGGAACGACTCGGGGAGCGACTCGATGGCCGCCTTCACCTCGTCATCGGTGATCCGATCGAGCACCTGGTCCTCGGCAGAGCGACCGATGGCCGGGCCTTGCAGCTCACCGAGACGGTGATAGAGGTAGAGGTCCTCGACGTCTTCGACGTCGGCCTTCTCGGGTCGGCGCTTGGCTGCCCGGTAGCTGTTGATGAAGGTGTTCGTCAGGATCTTGTACAGCCAGGCGCGCAGGTTCGTGCCCTCCTCGAAGCTGGCGAACGCCCGGTAGGCTTTGAGGAAGGTCTCCTGCACCAGGTCCTCGGCGTCAGCCGGGTTGCGCGTCATGCGGAGCGCGGCCGTGTACAGGGCCTGCATGTGCCCCATGGCCATATCGCTGAACTGGGCCTGGTCGGCCATGGCTGCACCCTACAACCGCCGCCGGCACGAGCCTGCATCGCCGCGGCGGTGCCCCCGTGGGCACCGGGGCACAGAGCACCACGACGTGGCCGTGGGCGTCCCCTCCCCTGGGCTGCACCTACGTGGCGGCGTGAGCACCTGGTTGGCCACGAGCAGCTGATCAGCCACCTGAGCACCCGCTTGCCAGCGCAGCACCTGTCGGTCAGGTGAGCACCCGCTTGCCAGCGCAGCACCTGTCGGTCAGGTGAGCACCCGCCTGCGGAACCCCCACAGGCCTACGGCCCACAGCAAGGCGCCGAAGCCGACCACCGCCAGGTAGATGTAGAGCAGGCGCATGTGGGCGACGCCCGAGGTGAGCGCTGCCCGGAACCCTTCGCTCAAGTAGACCAGCGGGTTCACCAGCACCAGGTACTGCAGCCAGGGGATGGTGTGCAGCGACTGCCAGGGGTAGTAGATGGCGCCGAGGAAGGTGAGCGGCAGCACGATGATGGCGAAGATGAGCGCCACTTGCTGGGGAGGGATGAGGGTGCCGATGGCGAGGCCGAGCGCCCCGGACATGAGCGCGGCCAGCGGCGCGAGCGTGACGAGCACCGGCCAGTCGACGGCCAGGTGCACCGGGGTAGCGGGCACGAAGGCCGCCACCGGGAAGACCACGGCGGCGGCGATGATCCCCTGGATGGCCGCGGCCACCACCTTCTCCGCGGCGACCGCCCAGATCGGCAGGGGAGCGAGCACCCGGTCCTCGATCTCCTTGGTGTAGCCGAACTCCTGCACCAAGTTGAGCGCGACACCCTGGATGCCCTGGAAGATGATGGACAGCGCCACCACGCCCGCGATGAGGATCGTGGAGAAGGCGCCGGCGTCGGCCGAGCCACCGACGGCCTGGCCGATCTTCGGGAAGACGTAGGTGAAGACGAACACCAGCAGCAGCGGCTGCATGATCACCCGGATGACGAAGGTGACGGCGTTCGAGCGCAGGACACGGACGTCTCTGGCCAAGAGGGCGAAGAACGTGCTGGTCACTCGCGCAGATCCCTTCCGGTCAGGCTGATGAACACCGATTCGAGGGTCGGCTCGGTCACCAAGACGTTCGTGAGGGTGACCCCCGCACGCTCGGCCGCGGCGACTGCCGGGCCCACCACCCCGCCCGCCTGGCGCACGAAGCAGCGCACCGCGCCGTCGACCGCCTTCACCCCGGTGGTGGCATCGCCGAGCTCCTCGGCGAGCAGCGCGGCGAGGGCACCGGCGTCGCCGGTGATCTCCAGACGGATCTCGCTGCTGGCCCCGAGGGTGCGCTTGAGCTCGGCTGGGGTGTCGAGGGCCAGGATGCGCCCGTGGTCCATGATGGCGAGCCGTTCGCAGAGCTGGTCGGCTTCTTCCATGTAGTGGGTGGTGAGCAGGACGGTCTGGCCACCGGCGTGCAGCTCGCGGACCAGATCCCACAGCGCCAGGCGGCTCTGCGGGTCGAGGCCTGCTGTCGGCTCGTCGAGGAAGAGGACCTCGGGGCGATGGAAGATGGCGCGGGCCACCATGAGGCGCTGTGCCATGCCACCGGAGAGGGAGATGACCGGGGCATGGGCGCGGTCCGCCAGGTGGAACTGCTCGAGCAGCTCGCCGGCGCGCTGGGTCGACTCGCGGCGTGACATGCCGAAGTAGCGGCCGTGGTAGTAGAGGTTGTCACGCACGTCGAGGCTGCGGTCCAAGGTGTTGGCCTGGGAGACCACCCCGATGACCCGTTTGGCTCTCGCCGGGTGGCGCACCACGTCGATGCCGGCCACCGTGGCCCGCCCGTCGGTGGGGATCACCCGGGTGGTGAAGATCCCGATGGTGGTGGACTTGCCCGCGCCGTTCGGGCCGAGCAGGCCGAAGATCTCACCCCGGCGCACCGACAGATCCAGGTGGTCCACCGCCACCAGGCCGCCGTGCGCTGCGCGGCCGGCACCAGCGCCTGCGCTCGTGCCATTGCCACGAGCGGCACCACTACCGACGTCGCCACTCGCGCCGCTGTCGCCGCGAGCGCCGCCACTACGAGCACCGTCACCGCGCGTGCGATCATCGTGCGCGCCGTCACTACGAGCACCTCCGGCACGACTGCCACCGGAGGCGGGGCTCGCCACAGTGTCATCCGGCTCGTCCCCTGGCTTGTTCCCCGCCATGCCCTCCGGCTCGTCCCGTCCCCTGATCGGCTTCGACGGCGAGCCGGGTCCTCGGGCGGGGGAACCAGATCCTCGGGCGGGGGAGGTGGCGGGGCCTCCGAACACCTTGGTGAGCGCCTCGGCCCGCACTACCTCGTCGCCCAGGTGATCCGTGGGCGCGATCGGCCTCTTGTTCTCTTCCGCACGCTCAGCACGATTGGTGATGGCCATGGACAGTGGGCTCCTGGGAATCTGCAGCGGACGGCGACCTCGGGGTCGAACGCCACCACCAACCATAGGGTCGACTGCCAGCACCGACCTCGGGGTCGAACGCCGGCAGCGGACGTGGGTCTGTAAGCGGGTAGCGGGTAGCGGGTAGCGGGTAGCGGGTAGCGGGTAGCGGGTAGCGGGTAGCGGGTAGCGGGTAGCGGGTAGCGGGAGCCTACCGGCGCCCGGCCCCGGCGAGGCGCCGGCCTGGATCCCCGGCGAGCCGCCTGCCCAGAGGTGTTCACACCCCTCGCCTAGGCTCGCGACCATGGTCATGAACGTGCCGGCCCCGCAGCGCATCACTGTGGCGGATCTGCTGGAGCTCGACCGTCTCGGTGCCTTCGCTGACACCCGCGTGGAGCTGCTCGACGGGGAGATCGCGAAGATGACGCCCATCGGCCCCAGGCACGCCAGCTGCATGGATCGCCTTACTCGCCTTTTCGTCACCCAGGCAGGGGATCTGGCGGTCGTCCGAGTCCAGCAAAGTGTCGTGCTGGACGACTTCTGGGCACCCCAGCCCGACTTGGCGCTCCTCCGGCCACCGTTCGACCGCTATGACGCCGCCCATCCCCGCCCCGACGACATCTTGCTCGTCGTCGAGGTGGCCGAGTCGAGCCTCGTCTCGGACCGGGACCGCAAGGTGCCGCGCTACGCGGCAGCCGGCATCACCGAGTGCTGGATCGTCGATCTCGAGACCGAGCAGGTGCTGGTGTGCACGGAGCCGAGTGAGGCCAGCTATCGCCACCGCGAGGCGGCACGGCGTGACGAGATCCTGGCCCCGTCAGCCCTTCCAGCGATCACGGTCCCGGTGGCGGCAATCCTCGTCGGACGCTGAACCACCAGTCGTGCGACACCGACGCCACTCGGGGGACGCGGTCCACGACGTGGCGCCATCTCCATCCGACCGATCAGCAGCTCGACCCGTGAGACCGGGCTCCCATCCCGACAGATCGGGAGCCCGGCCCCGGGTTGGTCGGGGTCACGGCCCAGCGGCCAGGACCCCGACCGGCGGGTCAGAAGCCCACGCCGGTGACGATCGGGGTGGACGACGTGGCGCCGACGCTCTGCAGCGACCCGAGGAACGGAGCGCTGCCAAAGGCGAACACCCCGCCGTTCCGGCCGAACAGCCAGTAGCCGTGACCGTTGGTGGTCGCGGCCCCGTAGGCGACGGACGCTGCGAGCGGCCTACCGAGCATGGAGCCGTAGGAGGCGGCGTTGCCGTAGGGCGACACCGAGCCGTTGGCCCCGTAGACCCAGTAGCCAGCGCCGTTCGGCGTCGAAGCCATCGACACGATGGTCGAGCTGATGGACTGTGCCCCGAGGGAGCCGAAGAACGGCGTGTCGCCGAGGGCGTACACTCCGCCGTCGCCGCCCACCAGCCAGTAGCCCTGGCCCAGGGGATCAGACGCCGCCGACTCGATCGGCTTGTTCGGCACGATGCACAGCCCGCCTGGCGAGCCCGGCGCACTGCACGGCAGCGAGCCGACGAACGCTGCGTCCCCGAAGTCGAACACCCCGCCGTCGGAGGCGAAGAGCCGGTAGCCCTGGCCGTTGGGCATGGCTTCGGCGGCCACGATCGGCTTGTTCAACGTACGGCCCTCGGGACCGAGCACGCCGGGCACCGAGCCGTAGAACTTGGCGTTCCCGAAGGCGAACACCCCGCCGTCAGCCGCGAACAGCCAGTAGCCCTGGTGATCAGGTGTGTCGGCCATCGCCACGATCGGCGAGCTCGGCGTCACCCCGATGCTCGGTAGCGACCCGTAGAACTTGGCCCCGCCGAAGGAGTAGACCGAGCCGTTCGAGGAGGCCATCCAGTAGCCGGACCCGATATAGGTGAACTCGATCGGCGCTACCACGTTTCCAGCCGCTGTCTCCACCGTGACCGGCACGGTGCCGGTACCCGCCGGGTCGACCACGGTCAGCGTGGTGCAGCTCGAGTTGACGCTCACCGACGTCCCGTGGTTGGTGCCGAACAGCACCCCGGTGGTGTCACACAGGTTCGTGCCCACCAAGGTGACGGTCTCACCCCCAGACGGCGAGCCGCTGGTCGGGGCGATCCCGGTGATCGTCGGCGAACCCGCCGCCTTGATCACCGGCGTAGGCGTCGTGTAGGTGAACGGCTCCCCGTTCGAGGTGCCATTCGGAGTGGTCACGGTCACCGACACGGTCCCTGTACCAGCTGGGTCGGTCACGGTCAGCGTGGTGCACGCCGAGCTCACCGACACGCCGGTCCCCGCGACGCTCCCGAAGTCGACTGCCGATGCGTTGCACAGGTTCGTGCCCGTCAACGTCACCGTGGTCCCACCCTTGGTCGAGCCACTGCCCGGCGTGATCCCGGTCAACGTCGGTGCCGAACTGGCGGACGTCGTCGTCGGCGTCGGCGACGACGGCGGCGGACCTGACGGCGGCGGAGACGAGGAGGCGGTGACGGTCAAGGTGAAGCTCCAGCTGCCGGTGTCACCGAAGGTGTCCGAATCGGTGCCCGACACGGTGTAGGTGCCGACCGCCAAGGTGCCAGGGGCGCTGATCGCCCCGGTGCTCGACACGGTGAACGCCGGGTTGGCGGTGGTGGTGACGAAGGTCACCGTGCCGCTGCTGCCGGTGGTGAGGAGCTGGCTGGTGAACGCGGTGCCGGCCGGGGTGGTCCCCGACGTGGGCTTCGCCTGGGTGATCGTCGCTCCCCGGGCGGTGACGGTCAAGGTGAAGCTCCAGCTGCCGGTGTCACCGAAGGTGTCCGAATCGGTGCCCGACACGGTGTAGGTGCCGACCGCCAAGGTGCCAGGGGCGCTGATCGCCCCGGTGCTCGACACG
>JAKAQW010000216.1 GCA_021819525.1 Actinomycetes bacterium
CCTCACAAAGGCACCGGCCCCTATCAAGCCCCGGGTCAACCAGGCCTTCAACCACCGGGATCATCCGGAGGATCTTGGTGAGGCAATGAACCACCGCTCCCGGAGGATTTGACGTGAGGCAACAGGGATCCTCCAAATTCGGCCCAAAACCCCTTGTTTAAAGGGGTGGAAGGCGTTCGAGCGGCCACGCCGACGCCAGAGATGCGTCCCATCGACCGAGAGGAGACCTCCCCCAAAGTGAACCCACCCCCCACTGCGCCACCCACTCCACCGCTCCCACACGGGCCGCTGGCCCGGTTCCTGCTGGATCCGACCGCTGCCCTCCACCATCTGGCCCACTGGCTGGGCCACGCCGCCATGACTTTCGCCGTCCACTACGTCCCTGCGCTCGCCGGGCTGGCGGCTCTTGTGGCCTTCGCCAGGGTCGTCTTCGTCCGCTGGCACTCCCGCCGAGGGGCCGCAGCCTCCGCCAGCTACCTGGAGGTGCTCCCTCCGCCGACCGTGGAGCCGGCCGGCGCGGAGGCCTTCTGGGCGAATGTCCACCCTCTCCTCAAACCCAGCTGGCGCGGCACTCTCGGTGGTCGGCCCCAGGTGGCCTTCGAGATCCGGAGCACCGGACATCGCGTCCACTTCGGTCTCTGGGCACCCTCCTCCGCGGCGGCCCACGTTGGCAGGGCGGTCGCGGCCGCCTGGCGGGGTTCGACGGTGGTGTCATCCGAGACCGCTCCTCAGCTCACCGGTAAGAATGCATCCGCCGGGCAGGAGCTGCGACTTGCCCGGGCGACCTGGTTCCCGATCGCCACGGATCACCTGCTCGATCCGCTCCGCAGCGTGCTCGGCGCCGCGGCCGAGCTGTCCGAGGACGAGTCAGCGGTCATCCAAGTCGTGGCACGCCCGGCGGGCCGACGATGCCTCAGCAAGGCCCAGCGCGGCCTGCTCAACATGCAGGGCGTTCCGACGCCCTCACCTGTCCTCCGCGTTGTCGGCCCGGTGATCCACGGGCTGCTCGACATGGTGACGCCTGGACCAACGACGCCAGCACAGGTCCGTCCGCGACCCACTCCCGTTCACCGTCCCGAGCTTCCGGCTGCTCGCGAGAAGGTGTACCGCCCGTGCTTCGAGGTATCCGTTCGCGTCGCGGTGTCGTCCGCTTGTGACGACCGGTCAACGACGCGACGGCTGCGTAACCGCACCCGTGCCCTCTGCGCGTCGTTCGGTTCCTATGCGGCCGAGAACCACCTCGTTGCCCATCGTCTCTCCCGACCGGCGGCGACGCTCTGCTCCCAACGCATGAGCCGGGGCGACTTGTACTCAGTCCCAGAGCTAGCCGCGCTGGCGCACCTCCCGCTTGACCGCGATGTCCCCGGGCTCGCCCGCGCAGGCGCCAAGCGGGTCTCCCCTCCACCAGAGGTAGACGGCGAAGGAAGGGTCCTGGGCGATGCCGACGCCGGACCTCGACGCACGGTTGCGCTGGCTCCGCGCGACGCGGCTTTCCACATGCATGTCATGGGGGCGACCGGCTCGGGCAAGTCGACGCTGCTTCTCAACATGGTGCTCGACGACGTCACCGCCGGGCGCGGCACCGTGGTGATCGACCCCAAGGGTGCGCTCGTCGAGGACATCCTCGATCGCCTGCCCGACGGAGCCGAAGAGCGAACGGTCGTCATCGACGCCGAGGATCCTGAGCCGCCGGCGCTCAACGCGCTCGGAGGCCGCGACGTCCACCTCGCCGTCGATCAGGTGGTCGGCGTGATGCACCGACTGTTCGAGTCGGCGTGGGGACCGCGCACGGACGACGTCCTGCGGGCCGCATGCCTGACCTTGCGCCTCCACCCCGGTGCCAACCTGGCCCAGATCCCGAAGATGCTGACGGACCCGCTCTACCGGGCTCCCCTGGTCGGCGCCGTGCAGGACCCGGTGCTCCGGAGCTTCTGGCGCTGGTACGACTCGCTGTCCGACGGCGCCCGGTCGGCGGTCGTCGGGCCGGTCACCAACAAGCTGCGTGCCTTCCTGTTGCGCCCGTTCGTCCGGGCTGTGGTCGGCACCGGGACGACGAGCTTCTCGCTCGACAAGGTGCTCGACGGTGGGGTCCTCTTGTGCCGGCTGCCCAAGGGTGTCCTCGGCGACGAGTCGACCCGGCTCCTCGGGTCCCTCCTCGTCGCCCAGGTCTGGCAGTCCGTCAGTTCCCGGGCACGCGGCGGACGGTGGGGAGGCGTGTGCGGTCTCTACCTCGACGAGTGCCAGAACTTCCTCGCGCTCCCCGGCAGCCTGGACGACATCCTGGCCGAGGCGCGGGCCTACGGGCTCGGGCTCGTCCTGGCCCACCAGCACCTCACCCAGCTCCCCGCCGACCTGGCCGACGCCGTGTCGGCCAATGCCCGCTCGAAGATCATCCTCTCGTGCTCGCCCGAGGATGCCCGCCGCCTGGAGCGCACTGTGGCGCCCGACCTCGCTGCGCACGACCTGTCGCATCTCGGCGCCTACCAGGCCGCCGCTCGCCTGGTGGTCGACGGTGAGGAGAGCGCCGCATTCACGTTGCGCACCCGGCCCGCTCCGGCAGCCGTCCCGGGCAGGGCGGCACTCGTGCGGGACCGCTCCCGGGAAACCTTCGGCCTCTCCGAGCAGGACCGACGAGCCCTGCAGCTTCGCGCCGAAGGCCGGTGGAGCGGACCATCGGCGGCCGGTACCCCGGACGCTGGCCCGGACGGTTTCAAGTTGCCGGGGCTCTCCCTCGTCGAACCCGCCGGTGACGACGCGGCATGACCCGGACGATGCCTCCTCCGACTTCGCATGCATCTTCGTCGTCTCTCTCCCTCTCCGGCCTCGGCCGGGCGCGGCTGCGCCTCTCCGACGACCTCGTCACCGCGGCAGCTCATCACCTCACGGACCGGGATCGGTCGATCTGCGCCCTCCTTGCCGAACATCGGGTGCTCACGACCGACCAGATCGCCACCGTCACCTTCGACAGCCCGATCTCGGCTCGCCACCGCCTGGCCACGCTCTACCGCCTGCGAGTGCTCGACCGGTTCCGGCCGTTCCGCCGCGTCGGCACCGCGCCGAACCACTGGGTGCTCGACGCCATCGGCGCCATGGTCGTCGCCGCCGAGCGCGGAGTGGAGACCGACGAGCTGCACTGGCGCCGCGACCGGGCGCTCGGGCTGGCCGGAAGCAGCCAGCTCGCACACCGGGTCGGGGTCAACGGCTTCTTCTGCGACCTGCTCGGCGCGGCGAGAGGGCGGCCCGGTGCCGACCTGCGGGTCTGGTGGCCGGAGCGGCGCTGCCAGGCCACCTGGGGGGAGGTCGTGCGCCCCGACGGCTACGGCGTGTGGCAGGACGCGGGGGCTGAGGTGGCCTTCTTCTTGGAGTACGACCGGGGCACCGAAACCCACGCCCGCCTCGTCGCCAAGCTCGAGGGCTACGCGACCCTCGCCGCTGCCGCCCGGGACCCGTTCTGGGCGCTGTTCTGGTTCACCGCTCCCAAGCGTGAAGCCGCCGCTCGGAAAGCGCTCGCCGGCGCGCCCGTTCCGGTCGCCACCGCGTGCGAGGGAGCACCGCCGAGCGACGCAGTGTGGCTCCCCACCGACACGCCCGGCGGCCGGCGACGCCTGGCCGAGCTGGGTACGGGTCCGATGCGGCGCGTTGCCGGCCGGTGACGACCGCCCGGAAACCACCCACCGACGCGCCGTCCCGGGGCGCGACGCCGAGGTGCCTGCTACATCAGGCCGGTCGGGCGCCGCCGAGCGCCCGACGTCGGCCCACGGCGGCCTGTCATCGGCGACGATCGAGCACCGCCCCGAAGGGCAGCCCTCCACAGCGCCGGGTCTGACCGTCGTCCTCCCGCTGGCGCCCCCTCGCCTCACGCCGGATGCCGCCGGCGCCCTGCTCCGCCTGCTCCTCCATGCCGCCGAGCCGGCTCGGCCTTCCCTGGCAGCGGGACGGCCGGACCGCGCCGCCACCGGTGCCGGCACCCGTAGAGGTAGAACCTCGGAGGACCGCGAATACGGGTCGGACGAGACGAGGAGAGCGGCGTGAAGCGCTTCGCCTTCTACGGGAGGGTATCCACCGAGGACCAGCAGGACCCCGAGTCCTCCAAGGGCTGGCAGCTCTCCCGGTCCCGTGGGCTGATCGAGCCGGCCGGCGGCGTGGTGGTCACCGAGTACTTCGACATCGGCCGGTCACGCTCCCTGCCGTGGAAGCGCCGGCCCGAAGCAGCCTCGCTCCTCGACGCGCTGGCCCGACCGGACCGCGGCTTCGAGGCGGTCGTCATCGGCGAGCCTGCCCGCGCCTTCTACGGCAACCAGTTCGGCCTCACCTTCCCCGTCTTCGCCCACTACGGCGTGGAGCTGTGGGTGCCCGAGGTGGGAGGCGCCATCGACCCGGGATCGGACGCGCACGACCTCGTCATGTCGCTGTATGGCGGGATGTCCAAGGGAGAGCGCAACCGCATCAAGATCCGCGTCCGCGCCGCCATGGCCGCTCAGGCCCGCACCGAGGGGCGCTTCCTCGGCGGCCGTCCGCCCTACGGCTACCGACTGGCCGACGCCGGGTCGCACCCCAACCCGGGCAAGGCGGCACTGGGCCAGCGCCTCCACCGCCTGGAGCCCGACCCGGACGCGGCCCCGGTGGTGCGCCGCATCTTCGACGAGTACCTCGCCGGTCGTGGCCTGTACGCCATCGCCGAAGGGCTGACCCGCGACGGCATCGCCTGCCCCTCCGCCCACGACCGGGCCCGCAATCTCCATCGGCAGGGGCTTGCGTGGTCGAAAATGGCGGTGCGGGCGATCCTCGCCAACCCCCGCTACACCGGACGCCAGGTGTGGAACCGCCAGCGCCGCGACGAGGTGCTCCTCGACGTCGACGACGTCGCGCTCGGCCACGTCAGCAAGATGCGCTGGAACGACGAGGACGCCTGGATCGTCTCCGAGGCGCTCACCCACGAGCCGCTCGTGTCCGACGAGCAGTTCAGGGCGGCACGCACGCTCGCCGCGGCGGGCCGGCGGCGTCCGGTAGTGCGCACGCCACGGCCCACCTCCCAGCCGTTCGCGTTGCATGGCCTCGTCGTCTGCGCCCTCTGCCACCGAAGGATGCAGGGAAGTGCCAACCACGGACGAGCTCACTACCGCTGCCGCTACCCGAGCGAGTACGCGATGGCCAACGAGCTCGACCACCCGAGGAACGTCTACGTGCGTGAGGACCAGATCCTCGGACCCCTCGACGGCTGGCTCGCCCAAGTCTTCGACCCCGGCCAGCTCGACACCACCCTCGACGCGCTGGAGGCCGCGGCCTCATCGACCGACGATGCCGGCCAGGCCAAGGCCCAGGTGGCGAGGCGGCGGTTGAGCGAATGCGACACTCGCCTCGCCCGCTACCGCGCTGCGCTCGAGGCCGGCACCGATCAGGCGGTCGTCAGCGCCTGGATCGCCGAGGTCCAAGCCGAGCGACTTGCTGCAGAGGTCGAGCTGGAGCGATCGACCGGCCAGCGGAACCAGCCCATGACCCGCGACCAGCTGGCCGCCCTGGTGAGCGGCCTCGGCGACCTCCTGGGCGTGCTCGCCACCGCCGCGCCGGAGGACAAGGCCGAGGTCTACCGCAAGCTCGGGCTCCAGCTCACCTACGACCCGGCTCGCCGGGTGGTGATCGTCGAGTCGCGCCTCGGCCCCGACGGCAACAGCCCGCTCCCACGCGGCCCACGGCCAAGCGGCGGGCCAACGGCCAGCACCATCGAAGCGCCAGCCGCAGAGCCCGTGGGCGAACGTCAGTGTCGGAGGGGGGACTTGAACCCCCACGCCCTTGCGGGCACCAGCCCCTCAAGCTGGCGCGTCTGCCTATTCCGCCACTCCGACGAGTGGTCCC
>JAKAQW010000217.1 GCA_021819525.1 Actinomycetes bacterium
CGAGACCTCTTCTCGTCCCGGCGCTGGTGGTGACCGAGGTGAGCTACCTCCTCGCCGATCGCGTCGGCGCGCACGGCGAGGTGGCCTGGTGCCGTTCGCTCGCCAAAGGGGAGCTGCTCGTCGAACCGGTGCTCGACTCGGAGTGGGCCCGGATAGCCGAGCTCACCGAGCAGTACGTCGACCTCCCGCTGGGCGTGGTGGACGCATCGGTCGTCGTGCTCGCCGAGCGCCTTCGCTGCGAGGTCATCGCCACCTTCGACCACCGCCACTTCTCCGTCGTGCGACCGTTGCACGTGCCGGTGCTCGAGCTGGTGCCCTAAAGCGCCGGACGCACGAGCACGCCTGCTCGCCGGCAGCAGGCGCTCTCGGCCTCGACGGTATCGGAGCCTGGTGTGGGGATTGACCCCACGGCCTGCGCATCACGAGTGCGCTGCTCTACCACTGAGCTACCCAGGCGTGGCCCAGCACTGTACCTGCTCCCCGGGCGCTGTCGCAGCCTCGGGCCACCATGGACGCCGTGGCCGGTTCTGTCACCAGCCGCTCTGCCACGAATGTGGCACGGCTCAGGCGTCGAGTAGGGGCTGAGCACCGCTGTCCTCGGGCAGGCTCGAGCCGACCAGGAGCTCGACGTCGCCGTCGGGGTAGCTGGCCACGAGACGAAGCTCGCCGCCGGTCGCGTGCACGAAGCGGCGCAGCGTGGAGAGCAGCAGATCGGTTCGCCGCTCGAGGCGAGAGATCTCGCTTTGGTCCATACCCATCGCCTCGGCGACCGTCGCCTGAGCGAGAGCCCGCAGCTTGCGGACCTTCGCCAGGCTCGCCTGATGACGCTCGATCTCCTCGCCAGCCCGTTCGTAGGCGACCTTGGCTGCCGGGTCGGCGAGGATCCGAGCTCGCAGCGCAGCTGCGGACGCGATGACCTCCTCGAAGTCTGCGCTGTCGGCGGCCTGGACGTCCGTCTGGCGGTCATCGACCGGGAGGCCCCGGTAAGCGTCGGTCATCTTCTGATCTCCTCTGTCTTCTGTGTCCATGGGACTTGGCTCGTTCATCTCACGATCCTCCAGCCGTGCTGTGCCGCGGAGGAGGAAGTAGGGGTGGTAAGCGACCTCCACGGCTCAACGTTACCACCTCTATGTGCTCGACCACATACCATCTTCGGCACTGGGTCCGCCCCGGCCAGGGCTCCCCCCGGCCGACGTACACCGCGTACGCCCGCGTCCTGCGCGAGTCCCCAGGCCCAGGTACACCTAGGTGCTCCGCGGCTCACACCGGGCGCCCGAGGCGCACCGGCAGCGCCTGGAGCAGCAGCGCCTCGTTCGGGTTGCGGACCAGGACCCGGGCGGCCTCTTCCACCAGGGCCATCGCGCGGGCCTCCTCCGCCCCGAGCGAGACGCCTTGGTGGACCACCTCCACCAGGTCGGGGTGAGTGCTCTCGCGCGCTCGGCGACAGGTGTGGCACTGGCCGCACCCGCCCTCAGCGCACAGCAGCGCAGCGGCGAAGCCCCGGACCAGCCCAGCCGCGCCGGTGTCGGCCTCCAGCTCGTCGCCGTCGACGATCACCATGGCCGCCTGGACCTCACGCCCGGCGGGACGACGGAGCACGGCCACCGCAGACGTGGCACCGCAGCCGGTCTCGGGCATCCGCCACGCGCACGTGCCGGGCCTGTAGCCTTCCCGGCAGCGCAGAGGAGGATCTGCTTGGAGCCGATGACCTTGGACCATGCGGCCTGCAGGAGGTTCTTCGACCCGGCGACCTTGGCTCGAGGCCGGTCGTACGCGTCGAGCGGTGCAGTGCTCGAGCACAGCTACGACCCCTCGGACGACACCGTGGCCGGGGAGGTAATGGGTCGGGCGACCCGCCCCTACGAGGTCGTGGTGCACCTCTCACGTGCGCCATCGGGGACCGCGACCGGTGTCGTCGGGGAGTGCACCTGCCCCGTCGCCTACAACTGCAAGCACGTGGCGGCCCTCCTGCTCGTGTCGGGCGCGCCGAGCGGCGCTCGACGTCCAGAGCGCCCGGGGGCCACGCCCGCGCGCCACGAGCCGCGAGCAGGCGGGACACAGCGAGCCCGGAGCTGGGAGAAGCCGCTGGAAGCGCTGATCGAGGGGCTGGCGGGCCGGGCCGTCACAGAGGAGCCGGAGCTGGCCTTGCAGTTCGAGCTCGTGCCCGAACGACGCAGGGGGACCAAGCAGGTACCGCGGGCGGGCATCCTCGTCCGCCCCGTGGTCCGAAACCACCGGGGCAACTGGGTCCGCAGCGGGATCTCGTGGTCGAAGCTCGAGTACCGGTACGCGGCCAGCGAGATCGCCGGTGAGCGCCAGCGGCTGCTGCGCGAGCTCCTCGCGGTGCACTGCCTGCCCGCAGGGTTGAGGTCCTACGCCGGGTACTCGTCGTACCGGTCGAGCACCGAGATGTGGCTGGAGGACTTCTCCAGCCGCCGGCTGTGGGACCTGCTCGCGAACGCCGAAGAGCTCCAGATCCCCCTCCTCACCAGCGGGGCGAAGAGCGGGGCCGTCCGGCTGGTGCGCGAGCCCTGCGTCGTCGGTGCCGACCTCGCCGAAGCGGGGAACGACCTGCGGATGACCCCCTACGTCGACGCGGGCGGGGAGCGGGTGCCGCTCGGGTCGTGCGTGCTCGTCGGCTCCCCGCCGCACGGACTGGCGTGGTGGCACCCCGAGCGACCCTCGAAGGCCGGCCCGCCGCTGTCCATGGCACCGTTCCCCCGGCCCCTCAACCAAGGAGAGCGCGCGCTCGTGGAGAGCGAGCCGCTCGACGTGCCCGGCCGGGAGCGGGCGCGGTTCTTGCGAGAGCTCTACCCGAGGCTCGCCCGCTCGGTGGCGGTGGTGTCGAGCGACTCCTCGGTGGCCCTCCCCGAGGTGCCGCGCGCCGTGCTGGTGGCCTGGGTGCGCCATCACGGTCGGACCAGCACCCTCAGGTGGCAGCGCGGCGTCGAGGGATCGAGCTGGAGGGGGGATCTGTGGGACAGCCAGGAGCAGGACCTCGACGACGACCTCGAGAAGGCGGTCGCGGCGGCGAGCGAGATCGTGCGCTTCGTGCCCGGCATGCTGGAGCGCACCTGGGCCGGCGAGCGCCTCGCTGGCGCTGTGGAGCTCTCGGGGATGGACGCGGTCCGCCTGGTCACCGAGGTGCTCCCGGCGCTCGCAGAGGTGCCCCACGTGGTGGTCGAGGAAGACGGCGAGGCCCCGAGCTACCGTGAGGCCACCGACGCCCCGGTCGTCTCGCTGCGCCCCGCCGGCGGGGGCGTCGACGGCGACTGGTTCGACCTGCTCGTGGAGGTGAGCGTCGAGGGCGAGGAGGTGGTGTTCCAGGAGCTGTTCGTCGCCCTCGCCGAGGGCAATGCGCACCTGGTGCTGCCGTCGGGGACCTACTTCTCTCTCGACCGGCCCGAGCTGGCCGAGCTGGCCGAGCTGATCGCAGAGGCCCGCGCGATGCAAGACCGCGACAGCTCTGCGCCGGACCGGGTCCGCCTGAGCCGCTTCCAGGCGGGCCTGTGGGAGGATCTGCGCCGCCTGGGGGTGGTAACGGCCCAGGCCGAGGCGTGGGAGACGGCGGTACGCGCGCTCGCAGAGGCCGGCGACGGCGACAGCGCCGAGCCGCCCGGAGCGCTCGAGGCCACGCTGCGGCCCTACCAGCAGGAGGGCTTCGCCTGGGCGGCCTTCCTCTACGGGCACCGCCTCGGCGGGATCCTCGCCGACGACATGGGGCTCGGCAAGACGCTGCAGGCCCTGGCGCTTGTCTGCCACGCCCGCCAGGGCCTGGCGGTGAAAGAGCCGTTCCTGGTCGTCGCCCCGACCAGCGTCGTGGAGACCTGGGCCGGCGAGTGCAGGCGGTTCGCTCCGAGCCTCGAGGTGAAGACGGTCACCGAGACCGCCACACGCCGCTGGGTCAGCCTGTCGGACCTGACCGACAAGGCGGATCTGGTGGTCACCTCCTACACGCTGTTCCGCCTCGAGTACGACGACTACGAGCGCATCGGCTGGGCAGGGGTCTTCCTCGACGAGGCCCAATTCGTGAAGAACCCGCGCTCGATCGCCCACCAGAGGGTCAAGGCGCTGCCGGCTCCGTTCAAGCTCGCCATGACCGGCACACCCATCGAGAACAACCTGAAGGAGCTGTGGGCGCTGCTGTCGATCACCGCGCCGGGGTTGTTCCCTCGCGCAGACCGCTTCGTAGAGCACTATGCGGTCCCCATCGAACGCAACGGGAGCACCGAGCGCCTGGCGCAACTGCGGCGCCGCATCCGCCCGCTCATGCTGCGCCGGACCAAGCAGCAGGTCGAGTCGGAGCTCCCCGACAAGCAGGAGCAGGTCCTCGAGCTGGAGCTGGCGCCGAAGCACCGGCGCCTCTACCAGACCCACCTCCAGCGTGAGCGCCAGAAGATCCTCGGGCTGCTCGGAGACATGGACCGCCACCAGTTCGAGATCCTCCGTTCGCTCACCGTGCTCCGCCAGGCCGCGTTGGACGTGTCGCTGGTCGACGATCACTGCGCGGGCGTCCCGTCCACCAAGCTCGACGCGTTGATGGACATGCTCGGGGAGGTCGTCGCCGACGGGCACCGGGCACTGGTGTTCAGCCAGTTCACCCGCTTTCTCTCCGCCGCGGCCCGAAGAGCGGGCGCCGCTGGCATCGAGCACTGCTACCTCGACGGCCGCACCCGCAAGCGCGAGAAGGTCATCGCCGCGTTCAGGCAAGGCACGGCGCCGGTGTTCTTCATCAGCTTGAAAGCCGGCGGGTTCGGGTTGAACCTCACCGAGGCCGACTACTGCATCCTGCTCGATCCGTGGTGGAACCCGGCGACCGAAGCCCAGGCCGTGGACCGGGCCCACCGCATCGGCCAGACCCGCAAGGTGATGGTCTACCGCCTCGTCGCCAAGGACACCATCGAGGAGAAGGTGATGGCGCTCAAGGCAAAGAAGGCCGCCCTCTTCGCCAACGTCCTCGACGCCGGCGGCTTCGAGCACGCCGCGCTGTCCGCGGCCGACATCAGAGCCCTCGTGGAGTAGGCCCGCCGGCGCGCCGCGCGGCGAGGGATCGAGCTCTTTCCCACTTCGAGTAGGATGCGTGGCATGCCGGTGGAGAAGGTGTCGATGAGCCTCGATGCAGAGCTGCTGGCGCAGGCTCGCAAGCGGGCCGGAGGCCGTGGCGTGTCCGCCTACGTGAACGAGGCCGTGCGCCGGCAGCTCCGCCGAGATGCGCTGGCCGAGGTCCTGGCGGCGATGCGGGAGGCGAACGGCCCGGTCGGCGACGACGCGATGGAGGAGGTCCGCCGTCTATGGCCAGGCCCCGACGACGAGGTCACGCGCCAGCCGGCGTGAGCGACCTGCTGGTCCTCGACGCGGAGGGCCTCTCCAAGGCCGCTGCCGACGATCCACGCGTCCAGGCCTGGCTGGAGCGGGCGCGGGAGCTGGACGCTGACATCGTCATCTCGGCTGTGACGCTGGCCGAGGTGGTGCGCGGCGTCGCTCGGGACGCCGGTGTGAACCGCGTCGTGAAGGCAGCAGAGCTGTGGCCGGCTGGCGAGCAGCTCGCTCGGCACGCGGGTCGGCTGCTCGCCAAGGCGGGCTCCGGTGCCACCATCGACGCCCTCGTCGCCGCTACGGCGGTCGCGGGGCTCGAACGCCACGGCGCCACCCACTGCGTCGTGCTCACCAGCGACCCGCACGACCTCGGGGTGCTCCTGACCGGCGAGCACGTTCGCATCGTCGGGATCTGACCAGAACGCGCCCCGCAAGCCCCTGGCTTCAGCCATGGGGTCGAGGGGCGCTGGCGGCGAAGCCGCCACAT
>JAKAQW010000041.1 GCA_021819525.1 Actinomycetes bacterium
GATCTCGACCTGTCGGGGTCGAACGACGGCTCTACGGCCTCTACGGCCTCGACGGCCTCTACGGCATCGACGACCTCTACGGCCTCTCGCGGGCTCCTCGGCGAGATCCTGAGCCCGTTGACCGGCAGCTGACAGGCGGCGCGGTTCGTCGCCGAGCCGGCCGCGACCGATCGGTCAGCCGGCGCTCGCCCTCCGGGCTCTGCCGCCAGGCGCTGCGCTGTGGTCAGGCGCTGCGCGGCGCGGCGCGCTCCGGACCTCGTAGCCGGCCTCGGTCAACGCCGCTGCCACCTGCTCGGCCACTGCCACCTGCTGGCGGCTGCCGGCGGCGCCAGGACCGCCCAGGGCCAGCCGAGCCCGGTGGCGCCGGCCCTGGCTGTCGAGCACGTCGAGCTCCACCCCTGCTGCCGCGACCGATGCCGGCGAGCCGGGAGCCTGCGCTGCGCCGCCTGACATCCCGGTACCGCTGACGCCGACGCCGTCGATCGCGACGGGCCGCAACACCACCTCGGCCGGCGCTGTCGCCGGCGCAGCAGCCCCAGGTACCACCTCGGCCACCCAGTCCACCGCCTCTGATATCGAGGTGCACGCCGTCGCCTGCCAGAGGCCGGCCGCGTCGTAGGGCAGCGCCCGGAGCCGGGCCAGCACCTGTGCGCGATCGAGGAAGGCCAGGAGGTACCCCGCGCGTGGCCCGTCACGACGGCCCAAGAACACCTGGTACACCGCGCTGAAGCCGTCCCGGGGGGCGATAGGCGTGCAACGGGCCGCGTCGAACAGCGCCGCCTGCACGGCCGTGCCCTGCCAGGGGCAGTCCTCCAGGAGGTCGGCCAGCACGTGGAGGTATGCCCGCTGGCGCTGGTCCAGTGCCTCGGCCGAGGCCGGGACCGCGTGCTGGAGCTCGATGCGCTCCGCCGGATCCGCGAACACCTCCAGCCACGTCCGGGCCGACGCCATGCGCTCGTCGAGCACCGAGCGCTCGCCGGCGCTCAATTGCCTGCCGATCCCGCGCTCCAAGGCAGCCACCGTGTCGAGATGCGGCAGCTGCAGCACGCTGACGACGGTGTCGAAGGGGGGCAACGACCGGCTGACCGGAGCTGGGCGCACCGAAGAGCCGCCGAGGGGACCCCGCTCGGCTGGATGTGCCCGGGCCGTCTCGTACAGCGCGACGTCGGCCGGTGTGCATGCGCCGCTGGCCACCTTGTTCACCAGACGGTCGTAGTCGTCGAAGAGCCGCGACACGGTGGCCAGGTCGGGCTCGAAGTCCACGGCCCGACGGGGCGGCACCCGCAGCATGACGAAGCGCAGCAGGTCCGGGGGCACAAGGCGCGCCATGTCGCCGAGCGCCACCCCCCGACCCCGCGACGAGCTCATCTTACGCCCGCCCACCAGGAAGAACTCGTAGGGAACGTTCCGCGGGGCCACCTCGTCGAACACGGCTTCCAGGCAGGCCGCCGCCACCTCGCGGGACCCGCCCCGGGTGGTGTGGTCCTTGCCCGCCCCCTCGACGGTCACCCCGAAGACGTGCCACTTGGCCACCCACTCGAGCTTCCACGGCAGCTTGGCGCGGCCACCGAACGGCGACACCCGCCCAGACGCGCCACAGCCCTCGGCCCACGCCACCAGGTCGCGTCGGCACTGGTAGGCCACGGTCTCGCCGTCGTAGTCGCTCACCGACGTGGTGCCGATCCGCCCGCAGCGTTCGCACACCACCTGCAGCGGCAGCCAGTCGTCGGGGCGCTGTGAGCCACTGACCCGCCGGTACACCTCGCGCACGGCGCCGGCATGGCGCACGATGGCATCGATGGCGTCGTCGAACTGGCCACTGCGGTACACGTCGCGCATCCGGTAGGTGACAGCACCCACGCCGAGCGGCTCGAACACGCCGAAGAGCTCGTCGATGAACCACGTAGCCAAGTCCGGCGCGTCGACCCCGGGCGGTGCCGGCACCGCGTGCAGCGGCTTGCCCAGGTGCGGGCGGAGGTGGTCTTCGAGGCCCGGCGACAGCTCGTCGAGCGGGTCCATGTCGTCGGAGCCGAACCGGTAGGTCGCCGCCATCCCAGCTGCCCGGCAGCTGCGCAGCACGGCGTCGTGGACCAGCACCCCACGCAAGGCGCCGACGTGCGCCCGGCCCGAGGGCGTCTTCGAGTCGTTCATCACCTGAGCGGGGCCGGCACCTCCCGCGCTCGCAGGGTCGTCTCGACCGTCCGCGGGATGCTCGGCGATCCCGTCTGTCGCCGGAGCAGCAGTCGATGCCGCCAGCTCCATGGCGATCTGGTCGGCCCAGAACACGGGACGAGAGACGTCGCCATCGGCCATGGCCCGCAGCATACCGATCGCTACCGGCATCTCCGGGAAGCCCGCTCGCCACGGGCAAAGCGGTGCCACCAGCGGCGGACCCTAAGATCCGGCCATGTCCGGGACCGAAGGATTCGACCTGCGGGATCTGGCGCTGCTCGTCGCGGTCGCCGACACTGGCAGCATGGGTCGCGCCGCTGCTCGTCACATGCTCACCCAACCGGCGGTGAGCATGCGGATGACCGGCTTGGAGCGCGCCCTCGGCGTGCAGCTGCTCCGCCGGGATCCGTCGGGCACCCGGCTCACCGCCGCCGGCGAGGAGATCGTGACCAGCGCCCGCCAGGTGCTGGCCACGACCGACACCCTCCTTGCCACCGCGCAACGCCTCCGCTCCGAGACGGCGTCGCGCCTGCGCATCGCCGCGTCGTTCACCGTGGCCGAGCACCTCGCCCCGGCGTGGATCGAGGCGATGCGATCCGACACACCAGGCGTCGCGCTGGCCCTCGAAGTGCTGAACTCGGCTCAGGTGGTGTCGGCTGTGGCCCAGCGCCGTGTGGACATCGGGTTCGTAGAGGGCGACGACCGCGACCTCCCTGGCATGGCGACGAGGACGATCGCGGCCGACCGGCTGGTGGTCGTGGTGCCGCCGCGCCACCCGTGGGCGTCGGAGCACCGCGTGGTGGGCGGCGAGGAGCTCGCCCGAACCGAGCTGGTGGTGCGCGAGCAGGGCTCGGGGACCCGTGAGGTCTTGGACCGAGCGCTCGCGCCCTGGGGCGGTGCCCGCTCGCGCCTGGAGCTCGGCTCGTCGGCCGCCTTGCTGGCCGCCGCTCGCCGAGGAGAGGGGCCTGCGGTGCTGAGCGTGCTGGCCGCGGCCGACGACCTCGAGGCGGGTCGCCTCTGTGCAGTGGAGATGGACGGGGTGGACCTGACCCGCGCCATCCGCGCGGTCTGGCCGACAGATGCCGTGCTCGGGAGGCTGGCTCGGCGCTTGCTCGGCTCGGCCCGGGTGCACCCACTGGCCAGCTGACCGCCACGGGCACCGAAGCCGCTCGTCCCCGAGCTCCAGCCGTGCACTGCCCCTGTGCCCCCCAATCCCTCCTTGGGAGCTGCCAAGCGACGTCCCTCTACCGACGGACCGGCTGGCACCGTATCGTGTCCCTCGATGACGATCGCCGAAGAACGCCCGGCCCGCGCTGTCAGCGACTTCCGCCTGCCACGGTGGGTGAAAGTCCTCGACCAGACCAAGTGCATCGGGTGTCACGCCTGCACCACGGCGTGCAAGAGCGAGAACGCCGTGCCGCTCGGGGTGACCCGCACCTATGTGAAGTCGGTCGAGGTGGGCCGGTTCCCCCAGGTCCGCCGGAACTTCCAGGTGACCCGGTGCAACCAGTGCACCGACGCGCCCTGCGTCGCTGCATGCCCGACACAGGCCATGTACAAGCGGCCCGACGGCATCGTCGACTTCGACAAGTCGATCTGCATCGGCTGCAAGGCCTGTATCGCGGCGTGCCCGTACGACGCCATCTTCATCAACCCCGAGGACCACTCCGCCGAGAAGTGCAATTTCTGTGCGCACCGCCTCGACGTCGGCCTGGAGCCGGCCTGCGTGTCGGTCTGCCCCACCGAAGCCATCTTGGTCGGCGACATGAACGACCCGGCTTCTGCGGTGTCTCGGATCGTCCAGCGCGAGCCGGTCTCCGTGCGCCGGCCGGAAAAGGAGACCCGTCCCGGCCTGTTCTACAAAGGTGCCCATCAGGCGACGTTGGATCCTCTCGCCGCCCGGCGCCCCGACGGCGGGCTGTACGCCTGGGCCACCCAAGGCGACCCCCGGGACCGCCAATTGGTGCGCAGCGGCCATCCCGCCCACCACAACTCGTCGGCTGCTGCGCTGGTCTCCTACGACGTGCCCCACCACGCCCCGTGGGGATGGCGGGTGAGCCTCTACACCTGGACCAAGGGGATCGCCGCGGGTGCGCTCGCCGTCGCCGTGGTGCTCGGCTACCTCGGACGCCTCGGCTTCGCCAGCTCGACGATGCGCTACGTCGCCCCCTCCCTGGCACTGGGGTTCCTGGCCGTCACCGGCGTGCTGCTGATCTGGGACCTGAAGCACCCGATGCGCTTCTACCTGATCTTCACCCGTCACCACTGGCGCTCGTGGCTGGTACGTGGCTCGTTCGTCATCGGCTTCTACGGGGCGACGGCCACCGTGTTCCTCGTGCTGTCGGTCTTGGGTGGCACCGGCGCTCTCGCGCCCGGCACGGCGGATCGCGCCGAGCAGATCACCGGCGGTCTCGCCCTGGCCGGGGCGCTGGGCACTGCCTGCTACACCGCCTTCCTCTTCGCCCAGGCCAAAGCCAGGGATCTGTGGCAGAGCCCGCTGCTCCCCCCGCACCTCGCCGCGCAGGGCGCGCTCGTGGGAGCCGCCGCGCTGCTGCCCTTCGCCGTGGGCTTGTCGGCACCACACGTGGCGGTGCACGCCCTGGAGGTGACGATGGCCATCGCAGCCGCCGTGCACCTGCTGTTCGTCGCAGGCGAGATGACCCTCACCCATCCCACTGCGCACGCGCATCTCGCGGCCGCCGAGATGCTGCGTGGCCGCTACGCCGGCTTTTTCTGGCCGGGCTTGGTGCTGGTGGCGCTGGGGGTGGCCGCACCGTGGATCGGGGTGGTCGCCGTGCCCTTCGCCCTGGTCGGCCTGCTCGCCCACGAGCACGCCTATGTCCAAGCCGGCCAGTGCGTGCCCCTGGCCTAGCTACCACACAGACCCGCTGCCTCGGACCGCAGATCGTCGTAGGCCTCCTGCGTCTGCGCGCCCCCATCCGTCACCGAGCCCCTATCCGTCAGCGCGCCGGTCTTCTTCGTAGAGCCGGTGCTCTTCTCGAGCAGAAAGCCCATCGCCCATGGCCAAGCGTCACGACACCGTCGAGCCGACCCCCGACCTCGGCGCGCTCGGCAAGCGCGTGTCCGCTGCCCGCGCCGCCACCGAAGCCCGGGGGGAGACCTTCTACCAAGGCGCCTCGAAGACCATCCTCGGCGCCTTCCCGCCCAAGGAGCGCTGGGACGACTGGGTCGAGCTCGACAGCCGGGCCTGGCCCGAGCGGGTGGAGCACCACGCCATGTTGGTGCCGACCACCTGCTTCAACTGCGAGTCGGCCTGCGGGTTGCTGGCCTACGTGGACCGTGACACCCTCCAGGTGAGGAAGTTCGAAGGCAACCCCGAGCACCCTGGCTCCCGGGGCCGCAACTGCGCCAAGGGACCGTCCACCATCAACCAGGTCACCGACCCCGACCGCATCTTGTACCCGCTCAAGCGCGCGGGAGCGCGCGGTGAGGGCCGCTGGGAGCGAGCCAGCTGGGACGAGGCGCTCGACGCGATCGCCGATCGGCTGCGCCGGGCCATCGTCGAAGGTCGCCAGAACGAGATCATGATCCACATCGGCCGGCCCGGCGAGGACGGCTTCACCGAGCGGGTGCTCGCCAGCTGGGGGGTCGACGGCCACAACAGCCACACCAACGTCTGCTCCAGTGGTGGACGCACCGGGTTCCAGTTCTGGTCGGGCATGGACCGCCCGAGCCCCGACCACGCCCATGCGAAGGTCATCTACCTCATCAGCTCGCACCTGGAGACCGGCCACTACTTCAACCCGCACGCCCAGCGCATCACCGAGGCCCGCGCGAACGGGGCAAAGGTGATCGTGCTCGACACTCGCCTGTCGAACACCGCCACGCACGCGGACTTCTGGCTGTCTCCCCAGCCTGGATCGGAGGCGGCCATCAATTTGGCCATCGCCCGCCACATCATCACCACCGGGCGAGCCAACTGGTCGTTCATCTACGACTGGTGGAACTGGGAGGAGTACCTGGCCGCGTGCCGGCCCGAGCTGCCGCCCACCTTCGACTCGTTCCGCCAGGCGCTCGGCGAGCTCTACGACGAGTACAGCTTCGACTTCGCCGCCGCGGAGTCCGGCGTCGACGCGGCGACCATCGCCGAGGTGGCCGAGGTGGTGGCCGGAGCCGGCACCCGGTTCTCTGGCCACTCGTGGCGCTCGGCGGCAGCGTCGAACCTCGGCGGCTGGCAGGTGAGCCGCACCGTGTTCTTCTTGGCCGCACTGCTCGGGGCGGTGGCCACCGAGGGCGGCACCTTCCCCAACGCCTACAACAAGTTCGTGCCACGGCCCATCCACCTGCCCCCGCACCCCAAGGTCTGGCAGGAGCTGTCGTGGCCACTCGAGTTCCCCCTGGCGCAGAACGAGATGAGCTTCCTCCTGCCACACTTCTTGAAAGACGGCAGGGGCCGGCTCGACACCTACTTCACCCGCGTCTACAACCCGGTGTGGACGAACCCCGACGGGCTGTCGTGGATGGAGGTGCTCACCGACACCGACAAGGTCGGCTGCTACGTGGCGCTCACCCCGACGTGGAACGAGTCGGCCTACTTCGCCGACTGGGTACTGCCGATGGGCCATGCCTCGGAGCGTCACGACACCCACTCCTACGAGCAGTACGACGGGCAGTGGGTGGGATTTCGCCAGCCGGTGCTGCGCGCCGCGCGCGAGCGGCGTGGAGAGCAGGTCACCGACACCCGCCAGGTGAACCCGGGCGAGGTCTGGGAAGAGAACGAGTTCTACATCGAGCTGTCGTGGCGGATCGACCCCGACGGCAGCCTGGGCATCCGCCAGTACCACGAGTCACGGGCACACCCCGGCCAGAAGCTGAGCGTCGACGAGTACTACGGCTGGATGTTCGAGCACTCGGTGCCCGGGCTGCCCGAGAAAGCAGCCGCCGAGGGGCTCACCGCCCTCGAGTACATGCGTCGCTACGGCGCCTTCGAGATCACCCGGGGCCAGGGCCAGCTGTTCCACCAGCCGGTGCCCGCCGACGAGCTGGTCGACACGGCGGTCGGCCCCTTCGGCCGGGTCTACAGCGCGACACCCAAGCCCGACAGCCCCAACGTCGTCCCCATGGGCGCACCGACCCCCGACGACCAAGGGCGGCGCGCCGTGGGCGTGCTCGTGGGCGAC
The DNA here is from genome assembly GCA_021819525.1 of Actinomycetes bacterium. Lineage (GTDB taxonomy): Bacteria > Actinomycetota > Acidimicrobiia > Acidimicrobiales > UBA8190 > JAKAQW01. The sequence goes on from JAKAQW010000041.1 coordinate 7,314, forward strand.
GAGGTGCGCCGGGGCTTTCCTACCCCGTCGGGCAGGCTCGAATTCTACTCCTCCACCCTGGCGTCGTGGGGCTGGCCCGAGCATGCGCTTCCCGGCTACATCCGCAGCCACGTCCACCCCGCCAACATGGCCCCCGATCAGATGGTGCTGCTGTCCACCTTCCGGCTCCCGACGCAGATCCACACCCGCTCGGCGAACTCCAAATGGCTCGACGAGCTGTCGCACACGAACCCGGTGTGGATCCACCCGAGCGACGCCGAACGCCTCGGCGTGGCCCGCACCGGGGATCTCCTCCGGGTCACCACCGACATCGGGTACTTCGTGGCCAAGGCCTGGATCACCGAAGGGATCCGCCCTGGCGTCGTCGCCTGCAGCCACCACATGGGCCGCTGGAAGCTCGTCGGCCACGACCAGGTCAGCTCGGGCGGCATGATGGCCACCGTCACGCTCGGCCACAGCGACGAGGGCTGGGCCATGCACACCCTCGAGCAGGTGCGGCCCTACCAGTCCACAGACCCCGACACCCAGCGCATCTGGTGGTCCGACACCGGCGTCCACCAGAACCTGACGTTCCCGGTGCACCCCGACCCGATCTCGGGCATGCACTGCTGGCACCAGGCCGTGCGCGTCACCCGGGCCCAGCCCGGTGACACCCACGGCGACGTGGCCGTCGACACCGAGCGGGCTCGCGAGGTCTACGCGAAGTGGATGGAGGCGACCCGCCCTGCGGGCACCTACTCCCCTGACGCAACCCGCCGCCCGACGTGGCTGATGCGCCCGCTGAAGCCTTCACCGGAGACCTTCCCCATCCCCACATCGTCCCCCATCCGCACCGCCAGCCGATGAGCCGCTCCATCGGCGCACCGGTCGCCACTGCCAGCACACCTGAGCCTGGCACCGCATCGCTGATGCGTGCGGCGTCCGAGGAGCGTGCGGCGTCCGGGCAGGGCGCGGTGTCGGGGGAGCCTCTCGCCGATGCCGAGGCCGATGGGTCGCACCGAATGGTGGCGGCCGACGACGGCGAGCGGGACGATGGCGGTGCCATCGCCTCCTGCGACGAGCGCGCCCCGGATCATCGCTGGGAGCTGCTGCGGGCGCTCGGTTCGCTCAGCATCCTGCCCCCGGCCGAGCACGGGCCGATCGCCGAGGCGCTCGGACTGGCCGCCTGGAGCCCGGCCGAGCACACCCGCCTGTTCGTCCTCGAGCTCCCCCCGTACGCGTCGATCCATCTCGGACCCGAAGGCAAGCTCGGCGGGGAAGGCGCGGATCGGGTTGCCGGCGTCTGGCGTGCGCTCGGCCTCGACCCGCCGACAGGCGCCGACCACCTCGCGAGCCTCCTCGCCCTGTACGCCCATCTGGGCGAAGCCTCGCAGTCTGCGGCCACCGACACTGCCCGCCGGCGCCTGGCGCACGCGGCGAGAGCGCTGCTGTGGGAGCACCTGTGGTCGTGGGCACCCGGCTATCTCGCGGCCGCCGCCACGTACCCCGCAGCCGCCCCCTGGGCGGCACTCACCGCCAGCGCCCTGGCCGACGAAGCGCTGGGCACGGCACCGCCAGAGGATCTCCCTGCCGCTCTGCGCCAGGCACCGGGGGCCATCGGACCAGAAGTGACGGTCGACGACCTGCTCGACGCGTTGGTCGCGCCGCTTCGAGCCGGGTTCGTCTTGACCCACAGCGACCTCGTGCGTGCCGGGCGGGAGATCGGTGTCGGCGTCCGGCGAGGCGAACGGCGCTTCGCGCTCCGGGCCATGCTCGAGCAAGACCCGTCGTCCAGTGTCGCCTGGCTCGCCCGCCACGCCCGGCGCTGGGCGGGGCTCCATCGATCACACGGCGCGCCCGCACCGACGATCAGTGACTGGTGGGTGCGCCGGGCGACCGGCACCGCCAGGACCCTCGACACCCTCAGCAGGCACTGACCCGTTCGCGGCGCCGGCGGCGCCACGAACGCCGGATCTCCCGCCGCTCCTCCTCGTCCAGACCGCCCCACACGCCGTACTCCTGGTTCGTCGTCAACGCGAACTCCAGGCACGGTGCAGCCACCGGGCACGTCGAGCAGATCGCCTTCGCCGACGCCGCGTCCTGGGCCTCGGTGCCCGAGGACCCGGACGGGAAGAACAGTGACGGGTCGAGCGTACGGCAGCTGGCCTGGCGCCGCCATGCCGCAGACGCCAGCTCGTCGAGGGCGGCCAGGTGGGCCGGCCCTTCGCTTCGACGGACCGAACCTACAGATCCCAGTGATGTCATCACCTTCATGGTGACGATTCGACGCTGGGAGAACTAGCCGCCAAACGCTCATGGACCCCCAAGCAGGGCTAGGGTGCCGATGTCCGGCGCCGCCGCGGGAGGACCACGCCCACCACGACCAGCCCGCCCAGGGCGACCAGACCACCGGCACCGGCCAGCTCGGCGGTGCGCAGCCCCGGTGCGTCGTACACCCAGTGCAGCACTCCCCGGCCGGCGGGGACCGTCACCGCCTGCACCGCACCGACGCGCTGCACGGGCAAGGCGACGGCCGTCCTCGATCCGTCAGACCGCCAGGTGGCCGTCCACCCCTCGATGGCGGCCACCGAGCGCACCACCACCACTCCGTGGGGGCTCGAGACGCTCGCCGACGACGGAGCGAGCTCCGGGCCGTGCAGGCGGCGGACGCTCGCACCACGCACCGTACCCCCCGGCACTGGGCGCAACGTGAGCGGCGGCACCGGATGGGTGGCGGCGAACACGGCAAAGGGGCCGTCCTGGGAGAAGTAGCGCCACTGACCGGTGGTGAGCGCCCCTTGGAGCGCGCCGTCCGTGTCGAGCACCACCCCCGAGGCGGTGGTCACCACCGGCACGCCGGTGTCGACGGGCACGGTGGCCCGGGCCACCAGGCCGACTGCTTCGAGCCCCCGCGGCGGGGCGAAGGTGACAGGCCCTGGTGCCGATCTCGAGGCGGCCTGGGCCGAGACAGGGGCCAGCCAGCGGACCACCCCGGAGCTGGACAGCACACCGAACTGCACCGTGCCGTGGCTCCCGGTCGCTGCGCCGTGAGCGCCGGCCGTGGTGGAACGGGTCGCTGCCGAGAGCGGCACCTGCAGCGAGGTCAGTTCCACCGGCTCGCCGAAGTACCAGTGGGCCTCGGTGCCGGGCACCAGGCGGCGCTGTCCTGCGGCCGGATCGGGCCCGAAGGTCGAGCCCGACGCGGCCAGGGCGGCGGCCCGGGCGGCGGCCACCACCAGGTACTGCGGCGGGGTGACCAGGGCACCGGGATCCAGCTGGTCGAGCACGCCGTTGCCGATGGCCGGCACCGACAGCACGTCCTCGCCGGCGCCCATGGCCCCGTGCGCACCGGTGACCCTCGCGTAGGCGCCGTTCACGATGGCGCTGTAGCCCTGCAGCGAGTACCCGCCGACCAGCAGGTTCGCGTCGGGCGCCCCGATAGCTTCGGCTCGGTTGCCCGCCAACAGCGCCGGGTCGTAGACGGCGAAGCGGCCGGGGATGCCGAGGTCCACCACCGGTACCAGCGGGCCGGGCCCGGGGTTTGCCGCCGAGGACACCGAAGCCACCGCCGGCCCGCCGCGGTGGTAACCCGCGCCCGGTGCCACCAGGAACAACGACGTGACCAAGAAGCAGATCACGTCCACCGCGACGAACGCGCCGATCAGCACCTGCCGGCGCCGAGCGGCCACCCGGTAGCCGAAGACGACCAGGGCAGCTGCGGCCGAGCCCAGCACCACGGTGGGGACGAACCACGGGCGCAGCCCGCCGTCCTCGGTGGCGAGCGAGGCGCTCACCCCGAGCCAGCGCAGCATGCCCGCCCCCCAGCAGATCGAGAGCACCCCGGTCGCTGCCACCCCGAGCGCGGGCAGCGCACCGAGGAGGCGCTCGCGGCGTGTCGAGGTACGCGCTCCGTCGGCCAACGCCCGCCGGGCAAGCCAGCTGTCGACCCAGTACGCGAGCAGCACCCCGAGCGCCAGGTCCGTGACCATGATGTTGCGGCTCTGCAGGCGCTGGGCGCCGAACAGCGGGATCCGGATGAGCAGGTGCCAAGCCGGGGTGCTCCCGCCGAGGGCCAGCACGATGCCGAGCGCTGCCACGAGCTCCCACACCACCCATTCCGGCAGCGGCCGGTGGCGCCGGAGCTGGGCGAGCAGCGCGAACGCCGCCACCCAGGGCAACACCCCGACGTAGCCGGTCACCTCGGTCAAGTTGTAGCCGGCCAGGAACGCCGGAGCGCCGAAGGACCCCGATCCGCCGAGCAGGTTCGGCTCGAAGAGCACCAGGAGCCACGACAGCGGGTAGGAACCGCTGTTGTACAGGTTGAAGCTCGGCGCAGCGCGCTGGCTCGCGCTGACCGCGTGCAACCCCGGCAGCAGCTGCAGCGCGCCCAGGGCACCGGCCACCACGACCGCGACCCCCACCCACGTCGCGAGCGACCACCTCCTGCCCGGCACCCGAGCCAGGCGCCACAGCAGGTAGGGGCCCGTTACGAACACGGCCACGTCCACCGCCCGGGGGTCACCGGCCAGCAGCGTCATCGCCGACGATGCCGCCAGCACCGCGCACCACCGGGCCCGCCCCGCGGTGTCGCCCGCCTCGCTCAGGCGCAAGGTGGCCAGCAGCTGTACCGGGATCCAGCTCACCCCTGCCACCAGCCCGAAGTGGACGACCTGCGCGTCCATGGCACCGACGAAGGCGAAGGTGATCGCCCCGAGCGCAGCGGGGAACGGCCGCAGGTGGTTGGCCCGCAGGAAGCCGAACAGGCCGATCGCGGCCACCCACGAGGTGAGCATCAGGTTCGCCGCCCACGCGGCCGCCCCCGGCAGGACGGCGAACAGCCAGGTAAAGGGGTACGCCGCCCCGGCGTTCCAGCCGGCGAGCAGCGGGGCACCGCTCCAGATGCGCATGTCGAGCACAGGGAGGTGCCCGGCTCGGAGCTGGTGGCCGACCAGGACCCGCATGGGGAAGTTCTGGTTCGCGTCGTCGCCGGCGAGCACCGGGTGGCCGAGCATGGCCGGCACCGCGTAGGCCAGCACGGGGATCACCACCAACACCACGACGGCCACCACGTCGCCGCTCGGCCGGCGAAGCACCGCGCGCCAGTGCCGGCTCCGCTCACGGCGAGCCGGGGACAGCGACGCCGGAGGGGCCGGGGGGGCCGCAGTAGCCATCACCGGTCCATGCTCCCAGCTGATCCTGGGTGCCGGCTGGGAGCGATCTCACGAAACGTGGTCATAGAGGCAGCTCTCTCGGCCTTCCCCCGCCGGTTCGAGCACCAGAGGTCGTCGAACCGGCGCAGCGCGTCACAGGTGCGCCGCCTCTGGGGGGTCGCCACAGAGCCGATGCACCACGGCCAACGAGCACACTGCAGGATACTGATGCCGGCCCTCGAGTCCACGGCACCAGCCCGACCCTGGCGACCACAGCCCGTCGAGCCAGCGGCGCCCGTGCCAAGCTGGCAGGCGATGCGACGCCTGATCTTGTGGGACATCGACGGCACCTTGGTGCGCTGCGGAGATATCTCGCTTTCCGTGTTCGACTCAGCACTGAAAGCAGTAGTAGGGCGACCGCCGCCGAGACGGATCTTCATGGCCGGCAAGACCGACCCCCAGATCGTGGCCGAGTACCTCGACTTGCTCGAGATCGAGCCCGGCTCGGTCGACGTCGCCGTCGTGCTCGGCGAGCTCGGGCGCGCATTGGCGGCGGCGGCCGACGACATCGGGCACACCGGCGTCGTCATGCCCGGCATCGAGGCCATCCTCACCCGCATCGACACCGATCCCGCCACCGTCCAGACCATCGTGACCGGCAACATCGCGCCCAATGCGGCGGTGAAGCTCGGGGCGTTGGGCTTGTTGCGCTTCTTCGACCTCGACACCGGCGCCTTCGGCAGCGACCACGCCGATCGCCGCCAGCTCGTGGGGATCGCCGTGGCCCGGGTGGCAGCCCGCTTCGGACGGCACTTCGCACCGGAGGAGATCTGGGTGGTGGGCGACGCTCCCAACGACCTGGTTGCCGCCCGGGCGGCCGGAGCCCGATGTCTGCTGGTGGGCACCGGCCGGATCCCTGTGGCCGATCTGGCCGCGCTGGGTCCCGACGCCGTGCTCCCCGACCTGGCCGACACCGACGCGCTGGTCGAGCTCCTGGCTTCCTGAGCGCGCATCGGGCTGCTCAGCGCGGTGCAGCCTGCGCCGGACCGCAGGGCCCGGTGCCCGCAGCCGCTCGGGGCTCGACCCGAGACTGGTGCGCCGGCGCGGCGCTCGCGGTGCCCACCGGCCCGACCCGGCGCAATCGGGTCGCCCTGCCCACCGGGACCCTGCACGACACGATGGTGCCGCGCACCGCAGGCACGACGGCCCGCGTCGTGCCGGTGGCGAACCGCCCGTGGCGGGCCGTGCCACTGCGGACCACCACCATGCCGCCGGCGTCCACCACCTGAGCGAAGAGCCGGGCCAGCGGTCCTTGCGCCGAGCCCGCGCTGCAAGGCGCCGACCCCCGCGCCGTGCCCGCGGGGCGCGCCGGTGGCGCTTCCCCCGGTGTGGCTCCCGAGCCGGGATCCTTCTCCTCGGCACCTGGGTGCCCTCGAGCCGCAGCCGACCACGGCGGGGGGGCCGCGCCCCGAGGCGCCGGGCTGCGCCATCCGCCGAGCACCGCGTCGACCGCCTCGGCGTCGTCGGCGACCGGGCACTTCGACACCGCAGCCAGCCCGTAGCGCAGCCCGACGCCTACGTCACCCACGGCGATCTCCACGGCCAGCTCGCCGCCACCGTCGACCAACCGGGCCGCCACATAGGCGTCGAAGGTGCCGGCGTGGCGGCGGCGGTTCGAACCCGTCGCCCGGAGCAGCTCGAGCACCAGGTCGATGCGCTGTGCCCGGGCCACGTCGACGAGGCCGGCGCTGATCGCCTCGGCGGCGGCGTCCTCTTCGGCCCGGTCATGAACCGGGTGCACTGCCAGGACCAGGTCGCCGCCAGGGTCCGGGCACCAGCTCGGCAGGGCCGGAGCCCGGCGGCGGGCGCCGTCTGCCGCCTCGAGCTCGTCGAAGCGGCCCTGCACGGGACAGAGGAACTCGTGCACGACGAAGGAGAACCCGGCCGCTGCCAGATCGGCGGCAGCCAACCGATCGAGGGGGGCCAGCACGGTCGTGGGCGCCAGGAGGCGGTCGTTGTGCGCGACCAGGCAGGCCATGGCCACCAGGCCGTAGGCCGAGGCGCTGCGCAGCGCCCGCAGGTCGAGCGCGGCATCGGCCTCGACCGGCACCAGCCCGCGGTCGAAATTGCTCGTGTCGGCGCGCGCATGGCGCCAGGTGAGAGGCCGATCCACGAGCACCGAGCGTAGGCCAGCACCGCCTGGTCCGCTCCCAGCCGGTCAGTGGGTGCTCATCACGGTCGGGCGCCTTGGCACGAACAGCTGTCCGCTGCGCCCAGCTGCGGCCGTTGCCGGTCCTATCACCCCTGGCGGGCTGGTCAGTGGGTGCTCACCATCGCGCGCAACGACTCGCGCAACGACCCCATGGTGGCCAGCACGGCTGACGGCTCGTAGCCGCAGTGGGCCATGCAGTTGTCGCAGCGCGGATCCTTGCCCCGTCCGTACTTCGACCAGTCGGTGGTCTCCACCAGCTCCTGGTAGCTCTGGGCATAGCCGTCAGCCATCAAGTAGCACGGTCGCTGCCAGCCCAGCACCGAGTAGCTCGGGATCCCCCACGGCGTGCACTCGAAGTCGGCCTTACCCTCCAAGAAGTCCAAGAACAGCGGCGAGTGGTTGAGCCGCCAGTGCTTGCGCCGGCCGGCAAAGGCCTCTCGGAACATCTCCCGTGTCCGGGTCACGGGCAAGAAGTGCTGCTGGTCGGGCGCCTTCTCGTACGCGTAGGCCGGCGAGATCATCATGGCGTCGACACCGAGGTCGTCGTTCAAGAAGTCGAGCAGCTCACGCACGGTCTTGGGCGAGTCGGTGTTGAAGAAGGTGGAGTTGGTGGTGACCCGGAAGCCGGCTTCCTTCGCAGAGCGGATGGCCGCCACTGCCGTGTCGAAGACGCCGGGACGGTCCACGGCGGCGTCGTGGCGATCCTTCAGGCCGTCTACGTGGACGACGAAGGAGAAGTAGCGCGACGGGGTGAATTTCTCCAGGCGCCGCGCCAGGAGCACGGCGTTCGTGCAGAGGTACACGTAGACCTTGCGCTTCACCAGCGCGGCCACGATCTCTGCGATGTCGGGGTGCAGCAGCGGCTCGCCGCCGGCGATCGACACCATGGGGGTGCCGCTCTCCTCCACCGCCGCGACCACCTCTTCCACGCTGAGACGCTTGCGCAGGATGTCGGTGGGGTGCTGGATCTTGCCGCAGCCTGGGCACGACAAGTTGCACGAGAACAGCGGCTCGATCTCGACGATGAAGGGGTAGTAGCGCCGCCCCCGGAGCTTCTGGCGCATGAGATGGGCGCCGATCCGGATGTTCTGACGGATGGGAACGGGCATCATCGCACCTGCGGTGGGAGGGAGAAATGGACGTGCTCTGCGGCGGTTCGGTGCTCGGACACCGACACGGGGCCCAAGCTGGCCAGGACGCCGACCAGGCGCTGGACAAGCGCCTCGGGAGCCGACGCGCCGGCGGTCACCCCGACCGCCTCCACGCCGTAGAGCCACTCCCAGCGCAGCTCGGTCTCGTCCTCCACCAGCTCGGCCCGACAGCCTTGGCGGTGGGCCACCTCGACGAGGCGGGCGGTGTTCGACGAGTTCGCAGAGCCGACGACCAGCATCAGCTGGCACCGAGCGGCCATGGCCCGAACCGCGTCCTGGCGGTTCTGGGTGGCGTAGCAGATGTCGTCGGCGGCCGGACCCACGATGCCGGGGAACCGGCGACGCAGGGCGTCGATCACCGTGGTCGTCTCGTCGACCGCCAAGGTGGTCTGGGTGAGGTACGCCATCGGCCGTTCGCCACTTCCTGGCAGCGACGCCACTTCCGCCTCGCTGGCCACCACCTCGATAGCATCGGGAGCCTCGCCTACCGTGCCCTCCACCTCTTCGTGCTCGGCGTGGCCGACCAGCACGATCCGCCGACCATCCGCGGCGAACCGGCGGGCCTCACGGTGCACCTTGGCCACCAGCGGGCAGGTGGCGTCCACCACCGTGAGGCGTCGGGCCTCGGCCTCACCTCGCACCCACGGTGCCACACCGTGGGCGGCGAGGACCACGGTCGCCCCGTCAGGCACCTCGCCGAGCTCCTCCACGAACACCGCACCGCGCTCGCGAAGACCGTTCACCACGTGGGCGTTGTGGACGATCTGGCGCCGCACGTAGACCGGCGCCCCGTAGCGGTCGATCGCCCGCTGCACGATCTCCACCGCCCGCTGCACCCCGGCGCAGAACGAGCGTGGCGCGGCCAGCAGCACCTGGCGTGCCCCGAGCGCGCCGGCCCAGCGGTCGAGACCTTGGCGCACGGCTGCGGGGAGGTCCTCGGGGCCCCAGCCCCGGTCGGTGGCGCCAAGCCCCGGAGAAGCCTCTTGGGCACCCGCGCCCAGCGGGAGCACGACGCCGAGCACCACCACGCCGCGCGGGCCTCGCCGGGCCAGACGCTCACCGACCCGGCCAGGAAAACCGTCGCTGCCAGCTTCGTCGGGACCGGCCTCGCTCCCACGCAGATCCGAGACGGCGCCGTCGAAGGGGTCGGCCCCCAGCCACGGCGCTGCCTGGTGCACGCGCACACCGTGGCGGAGCAGGTCGGCGACCACGACGGCGCCGAGGACCCGGTCCCCCAAGTGGTGACGGGGATCCGGGACGACGACGTCACCTGGACGGGCCTCGGGTGCGAGCTGGTGCCCGGCAGGCACCGCGACGACCACGGCCACCGGTCCGAGACGAGCCCGAGACAGATCGCCCGGCAGCGGCACGTCGCGCTCGGCGAGCGGCAGCACCAGCGCCGCTTTGCGCTCGGCCGTCTGAGATACCGAGACCGGGGTCACCTCGCCCCCACACCGGAGCCCGGGCCGCTGCCCGTGACGTAGCGCCCGAGCGCCATCACCGGGAAGACCTGCCGGTAGAGGTGGTAGTTGATGAAGAAGTCCCCGGGGAACCCGGTGCCGGTGAACCACGGCTCGTCCCAGGTGCCGTCGGGGCGCTGGGTGCTGCACAGCCACGACACCGCCCGCTCGACCGGCTCGTCGCGCCGGCCGCAGGCCAGGAGCGCCAGGAGCGCCCACGCAGTCTGCGACGCAGTCGAGGCGCCCCGCCCGCGCCACGCCGGGTCACGGTACGAGCGCATGTCCTCGCCCCAACCGCCGTCGTCGTTCTGGTGGGCGTACAACCACGTCACTGCCCGCGCGAGCGAGCGATGGGTAGCGGGCAGCCCCGCCGACACCAGGGCCGGCACCGCGGCGCCCGTGCCGTAGACGTGGTTCGCGCCCCAGCGTCCGAACCACGATCCATCGGCTTCCTGGGCATCGAGCAGCCACGCCACACCCCGCTCCAGCGCCGGGCCACGGCGTCCGCAGGTGGCCAGGACCTCCACTGCGTGGGCAGTGACATCCGCGCTGGGCGGGTCGATCAGCTCGCCGAAGTCGCAGAACGGCAGCTCCCTGCAGAGCGCCCGGGTGTTCTCCGCGTCGAAGGCGCCCCAGCCTCCGTCCGCGCTCTGCATGCCTTCGGTCCAGCGCAGAGCCCGCTCGACGCTGCCTTCGTCGTCGACTGCCGCCCGGCGCAGCGCCAGGACCACCTCGGCTGTGTCGTCGACGTCGGGGTAGTTCACGTTGGCGAACTCGAAGGCCCAGCCACCAGGAGCCAGAGCCGGCCGCCGCACCGCCCAGTCGCCGCGGACGCGGACCTCCTGGGCCACGAGCCACCGCGCGGCGGCGACCAGCGCCGGGTCGTCGGGCTCGGCACCCGCGTCGGCCAGGGCCTGCACTGCCAGGGCGGTGTCCCACACCGGCGACTGGCACGCTTCGAGACGCCGGCCACGCTCGTCTTCGATGGTGAAGGCATCCAGGCCGCCCAGGCCGGCCGCCATCACCGGATGGGTGAGCGGATATCCCTGGAGGTGCAGCGCCATCATGGCGTAGACCCACGGCGGCTGGATGCCGCCCCAGCTGCCGTCGGCCTCCTGGTGAGCCACGATCCACCGCTCGGCACGCTCCAGGGCCAGGCGGCGCAGCCAGCGCACCGGGCGGCGCTCGTAGTGGTGCAGCAGCTGGTCGAGCAGCCCGAAGCGCCCAGCCCAGCTGGTCAGCTCACGGCGCTCTGGCGCCGGCGGCACCCCAGTGCGCAGCTCGTCGATCGCGATGCCGATGGGCCGCACCGGTCGGTGGTGGCCGACGACGGTGAGCGGGACGACGGTGGCGCGCGCCCACGATCCGAAGTCGTAGACGTTCAGCGGGAACCACGACGGCAGCAGCATGAGCTCGGGGGGGAGCACCGGCAGGTCGTCCCACCGCCACAGGCCGAACAGCGCCAGCCATATCCGGGTGAACACCCGACTGCGCTCCACACCTCCCGCGCCGCGGACGAACGCTGCGGCCGCACGCATGTGCGCGGCGTCGACCGGGTCGCCGGCCAGGCGCAGCGCCACGTAGGCTTCGACGGTGGTGGAGAGATCTCCCGGCCCGCCGTAGAAGTTGGCCCAGGTGCCGTCCGAGCGCTGGTTCGAGCGTACCCAGCGGGCGCTGGCCTCGATCTGTGACGCGCGGGCGATGCCGAGGAACTGGCGCAGCAGCAGATCCTCTGCGTCCATGGTCACGTTGGTCTCCAGCTCGCCCTTCCACCAGCCGGCCGGATCCTGGCCTCGTCGCAGGGCGCGGCACGCCCGGTCGAGCGCGTCGGCGACAGCCGCATCGGTGACGACGGCGGGCTCCTCGCAGGCTTCGACCTCGCCGGCGGCTTCTCGCTCCGCACGATCACCGAAGCTCGCCGCTTCGTGGCCGATCGCCTCGAGAGCAGTGCCTGCACCGTCTCGTGCCCGAAGAGCCCCCGGCGCCGGCGGCGACCCGGTGGAGCCCGCCGGCCAGGGAGAAGGAGCGCGGGTGGTGGTCATCGATCGCGGCGCGACACGAACCGGGCCAGCTCCACCAGCTCGGCGCGCGGTCCCGGCGCCAGCTCGAGCTCCTCCAAGATGGCCAACGCGTTCTCCACGTGGGCTTCGGCGATGGTGAGGGACCGGCGGCGGCCGCACTCGAGCAGCACGGTGGCTCGGGCCAGATCCAGGGCGTCGAGCGGTCCGTCGAGCAGCTCGGCCAGCTCGGCTGCCCGAGGCCCTCCGGCTTCGAGGGCGACGGTGACCGGCAAGGTGCGCTTGCGCGCCAGCAAGTCGCTGCCGACCGGCTTCCCGGTGACCGACGGATCACCCCAGATGCCCAGGACGTCGTCGACCGCCTGGAAGGCGATGCCGATGTGCGCGCCGTAGGCGGCCAACCCCGTGATCACCGGGTCGGGCGCCTCGGCCAGGATGGCGCCGAGCGACGCCGCGCAGGCCAGCAGGGCTCCGGTCTTGCCGGCCTCCATGGTGAGGCACTCGTCGACGGTGACCGCCGGGCGGCCCTCGAAGACCATGTCCTCGGCCTGCCCGCCGATCATGGCTTGGGTGGCCTGGGCCAGGACCGCGGCCGCTCGCACGCGGGCCGGGTGTGGCTCGGACAGCAGCAGCTCGACGGCTGCCAGCACGAGCGCGTCCCCCCCGACGATGGCGTGGCCGAGCCCGTAGCGGGCCCACACCGTAGGTCGGTGCCGGCGCTCCTCGTCGCCGTCGATGACGTCGTCGTGGATCAGCGAGAAGTTGTGGACCAGCTCGATGGCCACCGCGCCGTCCACCACCGCCTGCTCCTCCGCGCCGACGGCGGCCGCCGACAGCAGCACGAGGGCCCCGCGCACCCGTTTGCCCGCGCCGGTGAAGTGGTGCTGCAGCGCCGGGCGCAGCGCGGGGTGCAGCTTCGCCACCGCCGCGTCGAGTGCCGGGCCGAGCAGCTCGCCGTAGCGCTCGAGTACGGCAGGAAGGCCCTGCCGGGTCGGCGCCGGCGCGGCGCGAGGCGCTGCCCTGCGCGCTCGGGCGAGGCCACGGCGACCGGTGGCAGGGAGCGAAGCGGTGCCGGCGTCGGCGTCGGTGCCGGCGTCGAAGATCTCGGGTTCGGTGCCCGGTGCACCGACCCCGAGGCTCGAGAGCTGTGCCTGGGTCACGAGACCTCCTGGGGGGTAGGGGCGGTCGGCTCGAAGCCGGCAGCGCCGAAGGAGCCCGAGCGGGCCGAAGACGAGCCCGAGCGGGGCGAGGACGAGCCGGCGCGGGGCGAGGACGAGCCCGAGCGGGACGCACCGACCACGGCGGCGGCAGCCTGGTGGCCCGAGCGCACGGCGCTCTCCATGGTGGCCGGCCATCCGGTCGCGCACCACGCCCCGGCAACGGCCACGCCCTCGGCGACGAGGCCTGCCGGTGGGCGCCAGGCGCCGGAGCCGACGCCGGCACGGAAGGTGGCTGCGCGCTCCTTGGTGACCACCGCGTCGACCAGGCGGGCTCGACCCACAGCCGGCACCAAGGCAGCGAGGTGCTCGGTGAGCTCGGCCACCAAGGTGCCGGGCCGGACGGCGAGATAGCGGTCGGCTCCCGACAGCGACAGTGCCAGGCACTGGCCGTCGCACCTGGCGTTGCCGCCGGCGGCCGAGCGATCGAAGACGAACTGCACCGGTGAGTCGATCGCGGCGAAAAAGGCCAGGTCGGTGACCCGGCGATCGAAGACCAGCTGCACGTCGACGACCGCCGAGGTGCCAAGCCGGGCCACCGCCGGCAGCGATCCCGCGGGAGCGAGCGTCTCGGTCACCGCGGGTGGAGTGGCCAGCACCACCGCGCCGGCACGCCAGGAGGTGCCCGACGACCCGGCCCGGGGCGGAGCCGACGCGAGCGCGCCTTTGGAGGTCGACAGTGCGGCCCGACCGCTCACAGCGACCGGCGCGTCCCTCGAGACATCACCAGCACGGTCGCGTGCTTCGCCGATCGACACCTGCCACGCACCGCCAACCGCCTCGACGGATCCGACCTGGGCACCGGTGACCACCTCGACCCCGGCCCTGCGAAGCGCCTCGGCGGCCCGCCGGCCGTGGAGCTCGCCGAGCGGCACCGCCGACCAGCCGATGTCGCCGGCGTCCGCGCGGTCGAGCAGGCCGGTGCGGAACACCTTTGCCGCCATGGCCAGCGACGCCTCGGAGGCGGGCAGGTTCACCGTGGGCAGCACGATGAGGTTCCACAGCGCGTCGACGGCACGGCGGCTCTGGTGGTGGGCTGCCAGCCACTCGCCGAAGCTGCGGTCGTCGAGGCTGCGGTCGTCGAGATCCAGGCGCTTCAAGGCGGCCACGGCCGGAGCCAGCCGGATGCGGTCGGCCACCGGCAGGTGCCCGTAGCGTGCCATCGCGCCGGCCAGGTGCAGCGGCGCCGGCCACTTCGACCGTCCGATGACCGCTCGGCGGCCACCGGGGCGCAGCACGGGCACGGCGAGGCGCTCCTGGATGACGACGTCGCCGGCCGACCCGATGCGCTCCAGGAACCCTCGGTAGGCGTCACAGCAGCGCAGGAAGACGTGCTGGCCGTTGTCGAACCACCGGCCGTGGCGCTCGAAGGACCATGTCAGGCCCCCGAGGTGGGCTTTGCGCTCGATCAGGACCACCCGCCGCCCACTGTCGGCTACGTCCAAGGCGGCGGTGATGCCCGCCAGCCCGCCTCCGATCACGGCCACGTCGGCACTGCGCACCGTGGTCACGTCGCGCTCCCCACCAGGCTGCGACCGGCCACCCAGGCCTTCTGCCAGCCCGACAGAGCCAGGCGCCCCCGGGTGACCGCCAGCGGGTCCGCCGAGATCCGCTCCAGCAGCTGCCGGTAGATGCCGGCCATGGCGGCCACGCAGGCGCGGCTGCGGCGGTCCAGCAGCGGCAGCAGCTCGAGGCCCCGGTCGTACCACTGCGCGGCGCGACCGGCCTCCACGGCCACCAGCGCGGCGAGGGCGTCAGGCGGACCGTCGAGCTCGCCGCCGGCCCCGCACGCCTCGGCGTCGGCGGCAGGGAGGTAGACCCTCCCCATCTGCCGGTCCTCGACCACGTCCCGCAAGATGTTGGTGAGCTGCAGCGCCACGCCGA
Source organism: Actinomycetes bacterium (assembly GCA_021819525.1). GTDB lineage: Bacteria > Actinomycetota > Acidimicrobiia > Acidimicrobiales > UBA8190 > JAKAQW01. The sequence continues at coordinate 22,385 of JAKAQW010000041.1, forward strand.
GGTCGTCGGCCAGCACGGCGGCCCGATCGCGCTCACGGGCCTCGAAGATCCCGAGCGACAGCCGACCGATGGTACCGGCCACGGCGCGGCAGTAGCCGACCAGGTCGTCGAAGGTGGCGTACCTGGTGCCGACCACGTCCATCTCGCAGCCGCCGACCAGCTCGACAAAGGCGTCCAGCGGCAACGGGTAGCGCTCGGCCACCAGCGCCACGGCCGTCATGACCGGGTCGGTGTCGCCGCCGGGCACCCCCCCGGCCGCCAGCTCGCCCAGCTGGCGACGGATCTCCGCGAGACCGGCCAGCTTGGCCGGCACCGGCTGGTCGCCGTCGCCGATGTCGTCGATCCGCCGGGCCAGCGCGTACACCGCCGACAGGGCACGGCGCTCGGGCGGCCGGAGCAGGCGGATCCCGTAGGCGAAGTTCTTCGCCTCGCTCCGGGTGATGGCCTCGCAGGCGCTGAAGGCGTCCTCGGGCGTCATCGCAGCCCCACCCGGCCGCCGCGGCCTGCTCCCGCCGGTCCGTGGACGGTGCGACGTGCCCGGACGGCGGTCCCACGGAGCCCCTCGGCGGTCCCACGGTGCCCCTCGGCGGTCCCACGGTGCCCCTCGGCGACACGTGCGCGGCGCTGGCGGAGGGTCGCCACGAGGAGCCGGCCGCCGTGGATGACCAGGCGCGCGCGCGACGGCCGGCAGGCCACCCCCAGCACGTCGAAGTCGGCTTCGGCGATGGCGTCGAGCGCGGCGAGGCCGCCCGCGGCGAAGCCGGCCAGCGCCACCTGGTGCCGCGGTGCCAGCCCGTCGGCCAGCGGTACCGCCGCGCCGAGCAGCTCCCGGGCCCGCCGCGCGTAGTCCGCCACGAGCCGGCGCACCGCCACCGACGCCGTCGAGGCCAGCAGATCCTCCTCGTCGCAGCCCCAGCGCCGGCGGTCCTCGGCCGCGAGGTAGATCCGACCACGCCGGGCGTCCTCGCGGAGGTCCTGGAGATGCTCGGTCAGCTGCAGGCCGGTGCAGACGTCGTCGGAGAGCGCCAGGCGCTCTTCGCTACCAGCCCCGAAGATGGCCAGGACGAGGCGCCCCACCGGGTTGGCCGACAAGGCGCACGAGGCGAGCAGGTCGTCGTAGCGCTCATAACGCGACGTCACCTGGTCGAGGCGGTTGGCGGCGATCAAGTCCCTCAGGGCCTGGAGCACGACCGCATCACCGGTGTCCAGCAGCTCGCCGAGCGCCACGAACAGCGGGTGGGACGCCTCGTGGCGCTGCGCCCGCTCCAGCTCCTGCTCCACCCAGGCAAGCGCGCCAGGCCGGGCCTCCACGGGCTGCAGCTCGTCGCCGATGTCGTCGACCAGCCGGGCGAAGCCGTAGACGGCCATCAGCTGTCGCCGCTCGGCTGCCGCCAGGATCCGCAGTGCCACCGGGAAGTTCTCGTGGTCCGCCCGCGCCAGCACGGCGCCAGGGACCGGCACACCGGCAGGGTCCTGCTGGGCTTGGCATGGGGGCACACCCCCGGCGCCACGCACACCCATGGGGGCACGCACGCCGCCGAGCGCCGATCTCCCGGTGCCAGGGCTGGGCGCCGCCACGTCGGACGCCGGCGGCATCGCTGGCACTCCGTTGTGCGACACCTCGACCACGACGAGCGGCTCCTTCACTTGTCCATGCGACGGCCGTACCTCCGTCAGACGCACTCCTGCGTCGGACGCACTTCTGTATAGCACGCATGACCAACCAGTCACTACTGATATACGCGCTCAGGGCACCGGCGTCAACTACCTGCGACCTCGAGGCCCGCGGGGCGGTCTCGTGCACAGTCCACGGCTTCGAGGAGCTCAGAGGCCGAGCTGGCCGAGGCCCATGGCCCGCTCCACGAGCACGTCCACCGCCCGCCGGGCCACCTGCCCAGCGATGGTCAGCACCGCCGATCCGTCGCCGACGGCCAGGCGCGGGGCGATCGACCGGGCGATGCCCGCCACCGTCTCGGGCACGGCACCGGCCAGGGCATCGTCTCCGTGCCCGGCGCGCACCACCACCTCGAGCAGCAGCGGCATCACCGGTTCGAGCACCCCGGCGACGGCGTCGACAGCGGCATCGGGGGTGAGCGACCGGCGCCAGCGAGCCACCGCCTCGTCGACGACGTCCACCACGGAGCGCACCGCAGCCAAGTAGATGGCGTCCTTCGAGACGAAGTGGCGGTAGAACGACCCCTTCGCGATCCCTGCGCGCTGGCAGAGCTCCTCCACGTTCACGCCCCCGTACCCGCGGCCGGCAAAGGCCACCCGGGCCACCTGCAGGAGCCGCGCCCGGACCTCGTGGTGGTGCTCCTCGTCGGCCACCTCGGAGATGGCCAGCACCGCGTCCCACCGCTCGACGGCGACCGCCTCCGATCCGCCGGTCACCAGCAGATCCGGCAGGACGTCGCGGATGGCGGCCAGCGGCATGCCGCGGCGTTCCCGCAGGAGCCTGATCATCCGGAGCACCTCGACGTGGCGCTCGTCGTAGTGGAACAGGTTCGCCGACACCTGCACCGGTGGCGGCAGCAGGCCCAGCTTCCGGTAGTGGTGGATGCTCGGCACACCAACCCCGCTGGCTTCGGCCAGCTGCGACACCGTCATCCCCGGCCGCGGCTCCTCGACGACGCGTTCGCCTTCCCCGTCAGGCTGGCCGCGTGCCCCGGCCGCCGGGCCGCCGCTCTCGAACCCACATCGGCCTGCGCCGAGGTGGCCACCGCCAGCCGCCGGACCGTCCGCCCGGCTCCTCACCGCTGACGCATCCTCGCTCCACTGTGCTATCGCTTCGCGCGAGGCTAGCTCGCTCCCGACCTGTCGGCAACCGTCCGCGAGACGCGACACGTGCCGCGCAGATGCCCGGTGCGCAGCGGTCTCGGCTCGCCGCGCCACCTCGATCCCGAGCGCCCGCTCATGTCCAGCCCGCCAACGCACCTCCGGGTCTACTCTCAATCGCGAGAATCACCGCTGAACTGGGACTTGTCGGCAAATCCGACCCTCAGAACGCGTCCGGAGATGCGGGCCTGGTGCCCGGCGACGTCGGTGCCCCTGACTGCGCGCATCGTCTCCAGTCGATAGCGCGTGACGACCGCTGGACGGAATCTGGCTGAAAGAGACGGCAGCAGACGAGCTCAGCTGCTACGGATGCGGCTTCGGCTCACTCCCCGGCGACGACGTCGGCGACCAGCATCGTCACGCCGCCGGTGGCAAAGTTCGCAATGTCGCCCGCTGCCGCTTGACCCTCGGCCGTGGCGAGCGCTGCCTGCATCGACTCCGAGCTGTCGAACGACAGCTCTGCGAGGAGGTAGTACGGCGACGCCGAGGAGTCAATCGCGCCAAGCTTGCTCACCGAGAAGCCCTTCACACCCGGGATCTTCTCCGCCAACGGCACATGGGTTCCGAAGTAGTGCGCGTCGAACGCCTCGGGGTCGCTCGGCGGTCCGTACAGCACGATG